>NZ_BTTW01000010.1 GCF_036245865.1 Corallococcus caeni | reverse complement strand
TTGCTGTCAGCTTCCTTCACCGCTTGCCGTCCGTGTGTTGCCTGCCGGACTGCTTCTCTTCGGTGGGGGCGCGGCTTCTATCTCTTCGCCGCGTTCGCTGTCAACCCGCTCGTTGACTGCCCTATTTTCTTGTCGGCCCTGCGCTCTCTCCGAAGTGCCTTCCGCGCCAGTGCGCGGGCTTCGAAGCGAGGGGCGCGGCTTGTACCACCACCGCATCCGCGATCAACCATTTTTGGTGGCGACCGTTTGCTGCTGTCCGCCCTGCGTTCCGAGCTGCTTCGTTCGGAGCCGTTCGGGCGGGGCGCGGCTTCTACCTCTTCGCCGCGTTCGGGATCAACAACCTTCGTCGATCCTTTTCGTCCCCCGCGCTGACTCTCCTAGGCCCGGGGGCCAGCGGTTCGTTGCGCGGGGGGCCAGTGTCTAACGCTTCGGTTCGGCGACGTCAAACCCTGGTTGAGCCGGGCCTGATCATTCGTCCCCAGCCGCCGGGGATATGGACGCGCGGGCCCACGATGTGAACCCCTTCTTCCTGGCAGCAGCCTGCTGGGTCGTGGAGCGAGGCAGCTTCCTTTGTGCTCCGAGGACGGTGGCCGGACGGGCGGGCTCCTGGGCGCCGTGCGGCTCCGCACACAAGAAGGCCCCCGACCTTTTCACGGGTCGGAGGCCCTGGGCCCTGCGGATGCCGCTTCAGCTCACGGCGTCGCGGGGTCGAACGTGGACAGGCTCCAGCCCATGCGCTCGTGACCGAACTTGTTCCAGTCCGGGTTCTTGCCGTCGACAACCTGGGCGTCCGTGTAGGACGGCGCCGCGGAGCCGGAGCCGGAGCCGGAGAAGATGTTCACGCTGATGGTGGAGCCCGTGTACGTCGGGTGCGTGTTGTCGGACTGGATGTAGTCGTAGCTGGTGCTGCTGTTCGCCAGGTGGCCGTTCGCGTCGCGCAGCGTGCTGCGCAGGGTGACGCTGATGCGCTGCACGTAGGCGTCCTCGGTCTCGCCGGCGCGGTACGCGATGGCCGCGGAGTCCACCTGGCCGTCACCGTTGCGGTCGTAGTCCGCGGCCATCATCTCCGCGAAGGCGTCCGCGCACTTGAAGCCGTACTTCGCCGCCAGGTTGCAGGCGCGCCAGTTGCTGCGCGCCAGGAGGGGCAGGAAGTACTGCTGCTTGTTCACCTTCTGGCCCGTCGTCGCGTCCGTGCAGGCCGTCAGCACGTTGTCCGCGTCATAGCCGGGGTAATAGATGTTCGAGATGACCTTCACCTTGGCGGTGGTCGCGTACTGGTTGATGGTCTGCATGCCACGTTCCATGTACGTGGTGCAGGTCGCCAGCGCGTTCTGAAGGCCGCTGTAGTTGCACGTGCCGGTCTGGTCCGTGAACGCGCTGCGGGCCTGCAGGTAGTCGTTGCCGCACATCTCGAACATCACGACGCGCGTCCTGGCGTCCTGCATGTACGAGCGCTCGGAGACGATCTTGTTGTTGTAGATGTCGTCCGCCTTCGCGCCGGACTTCGTGCGGCGGATGACCTCCACGTTCGTGCCCCACTTCTTCGCCGCGTACTCACCCTCCACCACCGGGGCCGCACGGCGCGCCACGCTGCTGATGCCGCCGTTGTAGCCGGCGAAGATGGAGTCGCCGTAGGCCACCACCCGGTACGTCTGCGACGCCGAGCGGTTGATGGTCCACGACGTGTTCTGGTTGATGGTGCTGGCCATCGCGGTGCCACTGAGGGTGGTGGCGGCGAGGACGGCGGCGAGGGACAGCCCGCTGCGACGAACGGACATACCGGCTCCTGAAGAGGTAGGGGGTTCCCGCCCCGGCAATGGGGAGAGGCCGCGCACGGTACACGGGTTTGATTCTGGAATCACTCCTCAGACCAGAATTAACCCCGCAATATGTATTCCATGTTGAACATGAATTCCGCCACGGCGCGTCAGAATGGCGTGTCCTTCGCTGACGCGACGCTCCGAATTGACGCATTGTTTCACGGCTAGAGTGCGCGGACATGAACCTCTCCCGGAGTGCCCGAGCGTTGGGTCAGTGGCTGCTGCTGGGCGCCATCGTGGGGGGCGTGTGCGGCGTGGCGTCCGCGGTGTTCCTGGCGCTGCTCGAAGAAGCCACGGCGTTCCGGCTGGCGCATGAGTCGCTGGTGTACGCGCTGCCCGTGGCGGGGCTCGTCGTGGGCGCGGTGTACGGCCGGTGGGGTGCGTCCATCCGGGGCGGCAACAACCTGGTGCTGGACACGGTGCACGTGGGGGACGCGGTGATTCCCCTGCGCATGGCGCCCATGGTGCTGCTGGGCACGGTGCTCACGCACCTGTTTGGCGGGAGCGCGGGACGCGAGGGCACCGCGGTGCAGATGGGCGCGAGCCTGGCGGACCAGATTGCCTGGCGCTTCCGCGTGACGCCGGACACGCGGCGCGAGCTGCTGGCGGCGGGCATCGCGGGCGGCTTCGGTTCGGTGTTCGGCACGCCGCTGGCGGGCACGGTGTTCGGGCTGGAGGTCGTGTGCGTGGGCCGGCTGGGCTACGAGGCGCTCCTGCCGGCGCTCACCGCGGCCGTCGTGGGCGACCTGGTGACTCGCGGGCTGGGCATCCACCACACCGCGTATCCGTCACCCCAGGTGCTGGCGTTGACGCTGCCCGTGCTGGGCCGGTGGCTGGTGTTCGCGGTGGGCATCGCGGGCGTGGCGGTGGCCTTCATCGAGGGCACGCATGGGCTGAAGCGGGTCCTGGAGCGCCGCGTCCCCTGGCTGCCCGTGCGCATGGCGCTGGGCGGACTGGGCGTGGTGGGGCTCTGGAAGCTCGCGGGCACCAGCGACTACCTGGGCCTGGGCGTGCCCGGCATCCTGCGCGCGTTCGAGGACGCGTCGCTGCCCTGGGGCGCGTTCGCGTGGAAGCTCGTCTTCACGGTGGTGACGCTGGGCGCGGGGTTCCTGGGTGGCGAGGTGACTCCGCTGTTCTTCATTGGCGCGGCGCTGGGCAACGTCCTCGCGCGGTTGCTGGGGCTGCCGGTGGACCTGGGCGCGGCGGTGGGCATGGCGGCGCTGTTCGCGGCGGCGGCCAACACTCCGCTCGCGCTGTCGTTGATGGCGGTGGAGCTGGTGGGCGCTTCCGTGCTGCCCCACGTGGCCATCGTCGCCACGGTGGCGTACCTGCTCACCGGGCACCGGGGCATCTATCCGTCCCAGCGCATCGCTCGGAGGAAGCTGGGGGGGCCGCTGCTGGACCGCGTGGTCGCGCTGCGTGACCTGCATGCGGCGCCACCGAAGCCTCCAGAGCCTCCGGCGTCCCAGGCGGACGCATAGGCGTTCCGCGCAGACGCGAGCCCCGCGGCTCACGCCGGTCCACCGGGCGTGGGTCGGGGAATGGTCCTTGCTTGGATGCCTCTCCCGCCGCATGCCCCGGGAGGGCCAATGCCAATGGACTTCGACGTCTGCGTCGTCGGGCAGGGACCGAGCGCGACGTTCTATCTGCACACCTACAACGCCCGGCCGGACCTGAGGGACCACGTCGTCTGGACGAGCCTGAACCCGTGGATGACCCATCCGGTGGCGTCCGAGCGCTTCGGCCGCGGGCGCGATTACTCGCTGGGCCAGAGCTCGTGGATCAACAGCGTGAAGAACCAGCGCGTGCACTCCACGGCGCTGATGCGGCGCGAGGACTTCTACGCGGAGCAGAGCGAGATCCTCTCCCAGGCGCGCACCGAGCGCGGGCTCACCTTCCTCGTGGGATGGGTCCGGAAGATTGAAGCGCTGGGCACCGGGGGCTACCAGGTGTCGGGCGTCGTCGCCAGACCGGATGGAAGAACGGAGGAGCGCACCCTGCGGGTGAACAAGATCCTCCTGATGATGGGCAACGGGGCCGAGCGCGTCCCCACGCCGGAGGACGGCATCCACATCTGGCCCCGGCCGGAGAACAACCCCCGGGTGTTCTCGCTCGATGCGTACATGCGGATGGTGCCGTACGGGTTTGGCCCCAACCATGAGTCGCTCGAGGGCAAGACGGTCGTCGTCCACGGGGGCAACGCCGCCATCGATGCGGTGCAACAGTCCTTCAACTACGGGATGAACGTGGTGTGGCTCACCCGCGGCGGAGCCCAGGTGCTGCCAGACACGCCCCTGACGCTCGTGGATCTGCTGGCGAGCGGTGGGCGGCTGGGCGACGACAACCACTACTACACGGACGTGACGGGCCTCATCGTGATGAACAAGGACGGGCGCCTGGGGGTTCGCATCACCTCCGTGAAGCAGCCCGCCGAAGGGGCGTTCCCGGCGCGGAGCAACATGGCCTTCGACGCCGACTTCTACGTGTACGCGCTGGGGCAGGACGCGCGCGTGGGCCCCACGGGCGTCCAGAAGCTGCTCACGGACAGCGGGCTGGTCAGCACGCCCATCAAGGACACGGACTTCGAGCCCATCCCCGACCGCAACTTCGTGCTCTACCAGCCCCGGTCCCCCACCGAGCGCTATGACGGCATCCTGGGACTGCGCAAGCCCAACCCCGCGGGCGGCTACGTCGACATCCTGGGGGCGGCCTCCATCGCGGCGCTGCCGCCGACGAGCAAGTACATCCGGCGGCTGAAGTACGGCGTCTACCACCAGGTGGGCGCCGTCCTGGACGTGCGGCAGATTGGCGGCATCCGCGCCGTGATGAAGGCCTACAACTCGCACGTGGAGGCGTACTCGGACGCGCGCGGCAGGAAGACGGACCTGCACCTCAACTACTTCGCGGCCATGCCGGACGACATCGCCGCGTTCCTGGCGGCGCGGTACGACATGACGCCCACGTTCGCCAACATGATCACCGACTTCCTGCTGTGGGTGCGCGTCCAGCCCGGCAACACCAATGGCTTCCAGTCCGACATGGTGGGCCGGATTGAACAGGCGCTCGAGCGCAGCGAGGCCATCTCCCTGGAGTTCGAGACCGCCGCGAAGCGCATCCAGAAGGAATGGGAGACGGTGTTCGGCGTGACGTGGCCGTCCGAGTCCCAGCGTCACCAGAGCATGACGGACCGCGTGTTCGGCCGTCCGCCCCGGCCCGTTCGGGAGCGCCCCCGGGTGAGCGGGGGCCAGTCGTGTCAGGTCGAGTTCCTCAGCAAGGGCGGGAGCTTCAAGGGCTGAGCCCCGCGCCCGTGACGGCTACTTGCAGGTGAACGACCAGCGGCAGGTGCCGGACGCGCACTCGCGATCGCTGGAGCACGCCGCGCCCCGGCCTCGCTTGTTGATGCACTTGCCGGAGTTGAGCCCCCACCCGCAGAACTGGTTCGTGCCGCAGTGCGAGTCGCTGTCGCACAGGCAGCTGCCGGTGGGGTTCACGTAGCAGTCCGCGCTGCAGCGGTCCGTGGTGCACTCGCGGTCCGACTTGCACGTCTGACCGTAGGCCTTGGAGCGCGGCGTGTAGCACCAGCCCACCGCGTTGAAGCAGCCTCCGCACGCTCCGGAGAGACACTGGCCGTCGCGGCTGCACGACGTGCCGTCCGTCTTGCGGTCCACGCAGTCGTTGTCACTGGGGTTGCCCGGGATGTCGTTCTGGCAGTAGCGGGACGCGCCGCAGTCCCCGTCGTCGTTGCACACGCAGCGGCCGTCGAAGGTGGCGCAGAGCACGGAGGTGCACTGCTCGCTCTGGCACTCGTCGTCGAAGCGGCAGCCCTGGTTCAGCGTCTTGGAGTCCGGCGCGTAGGCCTTGCCGCACACGGTGGGGTAGGCCTTCTCACGCTCGTCCGGTGGCACCCACGGCGCGATGCCGCTCGTGTCGACGTCCAGCGCGGGGTCCGCCATGCCGGTGCGCGCGCTGCTCGCGGTGCGCTCCCACATGCGGATGAACACCTCCGCCGAGCGGTCCAGCGGCGTGGTGTCCGCGCCCAGGTTGCGCACGTCGCGGAGCAGGTCGGGCAGCAGGCCCACGTGCGCGAGCCCCTGCTCGTCGAACGGCGTCCCCAGCCGGCCCGGGGCTTCGAGCTCCTGCTGGTGGGCCTGCGCGTCCGCCTCCGCCTGGAAGCCCGCCGAGCACGCGCCGTTGGGACCGAAGCGCGGCCGCGTCTGCTGGATGAAGCCGTTGAAGTCCGCGCCGAAGGCCATGGGGACCTTGAGGCCCTGGCGGCCGAACTCGTAGGCCTGGGCGAAGGAGCGGCTGGAGCCCTGACAATCATTGGCGATGTTCGCGGGCGTGTACGTGCGCGTCTCGTCGTGCGCGGTGCGCAGGCCGAACATGCCTCCCGTGCGGCGGAGCAGCTGCACCACCCAGGCGGGGGTGGTCTTCTCGTTCCCGGCGAGCTTGCCGTTCATCACCTCGCGGAAGTGGCCGTGGCTGATGAAGAGCGGGTAGTAGCGGTTCGTCTGGGAGACGGCGTAGGCGTCACGCACGCCCTTCTCCGACAGGTGGGCCAGGTCGATGAGCATGCCCTTGTCCATCATCGCCTGGAGCAGCTGCTGGCCGTCCGCGGTGAGGCCCTTCACGTTGCGGCACTGGGCGTCCACGTCGAAGCCCAGCGTGAAGCCGGCGGCGGTGATGCCGCAGTCGGTGTCGATGTGGCAGTTCTCCAGGAACTGCGCGGCCTGGAAGATGGCGTTGTGCGGGGCCGCTCCGCCGAAGCGGTTGTCCAGCTGGTGCACGGGCTGGAGCGTGCGCACGCCCAGCGCGTGGAAGCGGTTGAGCTCCGCTCGCCAGTCCTTCGTGCCGAAGAGCTTGCTGGTCTCGATGGAGAGGACCATGGCGAGCTTCCCCTGCGAGATGATGCGCCGCGCGTCCGCGGGCGACAGGGCGATCTCCACCCAGTCATTGGCCGCGTCGAAGGCGTGGGCCATCTGGAGCTGGACCTCCACGTCCATCATCTCGTCGCAGGCGCGCTTGCGGTTCTGCGGGGGCAGCGCTTCGCAGAGGAAGCCATTGCTGACGGCGGACACCACCACCAGCGACATGCCTCCGTCGTGCGCCTGCTTGAGCCACCCGCCCCAGGACTGCTGGTGGGCGATGGTGTCCCAGCGGGGCCATTCCGAACCGGGCTGACGGCGGCCCATGTGCAGGCCGGTGTCCCCTTCCGTGCCCTCGATCTTCCCGATGAACTCCGAGCCCACCGCGCCCGCGACGCCGAAGAGCTGGGACAGGACGGGCACGCCGCTCAGGTCCACGCCTCCGGAGTTGGGACACAGGTTGAGCAGGCCGCTCAGGTCCATGCGGACGCGGGCGTGGTCGCTCTCCGGCCAGCCGCCGTCACAGGTGTCGAGCGTGCCGTTGACGCCGCCGTGGAACCAGCCGCCGCCGAAGGCCTCCTCGGCGAACATGTGGTGGTGCAGTTCGGCGAAGCCCGGGACGTCCACGCCCTGCTTCTGGGTGGCTGGCTGTGGCGGGGGCTCCAGGTCCTCGATGGGGGCACAGGACAGCGAGGCCGCCAGCGTCAGGGCCAGGGGACTCCAGCGGAACCACGGGAGGGGACGGGACACGAACGCTCCAGGATGAGGGGAGCGTCCACATGCGTCAGCCCGGACCCGGCGTGCAAGACGCGGCGTCCCAGAGTGCGTTCCGTGCGCGGTCGCCGTGGTGCCCGGCTTCGTGGCGGGGGCGAGCCCTTCCGTGTGCAAGAACTCCACGTGCCCTGTGTCGAGCGAGCAGCCGGGCGGTAGGCCCTCCTGGGCCAGCGCACATCTACCCGTCAATAAAGTGCGCACCCGCTCAACTGCATGAGTTCATGCCTATTTGCACCCGTTGATGCACCCGATTATCTACTCATCCATCTACCCATGGCCGCACCTCCCGTCCGACAGCTCCTGGAAGCCGTCCAGCGTCTTCAACCCGTCCGGGTGGAGACGCTTCAGGAGCACTTCGGCGTCTCGCAGCAGACCCTGTCGCGTTGGCTCAGGGACGCGGGTGATTTGATCTGCCGCATGGGCCGGACCCGGGGTGCGCTGTATGCGCGGACGCGCTCCCTGCCGGAGCTGGGGACCCGCGTTCCCGTCCATCGGGTGGACGAAGCGGGACAGCTTCATCGCGCGGGAACCCTCCACTTCCTGTCCAATGGCGGGACCTGGCTGGAGCAGGCCAACGGGCCCGGGGAGCGTTTCGAAGGCCTGCCTCCCTTCGTGGAGGAGATGAGCCCCCAGGGATACATGGGCCGGGGGTTCCATGAGCGGCATCCAGACCTGGGGCTCCCCCTTCGCACCACGGACTGGAACGAGGATCAGGTGCTCATCGCCCTGGCCCGGCGCGGGGAGGACTGCACGGGGGACCTCATCCTGGGACAGGAGTCGCTGGACCGGTACCTGGCCACACAGGTCCACGCGGTCCACCGCGACAGCTACCCTGAGCTTGCCAGGAGCTTCCTCGCGGAAGGTGCGGGTTCCTCCGCAGGAGGTGAGCAGCCGAAGTTCGCCGTCCATGCCGATGGCAGGCATGTGCTCGTGAAGTTCGCGGATGCGAGCGAAGGCCGGGCGGGACAGCGATGGCGGGACCTGCTCGCGAGCGAGGCTCTTGCACTGGAGGCGGTCCGCGCGGCGGGCATCGACGCGGCGACCGCGCGCTGGTTCGACCTGCGGGACCACCGGTTCCTGGAGGTCGAGCGGTTCGACCGCGTCGGTCTTCGCGGAAGGCGCGCACTGCTGTCATTGCGCGCCATTGATAACGAATACATCAGGCTGGGGACGAACTGGACGGAGGTGTCGCTGCGGCTGCTCGCAGAGCGTCGCCTTCCTCCGGAGGACGTCCGGCGGATCCGCTGGTTGGATGTCTTTGGCCAGCTCATCGGAAACATCGACCGGCACCTCGGCAATGTCTCCTGCTTCGTGGAAGCGTCAGGACGGTTCCGGCTCGCGCCGCTCTACGACATGCTGCCCATGGTCTTCGCACCCGATGGCGCGCACCTGGTCGAGCGGACCTTCAGGCCCGCAGCTCCAACCTCCAACACCCTGGATGTCTGGGCCGACGCCGCCGGCCATGCGCTGAAGTACTGGGACAGGCTCATTGTCTCGCAGGACCTCAGCGAGGAGTTCCGCCAGCGCTGCGCCACCTGCCGGGGACAGCTCGCGGAGCTCATTGCTCGCGTGCCGCTTCACGGCACGGTCTGAGCCGTCAGCCCCACGGCGCCGTCGTGCCGCCTCCGGAGCTCGGGGGTGGCCACCTGGAACTCCGCGGGCAGCATTCTCAGGATGCGCTCGCGGCGGTAACGGGCGGTGGCCAGGCGCTGCTCGAGGGCGGCCTGCTCCGCTCGGGTGGCCTTGTCCTGCGTCGCGGTGCGCTGGGTCAGGGCGGCCAACCTTCTTGAGACCTCTTCGATTTCACGGTCGATGAGCACCGGTTGGATGTTCCGTTTGGCTTTTGCCTTGCGGCCCTGGGCGTTGTTTTCAATCCAGACCGGCAGGACCGAGACGTCTGCCAGCGACACCGGGGCTCCCTGCTCCGCCCTCGTTACTCCGACTCGCAGGAGCAGCGTGTCCCGCTTGTCCCCTTCCTTCCCCTGCTGCCCCTTCACGTGCCGGTAGAAGCGCGCCTGGTTCGCCACCAGGTTGCCCAGCGAGTACGCGATGAAGCCGCGGCGCCCGGACTTCGTCGTGTACGCCTCCAGCGGCTGGAGCACATGCGGATGGTGCCCGATGACCGCGAACGCTCCGGCTTCCAGGAAGGCCTGCCCCAATGCCCGGTCCTGGGGATTGGGCGCTTCCGTGTACTCACGCCCCCAGTGCCCCATCACGAACAGCGCGTCACACTTCGCTGCCGCGGCTCGCACCTTCTCCAGGGCTTCCTCCGGCTTCAGCCCTCTTCGGGAGACGTGCTCCGGATAGGGCAACAGCGCCACGTGCGGCGCGTCCGCTTCCTTCGGGTTGCTGAAGCCGTTCAGGCTCCTCGTGAAGGAGAGGAAGCCCAGCTTGATGCCTCGCACCTCCACGAACACCGGCTCCCAGGCCGCGTCCTTCGTGGCTCCCGTGCCCGTGTGGCGCAGCCCCACCGCGTCCAACTGACGCAGCGTCTCAACCAGGCCCTCCACGTGCTGATCCCTTGCGTGGTTGTTGCCCGTGGACACCACCTTCACGCCCGCGCGCACCAGGGCCTGTGCCATCGCTGGCGGCGCGTTGAAGACCAGCTCCTTCGTGAATGCCTTGTCGTTGGCCGTGACGGGCGTCTCCAGGTTCACCACGCCCACGTCCGCTGTTCGCAGCACGTCCGACAGGGGGCCGAAGACGTGGTCCCAGCCTTCGTGGTTCCCGCTTCGCGCGTGGGCCTTCGCCACCGACTTCACTTCGCCGTGCGGAATCACGTCCCCGCCAAAGACGAGCTCCACGCGCGCGGGCGCGGCCATCCCCATGAACGGGATGAACAGCAGCAGGGCCCCCCACCCTCGCATCACTCCGGCTCCCGGACCCCGATGAAGACCTCCCGGTTCCAGGGGTCTCGCCGCGTCGTCGCGGGGATGCCGGCCTCCCGCATCCACTCGAGCCAGTCGTCACGCCGGAACAGGCCGAAGCGGTGGCGCTCCTGCGACATGCTCACCGTTCCGTCCGCTTCCCTCAGCAGATAGGCGAACGCGGTCTCGAATGTCTCGTCATCCGGATCCGGGTCCCACGTCCACATGAGGTAGCGCATGCCTCGCCCGTCCGGTGAGTCGTGACCTCCGGACTCGGTGAGGGGCTCGAAGGTCTCACGCACGCAGTCCGGCAAGAGCACCACCCTGCCCCCGGGACGGCAGTGCGCGGCGGCCGTGCGGACCGTGGCCCTCGCGGCGTCCCGGTCCACCGCGTACATGATGGCGTCGTGCACCATCACCCGGTCGAACGTGCGTCCCAGCCGCAGGGACGTCATGTCCCCCACCAGGTTCTCGCACTCGGGATTCACGGCCCGGCTCACCGCGACCATCTCCGGCGAGCGGTCCGTCAGCGTCAGCGTGAAGTGCTTCTTCAGGTGGAAGGCCAGGCTTCCACCGCCCGACCCCAATTCCAGCATCGTGCGCCCGGGGCCCTCCTCCGGACGCAACATGGGGAGCAGGTCTTGCGCCTCCTCCACGTACTCCTCCGGTGGCGAGAACAGCGGCCACCAGGAGGCGAGGTCCGTGTAGAGGTGGGGCTCCTCCACGGGGGGCGGAATCACGGTGCGCAACGACGCCATGCAGGGCTTCCTCGGAGGCGAGTCACCGTTCTACCGCCAGGACCTCCAGTGCGTCCATGAGCCCTAACGGACCTGGATGGCGTCCGCGACCACGTAGGTCCCCGCCGTCACCCAGCGGCTCAGCTGGACCTTGTTCCAGCCCGCCGGGAAGCTCCACGTGCCCAACGTGTTCCACTTCGCTCCGTTGAGCGTCTGGTTCACCTTCACGTTCGCCAGCTGCGTGCCGGACGCGTTCGTGATGATGAAGGGCGCCGCCGTGGAGCGGTCGGTCGCCGCCGTCCACCAGGCGTCCACCGTCTTCGTGCCCGCGGCGGAGAGATAGAACCAGAACGTCGCCGGCTCCGACACCGCCGCGCCCGGGGACACCAGGTAGCTGGTGCCGTAGTAGCCCGCCACGTTCGTGGAGGACGCCCAGCTGGTGCCCGTGAGCTGGATGTAGCCCTTCGTCTGGTCGTTGTTCGCGTTGTTGCTGTCGATGACCAGCCCCGTCGTCGAACCGCCGCCGGACGTCCACAGGTACGTCACGTCCACCCAGTCGTTGTTCGACATGCCCAGGTCCGTCCAGAACGTCCCGTCCGCGATGTCGATGCCTGCGGGGTTCGACGGCCGGCGGCCGAACTGATCCAACCCGCCGTTGAAGTTGTCCTGGTACGCCGCCTGCGCCTCGGGCTTGCCCTGCGGCAGCGTCTTCCACATCTCGCGCACGCTGGACGGGTTCCAGTAGTCGTCCTTCGTGTTCCACGGGCCCACGTCCCAGACGGACGTCGTCGCGCACTTCGCCGTCTTCGAATAACAGACGCGCACCTGGTACTCGGAGCCTCCGTTCGACGCGAGCCCCCGCCGCGACGGCAGCGCCACGAAGCGGTCGTTGCTCTTGATGACGTGGCCGTTCGCCGTCGTGCCGCCCACCAGGCCCTCACGGGTCGCATAGACGCGGTAGGTCAGCGGCGCGAGCGTCTGGAGTCCTTCCTCCGTGCCGCTGCCTTCACGCCAACCCTCCAGTTCCACGCCCTGCACCACCGGGCCCCGGCCGCGCTCGTCCGCGATGAGCGCCAGGCGCACCTGCACCTCCGTGCCCGAGCGGGGCAGGCGCACGGACTCGTCGCCGGTGGCGGTGCGCCACTCGGTCCAGGCGCCTCCGGGGACCCGCACGCGCACGTCCACTTCGACGCCCTGCCCCAGGCCCACCGCCGCCTGGACGCGCGGACGGAAGGTGTCCACGGGCTGCTCGAGCGTGCGCGCGGGGAACTCGAAGAGGCCCGTGAGCCGGCTCAGGCCTTCAGGACGTCGCATCACCGCGTTGGGTTCGTAGCGCAGCCCTTCCCGCGTGCCCACGAGCTCCGACGTGCCCGTTCCCTCGGAGAGGTTCTCCGTCCAGCGCTGCGCGCCGGCCTCCTGCCGGAGCGACTCCGGCGCCGGTTCCGCCGCCGCCACTCCTTCCGCGAAGACCGCGCCCAACATCACCGCCATCAAGGTGGACCGCCACGACGCGCGCATGCCTGGACTCCCGGGAAATGGACAAAAACGTTTAGACCGTTCAACGTTTAAATCCGTCTTTCCCGGTTCTCAAGAGCCAAGGCGTGAAACAGCGTTGGCTCAACGCGGCATGTCTCGCGCGAACGTGCCCTGACCTACTTCGTACCGAAGAGGCGGTCTCCGGCGTCGCCCAGGCCGGGCAGGATGTAGCCGTGCGAGTCCAGCTTGTCGTCGATGGCCGCGGTGAAGACGCGCACGTCGGGGTGGTGTTCGCGCAGGTTCGTCAGGCCCTCCGGACATGCGAGCAGACACACGAAGCGCAGGGAGCCCGGGCGGCTTCGCTTCACGCGCTGGAGCGCCGCCACCGCGGAGTTGCCCGTCGCGAGCATGGGGTCGCAGACGATGACGTCTCGGTCCTCCAGGTTCGCGGGCACGCGGTAGTAGTACTCCACCGCGCCCAGTGACTCCGGGTCGCGGTACAGGCCGATGTGGCCCACCCGCGCGGAGGGCACGAGCTGGAGCAGGCCGTCCAGGATGCCCTGCCCCGCTCTCAGGATGGGCACCAGCACCAGCTTCTTGCCGTCCAGCGCCCAGCCCGTGGTGCGCGCCATGGGCGTCTCGATCTCCTCCTCGCGCAGCTTCAGGTCGCGCAGCGCCTCGTACCCGAGCAGGAGGGAGATCTCCTCCAGCAGCGCCCGGAAGGCCGCCGTGCTCGTGTCCGTCCTGCGCATCACCGTCAGCTTGTGCTTCACCAGCGGATGATCCACCACCGTGCAGTTCGGGAAGTCCATGCGTCGTCCTCCGTGTATGGGTTTCAGAACACCGTGCCGTCACTGCGGATGCGGATGGGCGGCACGCCCCCGGGGCGCAGCTCCGCCGCCACCCGGCGCCCCGCCGTCCACGTCCCGCCCTGGAGCACCTTCGCCAGCGGCAGCTCCTCCGGGGTCAACTCCAGACGCCCGCGCACCAGCGCGGCCACGCGGTCCAGCAGCGCCACCGTCAGCGCCCGCCACTCCACGATGGGCGCGTCCCCCGGGGCGTAGACCTCCATGGTCAGGCGCGGGTCCTGCGGCACCAGCACGCCCAGGTCCACGAAGAGGCCGCCGTTGCGGTACTCCGGCAGACCGGTGAGCGCGTCCAGCTCCGTCACCGTCACGCCGGCCTCCGCCAGCGGCTCCACCAGCGAGTACGCCAGCCACTGGGACAACTTGTGGAAGGGCACCAGCGCGTCCGCGCTGCCCGGTGGGCCCAGCGCCGGGTGCGGCCACACGTCCCCCAGGTTCACGCCGTCCACCGTCGTGCGCCCCGGCCAGATGGGGCCCAGCACCTCCAGCACCGTGCCCAGCACCTCCGCGGCCCTCACGCTGCGGCGGTGCGCGGCCAGCATGTCGAACATGGACCCCGGCCGGGGCAGCACGCGCGACAGCCCCTGCAACAGGTGCAGCCGGCCCTCCACGCCCAGCAGCGGGTTGGACTCCGACACCTGGAAGCCGCGCTCCAGTTGCTCGCGCGTCATCCGGCTCAGGGCCTCCGCGTCCGCGCGCAGCGGCCGGTCGGGGTCGGATGAGAAGCCGCCCGCCATGAACATGCGCAGCGACGCCACGGCCAGGCCCTCCGAGCGCACGTACGAGGCGCCCCCGGGCTCCTGGTAGCGCCACGCCGGGCCGCTGCCCGCGTCCAGCAGCACGCTCACCACGCCCAGGTCCACCTTCGCCCTGGCGCGCTCCTCCGGCGGCAGCGAGGCCAGCCTCGCCTCCAGCTGCGCGAGCCGGGGCACCCCTCCCGCGTCGAAGTGGCGCCAGCGGCTGTGCACCGGGATGTCCAGCCGGGGGTACGCCTCGTGCGTCACCGCCAGCACCCGGTCCACCACCGTGGGCAGCCGGGACGGCTCCACCTTGAAGTACTCCAGCCGGCCGGCGAGCCCCAGGTCCAGCACCTGGTGACAGCGCTCGCGGATGGCCGCCGGGCTGCGCAGCCACGCCACCGTGGGGGACACCTCCTGCACCCGGATCGCGTCAAGCATCGAGGTCCCTCCCCTTCACCTGCGCCAGTTCGCCCGCGTCCGCCACCGGCCCGCGCGTGAAGTAGCCCGCCGCCTTCTTCGCCTCCATCTCCACCCTCGCGTCCGCGGGGATGAGCCCGTCCGGGATGGGCACACGCTCCAGAATCTCGATACCCGAGCGCACGATGGCGTCGTGCTTCATGTCGCTCATGGAGACGAAGCGGTGGATGCGCGTGATGCCCAGCCAGTGCAGCACGTCCGGCATCAGCTCCTGGAAGCGCATGTCCTGCACGCCCGCCACGCACTCCGTGCGGTGGAAGTACGTGGCCGCGGAGTCGCCGCCCTCCTGGCGCTTGCGCGCGTTGTAGACCAGGAACTTGGTCACCTCGCCCAGCGCGCGGCCCTCCTTGCGGTGGTAGACGATGAGCCCCACGCCACCCTGCTGCGCCATCCGCACGCCCTCCTCGATGCCGTGCACCAGGTAGGGCCGGCAGGTGCAGATGTCGCTGCCGAAGACGTCCGAGCCGTTGCACTCGTCATGCACTCGCGCCGCCAGCGGCACGTCCCGGTCCGCCAGCGAGGCGATGTTCCCAAACACATACAACGTCAGCCCACCAATGGGCGGCAGGAAGACGTGCAGGTCCGGGCGGGTGATGAGCTCCGGGTACATGCCGCCGGTGTGCTCGAAGAGGCCCCGGCGCAGCGCGCCCTCCGTCAGGCCGAAGCGTTCGGCGATGCCGGGCAGGTACCAGACGGGCTCCACCGCGGCCTTCACCACCTTCACGTCCCCGTTGGCCGCCACCAGCTCGCCGTCCACCTTGAGGCGCCCGGCGGCGATGGCCTCGCGCACCTCCGGCATGTTGATGTGGGCCCTTGTGACGGCGATGGTGGGCCGGTAGTCCACGCCCTGCTCGGCGTAGGCGCGGAACGCCTGCGACGCCACCGCGCCCCAGGGGTCCAGCGACACGATGCGCCTGGGGTCGCTCCACGACGGGTACGGGCCCACCTGCGCCGCGGGCGAGGTGTTGGTCAGGTCCGCCTTGTGGTCCTGCGGCAGCTTGCCCGCGGACACCGCCAGCGCGCGGTAGATGGAGTACGCGCCCGAGTGCGTGCCGATGACGTTGCGGTTCGCGGCGTCGGAGAGCGTGGCCACCACCGGGCCCCGGCGCAGCGGCTCCGACTCGCCCCAGCGCAGCGGCACTCCGGGCACCTGTCCGTCGGGGTGGGACGTGAGACGGATGTGATTGACGGGCTTCTTGTCAGCCATGGGTGCACCCTCCTTGTGGGGCGCGGGAAAGGTCAGACGTCTGGGAATGGGGGAGAGGCAGGGGGACGCCGGCGCGCGGCGTCAGCTCATCCAGGAGCCGTCGGTGCGCGCGGACCACTTGCGCGTCACCTTCTTGAGCTGGCTCCAGAAGTCGAGGCTCGACGGTCCGGTGACGTCCCCGTGGCCGAACTTCGACTCGCCCGTGCCGCCAAAGGAGAAGGGCTCGCGCGGCACCGGCACGCCTACGTTCACGCCCACCATGCCGGCCCTGGCGCCCTCCACCACCGACTGGGCCACCGCGCCGCTGGTGGTGAAGATGGACGCCGCGTTGCCGTAGGGCGACGCGTTCTCCACCGCGAGCGCCGCCGACAGCGTGGGCACGCGCACGATGGACAGCACCGGGCCGAACAGCTCGCGCCGCGCGGCCTCCATCTCCGGCCGCACGCCGTCCAGCACCGTGGGGCCCAGCCAGTGGCCGTTCGCGTAGGCCTCGCCCGCGGGCCGCTTGCCGCGCCCGTCCAGCAGCACGCGCGCGCCGTCAGCCTGGGCCTTGGCGATGGCCGTCTCCAGCCGGTCCACCGCGCCCCGGTCGATGAGCGCACCCATGCCCGGGCCGACCTCCAGCCTCGCCGCCCGGCGGACCAGGTCGTCCACCAGCGGCTGCACGTCACCCACCGCGAGCATCACGCTGGCCGCCATGCAGCGCTGGCCCGCGCAGCCGGTGAACGAGTCCACCACCGCCTGCGGCGTGAGGTCCGGGTCCGCGTCCGGCACGACGATGAGGTGGTTCTTCGCGCCGCCCAGCGCCAGCACGCGCTTGCCGTGGCGGCTGCCCTCCACGTAGACGTGCCGCGCGACGGGGGATGAACCCACGAAGGCCAGCGCCTTCACGTCCGGGTGCTCCAGCAGCGCGTCCACCGCGGGCTTCGCGCCGTGCACGACGGAGAAGACACCGGGCGGATAGCCCGCCTCCACCATCAGCTCTCCCAGCGCGGTCGCGGTGAGCGGCACCTTCTCCGACGGCTTGAGGATGAAGGCGTTGCCCACCGTGACGGCGATGGGGAACAGCCACAGGGGCACCATCGCGGGGAAGTTGAACGGCGTGATGCCGGCGACGACGCCCAGGGGCTCGCGGCGGTATTCGCAGGTGACGCCCCGGCTCACCTCCAGGTGCGCGCCGCTGTCCAGGTTCTGGAGCGACAGGGCGAAATCACAGACCTCCAATCCCTTGAGCAAGCCCGCGCGGCCCTCCGCCACCGTCTTGCCGGATTCACTGGCGGCCAGGTGCGAGAGCCTTTCCAGTTGCGACTCCAGCAGCGCGCGGAAGCGTTGCAGGAATTGGGTGCGCTCGCGCAGCGGGGTGACGCGCCAGCCCTGCGCGGCGGCCCTGGCGGCCTCCACCGCCTGGGCGACACCGGAGGCCGTCGTCAGCGGCACGCGGCCGATGAGCGCGCCTGTGTAGGGACTGCGGACCTCCTGCGCGGACGCTCCGGCGGGAGAGACCCACTCTCCGCCCACGAGGTTGCGACAAGAGACAACGCTCTCGGGAAACCGAACAAAGGACACGCGCACCCCCCCGGTGTTGCGTGACGAATGGACGGCAAGGATAGACGCAAACCTGGAAGCCAGGGCAAGGCGGGGGGCGTCACCGTGTCATTGCTTGATCGGAAGCGATGGATCTCCCCAGCTTGCTGTGTCGCAAACCCGACCCATGCACACGGCAGGGATTGCCACGGCCCGGGTGCGCGAACGTGCGCGCCGCGCCTCGTCAGGCCTGGGAGAGCATCCGCTGGTGCCGCTCCGACAGCGCGGTGACATCAATGAGGGTGCGCAGCTCCGCGATGGCGGTGGCGTCCGCGGTGTCCGGGTTGAGGCCGAGCGAGATGGCCTCCAGGTACAGCTCCAGCGACAGCAGGAAGCGCGAGTCGGCGGTGAGGGGGTCCCCCTGCTCGCGCATCAGCTCGCCGTCCTCGCGCACCAGCTTCGCGAGCATCCGCGTGCGTGCGGCGGTGCCGAGCAGGCGCGAGGAGGACTCGGCGTCCGCGAGGACGAGCGCGCCGTACTCCATGCCCAGCACGGTGAGGGCGGTGTCGCGGATGTGGTTGCGCGCGTCCCCATACCGCTTCTCCTTCCGGGCCTTGAGGATGCTGGAGATGGCGGCGGCGAACTGCTCGACAGCTCGCTCGATGAAGTCCTTGCGGAGGGACATGGGGCACTCAGGGTAAGCCCGTCCCGGGGCGCACGCACCTTTCCCACCGTGACGCCACCCCGCTGTCACATGAAACCCAGGGGGTTTCGCGCGTTTTCACTGTCCGGTGAGACAGCGAGAAAGCGGCGGACCGCACCGCCGGTGTCCGCGTCCCGGGAATCCGACGACCAACCCGGAGGGCCGGGCCCGTATCCCTTTCAAGCGCGGATCCACGGGAGCCCGGGGTGATTCGCGCGCCCCCGCCGTCATTCACCTGGAGAGTCATCGTGGGAGCGCATTCCGCTCGCGCACCGCTGCGTCCGTTGTCCGAGGCACCCGCCCTGGAATGGAGTGTCCGGTGGGACGTCACCGATCCCGAGCGCATCCGCATCATCCTCGCCGCCGCCGCCGCGCTGGGCTCGCCCGCCCTGCTGCGCCAGGGGGACACGGCGTCGCCTCTGCGGCTGGAGACGCTGGAGCCGGAAGGCGGAGGACTCCACTGGTCCGGCCTGACGGTGGAGCCGGGCGCGGACGCGTGGGAGGTGGAGGTGTCCGGTCACGGCTGCGTCTACCGGATGCTCCTGTCCGGCGAGACGGTGGAGCCGGGGACCTGGGTGACGCCGCCGCCGCGCCAGTTGATCCAGGTGCGCCGCCGGGCCCACCGGCGTGCTCGCGCCCCCGCGGACCTGCGCGTGCGGCTGCCGCTGCCCGGCTGGCTGGGCCGCGAGCGCGAGGCGGTGGACGTGTCCCCGCACGGACTGTCACTGCGGCTGGGCGCGGGAGAGCGGCTGTCCCCGGGCCGGGTGCTCCAGCCCGTCGAGCTGCGCACGGAAGGAGGCGAGGCCATGTCGCTGCGCGGTGAGGTGCGCCATGTGTCCGAGCGCGCCGACGGTGAGCTCCAGTGCGGGCTCCAGGTGACGCCGCTGTCCTTCGAGGATGCGGAGCGATGGCAGGCGCTGGTGGCCCGGGTGCTCCATCCGGCGACGCGCACCGATGGGGCCCTGGCGGAGGAGCACTGGCGGCTGTTCATCGACTCCGGCTACTTCAACCTGGCGGGCCGGTCCGCGGAGGACTTCGAGGCGCGGCGGCGGAGCTTCGTCGAGCTGGGCCGCCAGGCGGGTTCGAAGGGCGCGGTCCTCACCGAGGTGGTGTGGCCTTCGGAGCGCGGCGTGGAGGCGACGCTCTCCGCGATGAAGCCGTACCGCTCCCTGTGGATGGTGCACCAGCTGGCGCGGCGCCAGGACGCCACGCGGTTCGAGCGCCTCAAGGGCCAGATGCTGCGCGACGTGTACGTGCACTGCGTGGAGCATGCGCAGCGGGACAGCGGGTTCAGGTGGCTCGCGGCGTACATCGAGTCGACCGTGCCCTTCACGTACCGCGCGCACGTCGGCTTCGCCGACCGGATGGCGGCGACGGGGCGGACGTTGCTCCTGCCGCTGCGAATGATTGACGTCGAGTGCGGTCATCCCCCTGCCCCACAGCGGACGGGCCTGGAGGTGGGGCCCGCGACGGAGGCGGAGCGGCGGCTGCTGGTGGAGCGGATCGCCCTCACCCGCCCCGCCTGCTACGCGGAGGCGCTGGACCTGCGCCTGGAGACGCTGGACCTGCGGGACGCGGCTCGGGAGTGGCAGACGGTGGGGCTGGAGCGTGAGCGGCGCCTGCTGGTCGCTCGCGAGGGCGCGAAGCCGGTGGCGGTGGCCGTCCTGGAGGCGGGACCGCCCGGCACCAACCCCTTCGGGCTGCTGGACTCCGTGCGGCTGTTCGCGCTGTCGCCGCGAGCGCGACAGGCCTACCCGGCGCTGATGGACGGAGCGCGCCGCTGGTTCGCGCACCGGGGCCGCGACAGCTTCACCTTCCTGGCCGAGGAGGCCGGCGACGTGGAGGCCGCAGGCCTGCACGACGCCGCCCCCGACGCGAAGCCCTTCCTGTGGCTCATCCCCGCCGACCTCGCTCCCGAGTTCCTGGAGCACCTCCACGAGCAGACGGCACCCCGTCCGCTCTCCCATCCCCAGAAGGAGCTGTCATGAGCCTCATCCAGACGCAGTACCTGCCGCACGTGAAGGAAACCCGAGCCCGCCTGGAGACGGACGCCGTCGTGCGCACGCTCCTGTCGCCGGACATCTCGCCGGACCTGATGGCGCGCTTCCTCATCGAGTGGTCCGCCCGGGGCGCGTACATGACCGAGCCCGTGGACGGGTGGATCCGCGGCGCCGGTGAGCGCTGCATCGCGCTGGGACAGGAGAAGGTGGGCCGGCAGCTCATCACCCACGCGAAGCACGAGGCCGGCCACCACCTGATGACCCTCCAGGACGCGCGCGTGTTGACGGAGCAGTGGAACGCGAGCCACACGCAAGCGATGGACGCGGAGGCGCTGGTCGCCCAGGCGCCCACGGCCGCCATGCGCGAGTACCGGCAGGTGCACGATGAGGCCATCACCGGCGACCTGCCGCTGGGACAGGCGGCCATCGAGTACGAAGTGGGCTACCTGGCGGTGGTGCTGGTGCCGCGCATCCTGGCGCGCGTGCGCGAGGTGCTGGGACAGGGCACGCTGGACACGCTCACCTTCCTGCGCGAGCACGCGGAGGTGGACGTGGGCCACACCGCGCTCAACGAGCGGATGATGGAGGGGCTCCTGAGCACCCACCCCGAGGAAGGCCGGCGGCTGGCGGCGTTCGGCGCGCGCGGGCTGGACTGCTACCTGCGCTTCCTGGACGACTGCCTGGAGGCGGCGCGCCGCAGCCTGGGCACCGGCGTCACCGCCGCGGCGGCCTGAAGGGACTCACGGCGCCGCGTGGCTCCGTGACTTCCAGTACTCGCGCTGTGCCGGCACGGAGACGAGCTGTCGCTCCGGATAGCGCAGCGCGGTCAGCTTCCCTCCGAACACGCAGCCCGTGTCCAGACAGACGGTGTTGTTCACCCACTCGGCCTCCGGCACGGAGGTGTGTCCGTACACGACCGTCGCCGGGCCCTGGTACTGCTGCGCCCAGTCGGCGCGCACCGGCAGGCCGTAGGCGTCCGCTTCGCCGGTGGTCTCTCCGTAGAGGGCGAAGTCGCGCACCTCGGGGGTGTCCCGGCCGTGCATGGGCTCCTTCAGGCCCGCATGCGCCACCACCAGGTGGCCATCGTCCAGGACGTAGTGCGGAGAGCGGGCTTCGATGAAGTCGGCGACCGCCTGGGAGAACCCGGGCGGCTCGCGCTCCAGCTGCTCCAGCGTCATCGCGAGGCCGCGCCCCACTCGCACGTCCTTGCCACGCAGCTTCTTGAGCAACTTGATTTCATGGTTGCCCGGCACGCACAGCGCCGTGCCCGCCTCCACCATCCCCATCACCAGCCGAAGGACGTCCGTCACGCCGGGGCCGCGGTCCACCAGGTCGCCCAGGAACACGACCTTGCGGCCCGCAGGCGTGCCCACGTCGTAGCCGGGCGCTCCGTCCGCGCGCGGTGCGACCGTGTAGCCCAGCTCCGTCAGCAGGGCCTTCAGCTCGTCGAAGCACCCGTGGATGTCCCCGATGATGTCGAAAGGCCCGTGCTCGTCCTGGCGGTGGCTGGGGAGCGGACGGTGCTCGAACGACACCGCGTCCACCGTCTCCGGCGTGAGCACGTGCACGTGCCGGATGCCTTCCTTCGTCAGCCCCTTCAGCGCGTTCTGGAGCTGCTGCACCTGGTTGCGCAGCGCGCGGGGACTGGGATGCGACCCGGTGCGCGTGCGGTTGCGCTCCAGACAGAGCGCTTCCGGCGTGTCCATGGCCACCGCGACCAGGGCGACGTGGTGCTCACGCGCCACGGTCACGTAATGACGGCGCGACTCGGCGCTGAGGGGCACGCCGTCGATGACGGTGAGCGTGCCCTGCTTGAGCCTTCGCGCCACCTCGTCGTGCAGCTTCGCTTCGTTGCCCGTGCCGGACAGCACGTCCTCCGGGAGGAAGTGCGCGTTCGCGACGGTGGACTTGCCGGAGCCAGAGGGACCGATGAGCAGCACGAGCGACTGCTCGGGAATGGGAATCTTCATGATGGGAACACCGGGATGGAGGTCGGCGTGCCGACCGGCGCCCCTTCCGGGGCAGGGCGCACGCCACCACTCCAGCGCGCGATCCCTTCCGGTGCCCGGGTCACGCGAGCCTTCGCGGACCCTCCGGCGTCAGACGGGATGCGCAATCCACGGATGAGCGCGTTCCCGCCTGACATGCGTCACTTCATGGGCAGCAGATACGCTTCCAGGTACACGTCCGGAAGACGGTCGATGTCGCCCTCCGGCGCCCGCTGGTAGCCCCGGCGCTCGTACATGCGCGCGACGCCCTTGGCGCCCCGGCGCACGTGGAGGGAGATGGCGTCCACGCCCCAGCGCTTCGCGAGGGCTTCCGTCTCCACCAGCAGCGGCTGGGCCAGCCCCTGTCCCTGGAAGCGCACCCCGGTGGCCAGGGCGCGCAGGTCCGCCGTGTTGGGCAGCCAGGCTTCGGTGCCGGGCGCGCCGGGCGGGTACAGGGCCACCGTGCCGGCGATCTGCCCGTCCACTTCCGCCACGAGGATGGTGCACACCTTGCGCCGGGAGGCGACGTCGCGCAGGAACGCTTTGCGCTCCTCGGAGTAGACGACCTCCGGCATCAGCTTCGCGTACTGCGTGGTGTAGGCCTCCACCAGCAGTTCCCCAATCACTTTGTCGTCCTCGGGCCGCGCCTCGCGGAGGATGACCCGGTTCGTCACGTCCGTGCTCATGCGCCGCCCTCTAGCATGAGGCCCCAGAGCACGCCTCCGGCATGCGCGGCGCCTACATGCCCACCGAGCCCCCGGACATGAGCGTTGTACATCCCGGGTCCGACACGGTCCCTCAACAGGCCCGGCTGTCGGACCGGTTTCCACGCCCCGGCTGGGGCGGGCGCCCTCCGGCCGCCGACTGCCCAAACCTGTCCGACTGTCGGACCCGTTTCCGCGCCCCGGATGGGGTGGGAGCGCGCCGAACCAGAGTCGTCCAAACCTGTCCGACTGTCGGACCAGTTTCCGCGCCCCGGATGGGGTGGGAGCGCGCCGAACCAGAGTCGTCCAAACCTGTCCGACTGTCGGACCAGTTTCTACGGTGCCCGGCAGCCAGGGCGGCTCCGCGAGGAATCCAGGTCCGCGGGTTTGGTGCGTTGCGGCAGGCTTCCATGCTTCGGACCTGGCTACCTCCGTGCCTGCTTCCGACGCGCGGGTACGGTCACCCGGGCTCGCTGACGGCGCATGCCGCCGAGCGCCCAGGCCGCGAACAACAGGCCTCCCGCGACCGCCGCCGTGCCGCCTCCGCCCGTGGTGCAGCCTCCCGCCTGCGCGCCGGCGACCGCGCCCGGTGCCACGTCGGAAGAGGAGCCGGGCGTCCCCCGCGACGGTCCTCCCGCGGCCTCTTCCGGCGCGGATGCCGTGCCTCCGTCCGCCGGCGGCTTCGTGCCTGCGTCCGGCGGCGTGCCTGCGTCCAGCGGCGTGCCCGCGTCCGGGGTCTGGTGGGCGGTCAGCTCCTCGTAGCGCTGGATGAGCTTCAGCCTCGCCGCGTCGAACGCGGCGCCGTCGTCCGTCACTCGCGACGCGGCCGGAATCAGGTCCCTGGCCACCTTGCGCGCGAAGTCCGGGTCTCCCGCGTCACTCACCGCCTTGAGCCACTCATAGTCCTGCATGCCCTGGCGGAGGAGCTTGAGCCGCAGCGACGCCACCGGCACGTCCGTCCTGCCGCCAATGGCTGCCGGCGTGCCCGGGTAGAAGAGCGTCCCATCCCCGTTGCCATTGAAGCGGTACTGGTCCGTCCACGCCGTGGAGAGCATGCCCACCGTCTGGTAGTAGAGCTCGCCCGTCGCGCCCTCCAGGAACGTGACCCACTCCATCGCGCGCGCCTTCGCCGCCGACCGGTCCAGCATGTACGACGGCCAGCCCGCGCCCGGCTGGTTCTCCGGCGCGTTGGTCCCATACGCACAGCCGTGGCTCATGCAGCTCTGATACATCCACAACGCGGTTCCCGGACGCTCCAGGAAGCCCGTGTACGTCCCGCGCTGGTCCCCCCGGAAGTTCGCGTCCGTGCCGTCCAGGTGGTTCACCAGCGGCACCGCCACGTCCACGTGCTTCTCCAGGCCGTTGCCCTTCAGCTCGCGCGAGTTCGTCGTCAGCATCGTGCGCAGCCCGGGGGCCGCCTGGCGCACCAGGTCTCCCGTCGCGCGCACCTGTTCGAAGGTCGTGCCGTAGGGCGGCTCGTCCCCCAGCTGCACGTAGGCCCGGTCCAGCCAGCCCCGCTCCTTCATGTGCGCCGTGAAGTCCCGCAGGTTCGCGGCGTCCAGCGGCCCCACGTACTCCAGGCTCGTCATCCGCGCGCCTTGCAGCCGCGTGGGCGCGGTCCCGTCCAGGTACGGCCCCCACGTCGCGTCGAAGTCGCTCCACGCCGGCGGCCACGGCTGGCGCGGGAAGAGGCTGGACAGCGTGAAGCGGTGCTCCAGCGCCATCCGCTGGTAGCGCGCGAGCAGCGGCTGCAGCTCCTCCGGCGTGCAGTCCTCGCGCCCCGTGTGCGCGCGACAGACGTGCGGCGGCCAGAGCAGGAACGCCGACGGCAGCGAGGACGTGCTCGGCAGCGCCGCGTCCACCACCGTCAGCCTCGCCGTCACCTGCCGCTGGAAGCCTCCGTCCGCCTCCACCGTCACCGTGCCCACGTAGTCGCCGGGCGGCGCATCCTGGGGCACGTGCACGTCCACCCAGACGGCCCGGGCCTCTTTCGCGGGCACGTCGAAGGGGAAGGCGCCGCGCGTCTCACCGGCGATCTCGTCCGTGTCCGGTACCAGCCCGTCCGGCCACGCGCCCACCGCCTCTCCCGCCACCGACGCCTTCTTCGTGGAGACGAGCGCTTCGCGGTACAGCGTCACGTCCGGCCCGGACAGCGTCGTGGCGCCCGGGCCCTCCAGCGCGGGCAGCTTCGCGCGGACGTTCTTCAGCCCCGTGTCGCCGCCCTGCAGCGCGACCTGGAAGGAGACGAACTCGTTGCGCGCGGCGGTGAGCCGCACCTCGGTGGCGCTCCGGGCGGCGGTCCCCGGCCGCACCTTCACCATCATCCCCTCGCCCCACACGGCGGGCCCGGCCGCGAACACCGGCAGGGCCACGGTCAGCGACAACAGGGCAGTACGGAACGGTCGAATCGAAGGCATGAAGGGACCAACGCGCCCCGGCCCCGCGTGGCTTCCCGCATCGGCCATCCCTTGTCAGCCGGACAGGCAGGCGGCCGAGGGCCCCACGCCTCGTGCGGTGGGTCCAAGGCGTCGTTCCTGAAGGCCAGCGTGCACGCGGCTCACAGGAAGTCGCCGATGAGCCCCGGGAGCTGTTCCCCCAGCTTCTGGAGCAGGCCTCGCCTCTTCCAGCCCTGCCAGTGGACCTCCGCGGCGTGCGTGAGGTCCTGCTCGAAGGCGGCGGCCAGCTCCTCCGCCAGCACCGGGTCCTCCACCAGCACGGAGCCCTCGTCGGTGTGGTTGAGCGCCAGCGGATCCAGGTTGGTGGAGCCCACGACGCTCAGCGTGTCGTCCGCGACCAGCGTCTTGGAGTGCATCATCGAGAGCTCGTACTCGTAGATGCGCACGCCCCCCTCCAGCAGCCGCGCGTAGGACGCCCGCTGCGCGGCGCGCACGGGCCCTACGTCGTGGTAGCGGCCGGGCACCAGCACGCGCACGTCCACGCCCTCGCGGGCCTTGAGGATGAGCATGTCGCTGATGGCTTCCGATGGCAGGAAGTACGAGTTGGCGATCCACAGCCGGTGCTTCGCGGCCGCGATGGACAGCAGCCACATCCTCGACGCCTGCGAGAGGAAGCGGTGGCCGGTGCTGGCGACGAAGCAGGCCCGCGCGTTTCCGGCGGGAGCGAGCTCCGGGAAGGACTCCGGGGGCAGGAAGTCGCCGCCGGACTCCTGCCAGTTCTGCGCGAAGGCGATCTGCATGCCTCGCACGACGGGGCCCCGGACCCGGATGTTGGTGTCCCGCCAGGTCTCCGGCGCGTCGCCATTTCCCAGCCAGCTGCGCCAGATGCCGAAGCCTCCGGTCAGCGCGACCTCGCCGTCACGGATGACCATCTTGCGGTGCATGCGCGCGCGGATCCGCACCGCGTCCAGGGACGTCACCGCGCCCTGATAGGGACGGTAGATGCGCACGTCGCAGCCGGCGTCCGCGAGCACGGGGGCCACGACCTCGAAGTTCACGCTGCCCAGCGGATCCACGATGATGCGGCACTGCACGCCGGGGGCGCGCTCGCGCAGCGCGATGAGCAGCCGGTCCGACGGGATGCCCGGACGCCAGATGTAGCTGGCGATGTGGATGCTGGAGCGGGCGGCGCGGATCTCCTCCTCGATGACGTCGAAGACGCGGCCGTTCTGCACCAACTCCACGCCGTTGCCGGGCTCCATGGGGAAGCCCAGCGTCTGCTCGATGGCGAGCTCCCTCGCCTCCGGGTCCTCCGGCAGCGCGCGCAGGCGCAGGTCCTGCCGGTGGTTCGGGTAGGGACACCCCGCGGCGAGCAGGGCGAGCAAGATGGGCCAGACCAGCCGCACGGTCCGGAAGCTAGGGCAGCCCCCGCCCTTCCGCATCCGCCGTGTGACTCCGAGAGGAGGAAGGGCGTCAACGGGCAGAGCCACCGTCCACCCGCCGACGGTTGAAGCGCGTGAAACACATACCCGGTGGTGCCGGACACGCCGCATGCGCACTGCTGGGAGCGCACAGCGGGGCACGCGAGGAGGACGGACACGGCATGGGTCGACGGGGGATGGCACCAGCACTCGGGACGCTCCTGCTGGTGGGCCTGCCAGGCGCACCGTTCGCGACCGCCGCCGTGAGGACACAGGAGGCTCCTCCGGCAAGCTCGGGCCCACCCGCGACCGGCGGTGGCGCCGCACTTCAAGTGCCCTTGCCGGATGCTGGCGACACACTCGCGCCTCGCGATGAACCCCACGAAGCGGAGCCGCCCGCATCCGCCGCGCCGCCGCGCGAAGCCGGCGCTCCCGAGCCCTCCGCGCCGCGACCCCGGGACGCGCCGCCTCCGTCCCGCGCGCCGGACCCGCCTCCGCCTCCGCTGGAGCCCACCGTCAAGGATGCGCCGTTGCTGGACGCGGATCCTCCGCCTCCCGCCGTGCCTCCGCGCGCGCTGCGGCCCTTCATTCCCCACGGAGAGCCCGACACGGAGGCGCCCTTGTCCGGCGCCACCCTGGCCGCGCATGGCGGCGTCACGCTGCTGCCCCTGGGCGCGGTCTGGGCCGCGACCCGCGTGGGCGGGGACACGCGCCTGGGTGCCACCGCCGCGGAGGCCGCCGCTGGCACCGTGCTCGCCTCGCTTCCCGGACGCTTCCTCTTCGTCCACCCCTCGTATCCGCAGGGCCGGTGGATGGAGCTGGAGGTGGGCGCGTTCGGCGCCGCCATGGTCGTCACGCCTCCCGTCGCCGCGCTCGGCACCTGGGGCATGGGCGAGGTCGCGTTCGGCGACAGCGAGGATCGCGGCCGCGCGTACCTGGGCGCGCTCGGCGGCGCGACGGTGGGGATGCTGCTGGGCCTCGCCGCGCATGAGGGCCTGCGACACCTGGCCGGCTCCAGCGAACGGCTGGACTTCCTGCGCCGCTACCTCGCGCTGTCGCTCATCGGCTCCGGCGCGACCGTTGGCTATCAGTGGAGCCGCACCCCCACTCCCAGGCGTTGACGCGCCGTTTCGCCGCACCGGCGTTTCAATTTTCTTCCCGCGTGCGGCGCCTCGGCGCCCCGCCCTCCACGCCAGCGCACGAGCCCGAGACATTGGCGCTGGTGTTGTCAGCCCCCGTCCCTAGAGTGCTCCGTGCAGCGCCAACACCACGTAAGGAGACGACACCATGCAGGCTCGCAAGAACGTCCGTCGCATCGCCTTCGTCCTCGCCGCCGCCGCCACCGTGATGGGCCTGGGCATCGCCGCCACGCCGTCCTCCGCCGACGCGCAGGACTGCACGCCCCAGTGTTTCAAGAACCCCATCACCGGGCAGATCACCTGTACGTACCCCTGCCCGTAGTCCCGGGCCGGCCACGACCGTGATGAAAAAAGGCCCCACCCGCTTCATGCCGGGTCGGGGCCTTCTTCATGCCCGGAAGGCGCGTGCGCGCTACTCCGAGCGCATCGCCTCCACGGGGTCCAGCTTCGCCGCGCGCGCCGCCGGGTAGATGCCGAAGAGCAGCCCCACGCCGCAGCTCATCACCAGCGACACCACCACGGACCACAGGGGGACCTCCGTGGGCAGGTTGATCATCCACCGGGCCAGGTGCGCCAGGCCCGCGCCCAGCGCCACGCCCACCGCGCCGCCCACCAGCGACAGCACCACGGCCTCCAGCGCGAACTGCGCGAGGATGCGGTAGCGCTTGGCGCCCAGCGCCTTGCGGATGCCAATCTCCCGGGTCCGCTCCGTCACGGCGACCAGCATGATGTTCAAGATGCCGATGCCGCCCACCAGCAGCGACAGGATGCACACGCCGAAGCTGGCCGCGGACACGGCCGAGGAGAGGTTGTTGAACATCTCCGTGGCGCTCTTGTTGTTGTAGAGGAAGAAGTCGTCCGGTTCTTCCGGCTTGAGCCCGTGGCGGCGGCGCATGAGCAGCGTCACTTCATCCTGGGCGCGCTGGAGCACTTCCGCGGACGTCGCCTGGATGCTGATGCGGAAGTCGCGCACGCCGAACATGGACGCGAACGTGGACAGGGGAATCATGGCCTGGTTGTCCTGGCTGCCGCCGCCCAGGAAGCCGCCCCGGCGCTTGAGCGTGCCCACCACCTGGAAGGTGCGCCCCAGCATCCGGAACTCGCGGCCCAGGGGGTCCAGGCCGGGCCACAGCGTGTCCGCCAGGTCCTTGCCAATCACCGCCACGCGCCGCCCGTCCACGAACTCCGCGTCGGTGAAGGGCCGGCCGGTGTCGAGGCTCACCGCGTTCGTGTAGAAGTACTCCGCCGTGCCCGCCCAGACGCTCACGTTGGGGCGCGACTCACGCTCGGCGGTGGAGGCCTTCTGGCCGCCCTTGGAGTCCTCGCCGGCCGCCCGCGCGATGGACGGCTGCGTGCGGATGGCGTCCAGGTCCGCGTAGGTGAAGCGCGGACGGCGCGCGAGCTCCGCGACGGACAGCTCTCCCTGGCCGAAGGGCAGCCGCTGCACCTGGAAGCAGTCGGAGCCCAGCTCCGACATCTGATTGTTCACCTGGTTCTTGAGCCCCTCGATGAGGGACATCATGGACACCACGGTGGTGACGCCGATGACGATGCCCAGCAGCGTCAGGAAGGAACGCAGGGGGTTGGAGCGGAACGTGCCGAACGCCAGCCGCACCGTGTCCCAGAAAGCCATCCACATGGTCAGGTCTCCCGCTCGCGCCTAGTCGTGGCGGAGCGCTTCCACGGGGTCCAGGTTCGCGGCGCGCGCCGCCGGCCAGATGCCGAACAGCAGGCCCACCACCGCGGAGAAGCCCACGCCCAGCACCACCGTCAGGGGCTGCACCGCCGCCGCCAGGGGCGTGAGGTAGTTCACCAGCCACGCGATGGTCATGCCCACCGCGGTGCCCAGCGCGCCGCCCACCGCGGACACGCTGGCCGCCTCCATGAGGAACTGGAGGATGATGGTGTGCTTGCGCGCGCCCAGCGCCCGGCGGACGCCGATCTCCCGCGTCCGCTCACGCACGGACACCAGCATGATGTTCATGATGCCGATGCCGCCCACGAGCAGGGTGATGAGGCCCACGCCGGTGGCCGCGCCGTAGAGCGCGCCGGTGAGCTGCTTGTACATGTTGGCCAGCTGGTCCGGCCGGTTGATGGCGAAGTCGTCCGGCGCGCCGGGCTTGGTGTTGCGCTCGCGGCGCAGCGTCTCCGTGAGCCGGTCCTGCACGCGGGGCACGTTCTCCTGCTGGTCCACCGCGAGGACGAAGTTCACGTCGCGCTGGGTGCCGAAGTGCCCCTGGAACGCGGGGTACGGCAGCATCACCACCAGGTCCACGTTCTGGCCCAGCACGGTGCCGCGCTCCACGATGACGCCCGCGACGCGGTAGGGGCGGCGGTCCACGAGGATGCGGTGGCCCACGGGGTTGATGCCCGGGAAGAGCACCTTGCCCACCTCCGCGCCAATCACCACGACGGCGGAGCGGTTGTCCACGTCCGCCTGCGTGAGGAAGCGGCCCTGGCCCATCTCCACCGAGGACGTCATGGCGTAGTCCGGGCTGGTGCCCATGGTCTGCACGGAGGCGAGCTTCCGGTTCTGGAAGGCCACCTCCGCGTTGACGAACATCATGGGGGCCACCGCGACCACGTGCTCGGAGGCGTTGCGCAGCGGATCCTCCAGGTCCAGCGAGAGCGCCTTGCGGTTGCGGTACGCCCACCAGTCCCCGTTCATCACCCAGGGGAACTTGGACACCTGGAGCGTGTTGGAGCCGATCTTGTTGAGCTGGTCGGCGAAGGAGCTGTTCAGCCCCTGGATGATGCCGACGATGGCCAGCAGGGTGCACACGCCCACGCCGATGCCCACCGTGGTGAGCACCGTCCGCAGCCGATTGGAGCGCAGCGAGGTCAGCGCGATGCGCGCCCCCTCCCACACGTCGACCCGGAAGTTCACGAAACCACCCCTTCACGCTGGAAGCCGTGCGGCCCACCCCACCGGGAGGCTCCCCGGCGGACGGGCCGCGTCAGGCACTCTACGCCCAGGAAGGCCGCCCATTGCACGCGCCTTCGCCGGGCGCCCGGTCCACGGCGGGGTTTCCCGGTTTCAGGGCAGCACGGTCACCGTGTCACCGGTCAGGCGCACCTTGACGGTGACCTCGTTGGGCAGCGTGTCGGCCTCGTCCACGATGTGGTTCTCGTCCACGCCCACGCGCACGGTGTACTCGCCGTCCGGGGTGTCGGTGACGTCCAGCCACTGGCAGGGGAGGTCCGCGGTGTAGACGTCCGACCAGCCGGGCGAGATGCCCGTGCCCGGGTCGTACCAGGCGAACGGGGTGCCGTCCGCGCAGTACTGGGTGAAGTCGATCATGTAGAAGCCCTGCTTGCGCCCCACCGACGTGGTGTTACCCGCCGCGTCCTTCAGGTCGTAGCCGGCGAAGTTCGTCAGGTGGTGGTGGTCGTGGCACTCGTCGTAGACGAAGAGGTCCGGCCGCTCCTCCGGGGAGGGCACCACCAGCGGGCCCGTGCCCAGGTTCATGATGGACGTGGTGAAGCGCAAGAGGCGCCGCTCGCCGCCGGCGGGCACGCAGCCCTCGCGCACCTCGCAGGAGTCCGCCGTGAAGGAGCGCCGCTCCAGGTAGAGCGTGCGGGCGAGGACGTCCCGGTCCACCGTCAGGTCCGGCTTGCCGTTCACGGGGTCCACCTGGAGGTTGCACGCCTTCGTCGGGGGCAGCGCGGGCGCGGGCTCCCGCGAGTCCGGCACCGCGCCGCCGCCAAACACCATCACCCGGCCCAGGGCGGCCGTGCTGCTGCCTCCCGAGGGTGTACCGCTGAGTGCCGGGGACACGCCCACCACCAGGTCGTCGTACCCGTCCCCGTCCAGGTCGCCCGCGGAGGCCAGGCCCAGGTAGTCGGTGCCCATTGACGTCTGGGGTGCGAGGCGGTTGGCGCGCGGCCACGCCCACACCGGCTCCAGCGGGCCGGACACGTTCGCGGAGGGGCGGAAGAGGTACGCGCGGCCCACGGCGCCGATGACGAAGTCGTGGCCCGTGCCGCCCTCAACCATGGCGCCCACGGGGGCGACGGTCTTGCTGAAGGTGAGGAAGGACTGTCCGAAGAGGGGGAAGGCCGCGTCGTCCATGGGCTGCCAGGTGACTTGCGGCGCGTAGCCCGGGCCGGCGGCGTCGGACAGGTGCAGGCGCTGGCTGCCGTTCAGGAGCAGCAGCGCCTCCGCGCGGCCGTCTCCGTTCAGGTCGGGCAGCGCGGCGAAGGACTCGGCCTGGCCGGTCCACACGGGCTGGGTCGTGAGCGGCCCTTCACAGACGCGAGCGCTGCCCGCCTTGCAGCCTAGGAAGAGCTCCACCGTGGAGTCGCTGTGGGTCACGGCCAGGTCCTGGACCCCGTCCCCGTCGGCGTCGCCCGCGGGGTTGGGGACGCCGCTCAGCGTGCGCACGGCGGTGAAGGCTCCCTCCGGTGCTCCCAACGTCGCCCGGTACACGGTGAGTTCCCCGGCGAGCGTGGAGACGGCGAGCTCGTCCTTCCCGTCCCCGTCCAGGTCCAGCAGCCGCGCGCCGTTGAAGCGCAGGGTGGCGGAGTCCGGCGCGCGGAACACCGGCTGCGTCAACACCTGCGACAGGTCCGGTCCGCCCTTGAAGACGCTGACGCCGAAGGAGGTGGCGACGAGCACGTCCGCGTACGCGTCCCCGTCGATGTCGCCCGTGGTCACCGTCATCTTGTAGCTGGAGGCGCGGGGGCTGGGGTGCACCCACGTCAGCGTCGTGGTGACGGGCGTCTTCGAGAAGTCGCGCGCCTCACCCGCGTACACCATCACGCGGCCCGGATCCGTCCTGGTGCTCGAGCAGGGCGCGGACGTCACCAGCAGGTCCTTGCGCCCGTCCCCGTTGACGTCGCCCAGCGCCACCGTGCGGCCGAAGCACTCGTTGGGGTTCGTGCCGTCGCCGGTCACCTCCCAGCGCGGCGTCTCGGAGAGGGTGGGCCCCGCGGAGGTGCCACCGTCATCCCCCGGGCCCGCGTCCGGCGTGCCGGCATCGGGTCGGGGCTTCGGATCATCCTTGCAGCCCGTCAGGACCAGCAGCCCCACCACCGCGAAAGACCGCGCGAACCGCATCCGCATGTATCGCTCCCCCAGGGAATGAACCGGCCGGCCTTCCACCGGCCCCGTCCCTGTCCCCGAGGAGCCCCTTCGCCAAGAAACGATGCGCGGGGACCTTCTTCGCGCCGCCTCAGGGCAGCACGGTCACGGTGTCCCCCTTCAGCCGCACCTTGACGGTGGCCTCGTTGGGCAGCGCGTCGAGTTCGTCGATGATGTGGTTCTCATCCACGCCCACCCGCACGGTGTAGTCGCCATCCGGGGTGTCCGTGACGTCCAGCCACTGGCAGGCGGTGTCCGCGGTGTAGACGTCCGACCAGCCCGGGGAGATGCCCGTGCCCGGGTCGTACCAGGCGAACGGGGTGCCGTCCGCGCAGTACTGGGTGAAGTCCACCATGTAGAAGCCCTGCTTGCGTCCCACCGACGACGTGTTGCCCGCCGCGTCCTTCAGGTCATAGGTGGCGAAGTTCACCAGGTGGTCGTGCTGGTGGCACGCGTCGTAGACGAAGAGGTCCGGCCGCTCCTCTGGAGAGGGCACCACCGCGGGCGCGGTGCCCAGGTTCATGATGGACGTGGTGAAGCGCAAGAGGCGCCGCTCGCCGCCCGCGGGCACGCAGCCCTCGCGCACCTCGCAGGAGTCCTGCGTGAAGGAGCGGCGCTCGATGAAGAGCGTGCGGGCGATGACGTCCCGGTCCACCGTGAGGTCCGGCTTGCCGTTCACCGGATCCACCTGGAGGTTGCACGTCTTCGTCGGAGCCAGCGCGGGCGCGGGCTCCTCCGAGGCTGGCACCGCGCCGCCGCCGAACACCACCACCCGGCCCGGCGCGCGCGTGCCGTCGTTCTCCTGCGACAGGCCCACCACCAGGTCGTCGTACCCGTCCCCGTCCAGGTCGCCGGGGCTCGCCACGTTGGGGAGGCTGAAGCCCAGCATCGTCTGGGGCAGCAGGCGGTTGGCGCGAGGCCACGCCCAGACGGGCTCCAGCGGACCGGACAGGTTCGCCGTGGGGCGGAAGAGGTACACGCGGCCCAGCGCGGTGAAGACGAAGTCGTGGCCCGTGCCGCCCTCGGCCATGGAGCCCACGGGGAGGGCCTGGACGGCCACGCTGGGGAAGGCCGGGTCGTCCATCAGCTGCCACGCGGGCGTGGCGGAGTAGCCCTGGACGGAGGCGTCCGACAGGTGCAGGCGCACGCTGCCCCGGAGCGAGGCGAGCATCTCCGGACGGCCATCCCCGCTCAGGTCCGGAATGGACTTCATGCCCTCCGCCGTGCCCTTCCACACCGGCTGCGTGGTGAGCGGCCCATCACACACGCGCGAGCTGTCCGCCTTGCATCCCGGGAAGAGGCCGTAGCTGCTCGCCTCGTCGAACAGGGCGATGAACAGGTCCTGGGCGCCGTCCCCGTCGGTGTCCCCCGCGGGCGACGCGTAGCCGGACAGCACGCGCACGTTGGTGAAGGGGGCCGTCCCACCGGGGGTCGCGCGGTAGATCGTGGTGCTGCCGGAGAAGGTCGTGACGACCAGGTCGTCCAATCCGTCGCCGTCCAGGTCCAGCAGCCGCGCGCTGCCGAAGCGCAGGGTGCTGGAGTCCGGCACGCGGAACACCGGCTGGGCGAACACCTGGGACAGGTCCGGCCCGCCCTTGAACACGCTGACGCCGTAGTAGCTCTTCACCACCACGTCCGCGTACGCGTCCCCGTCGATGTCGCCCGTGGACACCGTCAGCTGGTAGCCCGACGTGCGCGGGCTGGGGTGCACCCAGGACAGCTTCGCCGTGACGGGTGTCTTCGCGAAGTAGGACGCCTGCCTCGGGTACACCATCACGCGGCCGGGGTTCGTGGGGCCGCTCGTGCACGGCGGTGAGGCCACAAGCAGGTCCTGGAGGCCGTCGCCGTTGACGTCGCCCAGCGCCACGCTCCGGCCGAAGCACTCCTTCGGATCCACGCCGTCCCCCTCCACCTGCCAGCGCGGCGTCTCCGAGAGGGTGGGCCCGGCGGTGCCGGCGTCGTCCTGGGAGCCCGCGTCGGCTCCGGCGTCCGGCACTCCCGCGTCGGGCTGGGGCTTCGGGTCGTCCTTGCAGCCCGCCGTCAGGAACAGCACCCCGGCGCAGGCCAGCGCTCCATGGATCCGCATGCGTCACTCCTCGGGCAGGACAGGGTCGCGGGCATGGCACGTCCCGCCTTGAAGGGGCCGGAGGATAGGGCCGCGCGCCCATGGCGTGGAAAAGACCCTTGCCCCCTGACGGGCTTCTCCGCGCCTCCATTCACGGGGATTCCCGGAGGCAGGGCGGCCAGGCAGGCGGGCGTGGCCAGCCTCCACCGCCGTCCCCAGATTCGCGCGGATGCATGCGCGCCATGGCTGAGACCACCGCCGACACCGTCCCGCAGCCCTACGCCGCGCCGGCGTCCGAGCGGTTCAGCCGCTCCCAGAAGGCGTTCACGCTGGCGGGGGCGCTCCTGGGGCTGCTGCTGGCGGCGCTGGACCAGACCATCGTCGCCACGGCGGGGCCCACCATCCAGGCGGACCTCCACATCGCGCCGGAGCACTACCCGTGGCTCACCACCGCGTACCTGGTGGCCTCCACGATGATGGTGCCCGTGTGGGGCAAGCTGTCGGACCTACTGGGCCGCCGCGCGGTGCTGGTGGCTGGCATCGCCGTGTTCCTCACCGGCAGCTTCCTGTGCGGCGTGTCCCGCTCCACGCTCGCGCTCATCCTCTGCCGCGGGGTGCAGGGGCTGGGCAGCGCGGCCCTCTTCACCGGCTCATTGGCGGTGGTGGCGGACCTGTTCCCGCCGGCCGACCGGGGCAAGTACCAGGGCCTGTTCGGCGCGGTGTTCGGCCTGTCCAGCGTCGTTGGCCCGCTGGCCGGCGGCTTCATCACCGACGCGCTGGGCTGGCACTGGGTGTTCTTCATCAACCTGCCGGTGGGCGCGCTCGCGCTGGCGCTCATCCTCCTGCGCATGCCGCCGCTCAAGCCGGAGGGCGTGCACGGCGGGAAGCTGGACCTCCCGGGCGCGGCGGCGCTGGCGGTGGGCGTGGTGCCGCTCTTGCTCGCGCTCAGCCTGGGCCATGGCGCGGCGACGCCCCGGGCCGGAGGGTTCGCGTGGGGTTCCGCGCCCATCCTGGGGCTGTTCGCGCTGTCGGCGGTGGGCCTGGGCCTCTTCGTGTGGCGGGAGCGCCGCGCGAAGGAGCCGCTGCTGGAGCCGTCGCTGTTCCGCCTGCGCGCGTTCTCCGTGGGCAACGCGGCGGTGTTCACCATTGGCGCGGTGTTCCTGGCGTCCGTCACCTTCCTGCCGCTGTTCATGGTGAACGTGGTGGGGCTGTCCGCGACGCACTCCGGGCTGACGCTCACGCCGCTGACGCTGGGCGTGGTGGCGGGCAACGTGCTGTCCGGGCAGCTGGTGTCGCGGATGGGCCGCTACAAGGCGCTGATGGTGGGGGCGCTCTTGTTCCTCATGGGCGGCTTCGCGGTGATGGGCTTCACGCTGACGCCCGACTCCAGCCAGGCGGAGGTCACGGTGAAGATGGTGCTGGTGGGCCTGGGCCTGGGCCCGTCCATCCCGCTCTACACCGTGGCGGTGCAGAACGCCGTGCCGCAGCAGCGCATTGGCGTGGCCACGTCCGCGACCACGTTCTTCCGGCAGCTGGGCATGACGGTGGGCGTGGCGCTGCTGGGCACCGTGTTCGCGGGCACGCTGGGCCGGGAGCTGAACGCGCGCACGCGGCAGGCCACGCAAGGACTGCCCCCGGACGTGCAACGGGAGCTGCACGCGTCCGCGCCAGGAGGCCTGGGCGGCGAGGACGCGCCGCGGGGCCAGCGGTTCCAGCCGGAGCAGGTGAAGGCGAAGCTGCGGGAGGGCTTCGAGGAGGAGCGGCGACAGGCCCTGCGGGAGGGACCCGAGGCCCGCGCGCGCGTGGACGCGGACGAGGCCCGCGCGCTGTCCACGGTGGACCACGTGGAGCGCGCGCTCAAGGAGTCCTTCACCCGCGCGACGATGGCGGTGTACCGCTTCGCCATCCTCGTCGCGCTGGCGGCCCTGTTCGTCACGCTGCTGCTTCCGGAGCTGCCGCTCCGGAAGGGCGGGCCGCGCAAGACCCCGGCGGAGGCGTAGCGCCTACTTCTTCCCCGGCGGCGTCACGTCCGCCTCCGGCGCGGTGGGCCGCGCGAGCGTGCCCGGCGCCTCCGCCAGCGCGTACGCCATCCACGTCACCGCCGCGGTGCTGCGCGACAGGTCCTGGGGATCCACCTTGTCCAGCGTGTCCGCCATGGAGTGGTGCACGTCGAAGTAGCGGCTGCTGTCCACGCGCACGCCCACGAAGGGCACGTGCGCGGGCTCCATGGGGCTCAGGTCCGCGCCCGTCGCGTGGCCCACCAGGAATTCGGCCGCGCCCAGCCCCTCCAGCGGCGCCATCCACGGCCGCAAGAGCGCCTCACCGCCCGGCCCCGCGTGCAGGCTCACGCCCAGGGGCCGCCCGCCGCCCGCGTCCATCTCGATGGCGGCCACGTGCCTGGGCAGCTCCTTCGCGTGCGCCTCCGCGTACGCGCGGCCTCCGCGCAGCCCGTTCTCCTCGTTCATGAAGAGCACCACGCGCACCGTGCGCCGGGGCGCCTGGGGCAGCTTCGCGATGAGCCGCGCGGCCTCCATCACCATCACCACGCCCGCGCCGTCGTCATGCGCGCCCGTGCCCACGTCCCACGAGTCCAGGTGCGCGCCCAGCAGCACCACCTCGTCCGGCTTCTCGCGGCCCCGCACCTCCGCCACCACGTTGGACGAGTCCGCCTCCGGCAGCTCCGAGCACCCCAGCACCAGCCGCACCTTCACCGCCCCGCCCTGGAGCATCCGGTGCAGCGTCAGCGCGTCCTCCACGGACACCGCCGCCGCGGGCAGGCGCGGGCCGCCCTCGTCGAAGCGCGTGGCCCCGGTGTGCGGCGTGCGCAGCGACGCCGTGGCCAGCGAGCGCACCAGCGCGGCCACCGCGCCCTGCTTCGCCGCCGCCGCCGGGCCCCGGCTACGCAGCCCCGCGAAGCGGCCGTAGTCCGCCGCCTCCGCCATGGTGTGGTTGAAGAACACGACGCGGCCCTTCACCTTGTCCCCCAGCGCCGCCAGCTCCTCCAGCGAGTTCACCTCCACCACCTCCGCCGTGATGCCCTCCGGCGGCGTGGGCGCGCTGCCGCCCAGGGCCAGGAGCGCCAGCGGCAGGCCGCGCGTGCGCTCCGAGGGGAGGATTTCGCCGTGCTCCTCGCCGCGCACCCAGCGCGGCACCTTCACCGGCTCCTTCCACGCCTTCACCCCGTCCGCCTGGAAGGAGCGCAGGGCCCACTGCACCGCGGCCTCCGCGGACTCGGAGCCGGACAGGCGCGGCCCCACGCCGTCCGTCAGCTCCGCCAGCCGCGCGTACGCATGGCCTTCCGCGAGCGCGGGCCCCACCAGCCGCCCCGCGGTGGTCTGCTGCGCGGCGCTCAGCTTCGACATGGCCGGGGGCGCGGCCTTCACCGACGACGTGGCCGGCGACTTCGGCGCGGGGTCCTGGGAGGGTGCGGTGGCGGTGTTCTGGGGCGCCGCCGACGTGAGGAGACGCAAGGCCAGCGAGACGGGCAGGACGAAGGTGGACGTGGACACTCGAATCCTCGAGGGGACCTGGAGAGTGAGCGGGGCGAGGTGGAAGTCCCAGGGGCCACCGCGCGCCGAGAGGGGGAACGCGGCGCGCGGGGCTCAACTGGGACGTCACGCACCGGTTCCGCGGTTGGGGAACGCGAGGCCCGGTACATACGCCATCTTCCAAGAAGAAGAGGACGTGCGTGCATTCTTTAAAGAAATTCTTCGCAGCGTCAAGGCGGGAAGTGAGCATTGCGACCCGCGGGTGATGTGAGTGTTCACGAGTCTCCGCTACGCAAGACGTCCCATGACACCCACCCCTCCCGGGCGACTCGAGACGTCCTGCCAGAGCCTGGAGGACCTGGGTGCGTGGCTCGCGTCCCGTGATTTCGGCCGCTTGGAGGATGACGCGCTGCCCATGCTGCTGCTCGCGGTGCATGGGCGGGACTTCACGCGCGACTTCCGCGAGGAGTTCGCCGCCGAGGACGACTGGGCCCCCGCGCTGGCGCGCACGGCGCACGCGGTGGGCCGCGCCTTCGCCTTCCTCCGCGAGGACGCGGGCATCCCGCACCTGGACTTGGTGCCGAGACCGGACGCGCTGCCCCTGCTGTGCCGCTTCTTCCACCTGCACCCCCAGCCTCCGCTCGCGGCCCGCCTGCGGCTGTCGCACTGGCTCTGGCGCCACGCGCTCTTCGACAGCAGCCGCTCCTCGCCTGACCCAGCGGCGCTCGCGCTCCTCACGCCGGACGCGGACGCCTCCGTGCGCGCGCTGCTGCACCGCGTGGGGCCGCCGCCGCGCGGCTGGGAGCGCTATTCGCAGCCCGGCATGGCGGGGCTCGCGTCGGTGGCGGACCGGGTGGAGGCCAACGCGCTCCTGGCGCTGAAGCCCCGGCACCTGCTCACCGGCGCCGTGCTGGAGCCGGGCCCGCTGCTGGAGGTCCAGGGCGCGGTGGCGTTCCTGCCCCTGTTCCCGCCGCCGCTGTCGGGCGGCGCGCCGCCGCCGGGCCCGGGCAGCGACCTGCTGCTCACGCTGGCGAACCAGGTCTTCCACCCGGTGCTCGCGCCGGGCCGCTCCCTGCTGGGGCTGGTACGCACGGGCGTGACGCCGCCGGTCGTATTCCCCAGCCACGCCCTGGGCCCTGACGCCCTGGCCGCCCTGCGTCAAGGCGACGGAGCGGCCTTCCTCGCGCTGCGGCGCGACGCGCTCGTGACGCACATCCGGGCGTTCATCCAGGCACGGACGGGCGCGGATTCGGAGGGGGATGCTTCGATTCCGGAGGAATGAACCCCCCGGAATTCTCCGTTGCCCACCCTGGGGACCCGGGCGACAGTTCCATGGCCGTCGGTCGCCCCCTGACCCGCGGTCCCCCGCTCATGAGCGTGCCCCCTTCCGACACCGAACAGGCCCTGCGGGCCGAGGTCGAACGTCTGCGGCTCCGCCTGCGCGCCGCGGGGCTGGAGGACGGCGCCGGCACGCCCACCGCCACCGCGGTCCCGGAGACACCGGCGCTCCATGACGCCGACGCGCCGCGCGTGCAGCACGAACAGCTGCGGCTGGCGCAGGAGGCGGGCGGCATCGGCGTGTTCACGCTGGACATCGCCACCCACCAGCTGACGGTGACGCCGGAGTTCTGCCGGCTGTACGGCCTGCCGCGCACGGACACCGTGCCCGCGGCCGTCGTCGAGGCGCTCGCGCTGGACGAGGACCGGCACCGCGTGTCCAACGCGCACACGCGGGCCACGGGACAGGTGCCCCCGTCCGTGGAGTACCGCATCCGCCGGCCGGACACCGGGGAGGTGCGGTGGATCCACCGGCGGGCGTCGCTGGTGCACGACGCGTCCGGCAAGCCGGCGCGGCTCATCGGCATCACCCAGGACGTCACCGAGCAACAGCAGGCCAAGGAGGCCCTGCGCCTGGCGAACGAGCGCGTGCAGCTGGCGCTGAACACCGAGGTCATCATCGGCACCTGGGTGTGGGACGTGCCCGACAACCGCGTCGTCGCGGACGAGCGCTTCGCGCGCTCCTTCTCCCTGGACCCGCGGCAGGCGCGCGAGGGACTGCCCATTGATCAATTCATGGCGTCCATGCACCCGGAGGACCGGCCCGGCGTGCAGGCGGCCATCGCGCGCACGCTGCAGGCAGGCGGTTCGTACCGCGCCGAGTACCGCGTGCGCCGCGCCGACGGCGTGTACTGGTGGGTGGAGGCCAGCGGCCACTGCGTCCTGTCCCCGGACGGCGCGCCGCTGCGCTTTCCCGGCGTGCTGGTGGACATCGACGCGCGCAAGCGCGCGGAGCTGCGGCAGGCGGCGATGCTGGAGATGGCGGACCGGCTGCGCGAGGCCTCGGCCCCGGACACCGCCGCGCAGCTGGCCATGGAGGTGGTGGGGCGGCTGATGGGCGTGCCGCGCGCGGGCTACGGCACGGTGGACGCGACGCATGGGCTGGTGCTGATGCATCCGAACTGGGTGGCCTCGCCGGACGTGGGGCGCGTGGAGGGCGTGCACCGCTTCCACGACTACGGCGTGTTCCTGGACGACCTGCTCAAGGGCGAGGTGGTGGCCATCCCGGACGTGCGGGAGGACCCGCGCACGGCATCCCACGCGGCCACGCTGGAGCAGGTGGGCATCCGGGCGCTGTTCAACATCCCGCTCCTGGAGCACGGCCGGTTCGTGGCGGTGCTGTTCCTGCACGACGCGCGGCCGCGCCCGTGGACGGAGGATGAAATCGAGCTGACGCGCAACGTGGCCGACCGCGTGTGGGCGACGGTGTCCCGGCTCAAGGCGCTGTCGGAGCTGAAGCAGGCCAACGAGACGCTGGAGCAGCGCGTGGCGCAGCGCACGCGGGAGCGGGACCGCGTGTGGAACGTGTCCCAGGACCTGCTGGTGGTGGGGAGCCTGGACGAGGGGAAGCTCCTCAGCGTCAACCCGGCCTGGACGCGGATGCTGGGGTGGACGGAGGAGGAGCTGCTGGGCCGCACGTCGCAGTGGCTGGAGCGCCCGGAGGACTACGCGCGGACGCGCGACGAGGTGTCCCGCCTGGCGGGAGGAAATCCCACGCTGAACTTCGAGAGCGCCTACCGGTGCAAGCACGGCGGTTACCGGCGCATCTCCTGGACGGCGGTGCCGGTGCCCGAGGACGGCGTGCTGTACGCCAGCGGGCGCGACGTCACCGAGCAGCGGCAGGCGGAGGACCAGCTCCGGCAGGCGCAGAAGATGGAGGCGGTGGGGAAGCTCACGGGCGGCGTGGCGCACGACTTCAACAACCTGCTCCAGGTGGTGGGCGGAAATCTCCAGCTGCTCCAGCGCGACGTGGCGGGCAACGAGCGGGGCCTGCAGCGGGTGCGCTCGGCGCTGGGCGCGGTGGAGCGTGGGGCGCGGCTGTCGGGGCAGTTGCTGGCGTTCTCGCGGCGGCAGCCGCTGGAGCCGCGCTCGCTGAGCCTGGGCCGGCTGATGCAGGGCATGGACGACCTCCTGCGCCGCGCGCTGGGCGAGGACGTGGAGGTGGAGACGGTCATCAGCGGCGGGCTGTGGAACACGCTGGCGGATCCGCATCAGCTGGAGAACGTCATCCTCAACCTGGCCATCAACGCGCGCGACGCGATGCGGGGCAGCGGGAAGCTGACGCTGGAGCTGAGCAACGCGTCGCTGGACGACCACTACGCGCAGGCGCACCCGGACGTGCTGGCGGGGCCGTACGTGCTGCTGGCGGTGTCGGACACGGGCGGCGGCATGACGCCGGAGGTGCTGGAGCGCGCGTTCGAGCCCTTCTTCACGACGAAGCAGGAGGGCCGGGGCACGGGGCTGGGGCTGAGCATGGTGTACGGCTTCGTGAAGCAGTCCGGCGGGCACGTGAAGCTCTACAGCGAGCTGGGGCACGGCACGACGGTGAAGGTGTACCTGCCGCGCGCCTTCCAGCCGGAGGCGCCGGTGACGGAGGTGGTGACGGGGCCGGTGGAGGGCGGGCGGGAGACCCTCCTCGCGGTGGAGGACGACGCGGACGTGCGCGCGACGGTGGTGGAGCTCCTGACGGAGCTGGGCTACCGGGTGCTGCGCGCGGTGGACGGGCAGAGCGCGCTGTCCATCCTCCAGAGCGGCGTGGCCGTGGACCTGCTCTTCACGGACGTGGTGATGCCGGGGCCGGTGCGCAGCCCGGAGCTGGCGCGGCAGGCGAAGGCGCTGCAGCCGGACATCGAGGTGCTCTTCACGTCCGGCTACACGGAGAACGCCATCGTGCACGGCGGCCGGTTGGACCCCGGCGTGAACCTCCTGTCCAAGCCGTACCGGCGCGAGGACCTGGCGCGCAAGGTGCGGGCGCTGCTGGACCAACGGCAGCAGCGGCTGCTGACGCCGAAGCTCCAGTGGCCGGAGCGCGCGGTGGAGGCTCCGGCGGCGACGCAGGAGGCCGCGCGGCGGATGCACGTGCTGCTGGTGGAGGACGACGAGGACATCCGCGCGTCCGCCAGCGAGCTGCTGGGCCTGCTGGGGCACGCGGTGATGCCGGTGGCGAGCGCGGAGGAGGCGCGGGTGGCGCTGGCGGCGGAGCCGTTCGACGTGCTCTTCACGGACGTGACGCTGCCGGGCATGTCGGGCGTGGAGCTGGCGCGCGAGGTGGCGCTGCGCAAGCCCGCCATGCGCATCATCATCGCGTCCGGCCACGGCCGCGCGGCGCTGGACGGAGACCCTCGGCAGTGGCTGGGCGTGGTGGTGCTGCCCAAGCCCTACGCGCTGCCGCAGATTCAACAGGCCCTGGCCCAGGTGGCCGCGACGGCCCGCTGAGAGGTCAGCGGCGCTGGCGCTCCAGGAAGGCCAGCAGGCCTTCCGTGTGGCGGCGCTCGTGGTCGTCAAGGGACGGCAGGTACTCGCGGACCTCCGCGAGCATGGCCTCCGCCGCGGGCAGGTCCGCGGGGGAGACCTTGTAGGCCCACTGCCAGTACTCCGCGGCCGTGTACGAGTACATCCGTGTGTCCAGTGGATGCTTCAGATAGGCGCGCAGCGCGCCCCGGACGACCCGAGGGGTCTGCCCCCAATGCGCGGCGCGGAAGAACACCGATTCAGCGAGGTAGCGACGCAGCGAGGCTGCTGGGACCCGCCCCGCATGACGCCGCTCCACCTGCTTGATGCCCGCGCGAAACCGGGGCCAGTCCCTTGGCGCGAGGCCACTCACTTCCGATACCTCTTCACAGAAGGCACTCCAGGCCGGATCCCGATAAGACGGATCCGGGAACGCCTTTTTCATTTTCGTGGGCATGGCAGCGCTTTCCCGCTTTGGGAATGGAACTGTCGCGGGCTGCCTGCACAGCCCGCGAGTCCGCCACACAGCACCAGCACGAGGCCTAATCGCATACCTGTTCGTTGGCGTGCGTGCTGGCCCGGGGGCTCCAGCCCTCGTTGCCGTCCTTCTCGAAGTAGAACTTCGCGCGCGTGCGCTGCCGCGTGCCCACTTCGTTCAGCGTGTTCGCGTCGTACAGGCGCCCGTTCACCATCGTGTAGCGCACCGTGCGGCTGTTGGAGATGTCCTCCAGCGGGTTCCTGTCCAGCACCACCAGGTCCGCCAGCTTCCCCACCTCCAGCGAGCCCAGGTCCTTGTCCATGCCCAGGTGCCGCGCGCCGTTCAGCGTGCCCGCGCGCAAGGCCTGCATCGGCGACATGCCACCCTGCACGAACATCGCCAGCTCCCAGTGCGCCGCCAGGCCTTCACGCTGGCCGTGCGCGCCCAGCTGCACGCTCACGCCCAGGTCGTTCAGCTCCCTGGCCACCCGCGCGACGTTCTGGTGGTTGAACTCCTCGTCCGGGATCATCACGCGGCGCCGGGAACGCCCGTCCACCACGCGCCGGGGCACGAACGACAACAGGCGCGTGTCCTCCCAGACGTTCGTCTTCTGGTACCAGTAGTTCTCCCCCATGAGCCCGCCGTAGGCCACGCCCAGCGTCGGCGTGTAGTCCACCTTCGTGCCCTTCCAGAGCTGGCGCACGTCGTCGTAGATGCGCGCCACCGGCAGCGAGTGCTCCAGCCCCGTGTGCCCGTCCACCACCATGGTCAGGTTGTGCTGGAGCAGCGAGCCGCCCTCGGGCACCACCAGCATGTCCAGCTCGCGCGCCGCCTGGAGCACCTTCTGCCGCTGGTCGCGCCGGGGCTGGTTGTAGCTCTTCACGCTGAACGCCCCCAGCGCCTTCATCCGCCGCAGGTGCCGGCGCGCGTCGTCCAGCGTGTCGATCTCGACGTGCGCGTCCGCGCTCGCCGCGCCGTACAGGATGGTGCCCGTGGAGAAGATGCGCGGCGACGTCAGCATCCCCGCCTTGCCCAGCTCGCTCGCGGCGAAGATGGTCTCCGAGTGGTTCGACGGGTCGTGCAGCGTCGTCACCCCGAACGCCAGCGACGCCGCCTGCACCCAGCTCTGCTCCGGCATCAGCCCGTCCACGCCCATGGCCCCGTGCCAGTGCACGTCCACCAGGCCCGGCATCAGCGTCTTGCCCTTCACGTCGACAATCTTCGCGGACGCGGGCACGTCCACCTTCCCCACCGGGCCCAGCGCCACGATGCGGTTGCCCTTCACCACCACCACGCCCTCCTCCACCACCTGCTCGCCCTTCATCGTGACGAGCCGCCCGCCCACCAACGCCAGCGTCCCCTCCGGCACGTCCGACTTCGCGGAGAACGCCACGTCCACCCCGTCCGCCTCCGGCGGCGGCAGCGTCTTCGGCGCCCCCTCCACGAACGTGAACGCGTCCTTCAGCGCCCGCGTGTAGAGCTTGGGCCCCAGCGCCCAGTGCAGGGACAGCCGCCCGCCCGGACTGGACCAGTGTAGGTATTCGCCCGCGTCACGGCTCAGCTGCGTCACCGGCATCGCCTTCGAGCCCGGCCCCACCCGGGCCTCCTTCGCGCCGCGCACGAACGGCGTCACGTACGCGTTGAAGTCCTCGCGGAAGGCCACCCACCGGTCGTCCGGCGACACGCGCATCTCCAGCGCGCCCCCGCTGGTCAGGTGCGTGCGCGGCTCACCGCCGTCCAGCCCGATGCTCTTGAGCGTGCGCACGTCCTCCACGTCCTTGGACTCCACGTGCAGGAAGTACACGCGGTCCGACTTCGCGCCGAAGTGCGGCTGCTCCCCGTCCCGCGTCAGCTTGCGCGCCGCGACTCCACCCGTGGACGGCACCACGAACAGCCCCGTCTCCCGGCTCCACGTGCCCGGCATCAGGTAGCCGTCGCCCGTCGTCCGGTACACCACCCACTTGCCGTCGGGGCTGAGCGCGGGCTCCACGTAGAAGCCCGGCTGCGCCGTCACCACGCGGCCCTCGCCGCCCGTCGCGGACACCACGCGCACCGCGCCCAGCGCGTCGTCGTCCCACGTCGTGTAGACGATGGAGCGCCCGTCCCGGGAGAACGACGGGTAGAACTCCAGGTGCTCGTTCTGCCGCGTCAGCCGGCGCGGCGTCCCCGACGGCAGGTCCTTCACGTAGAGCTTGCCCAGCGCCTGGTACACCAGCCTCTTGCCATCCGGTGACACCTGCACCCAGCGCAGCATCTTCACGTCGAAGCGGTCCGGCGCCACCGGCCGGGTGCCCTTCACCGCCGCGAACACCGTGCGCGTGCCCTTCACGTGGAAGGGAATGGGCGTCACCTGCTTCGTCGCCACGGCGATGCGGTGCAGCGTCCCGCCCGCCCAGAACACCAGGGACTTGTTGTCCGGCGTCCACGCCATCACCGGCGACACGCCGTGGATGGCCCACGTCTCCTGCATGTCCCGGTCGAGCCCGTCATACAGCGGCCGCTCCGCCCCGGACTTCACGTCCGCCACGTACAGCACGCTCTTGCCGCGCACGCGCCGCACGAACGCCAGCTGCTTGCCGTCCGGTGACGGCGTGGGCCGGATGGAACCCCCGGGGCCGGTGACGAAGGGCTCCACCTCCTTCGTCTCCAGGTCCAGCCGCTGGATGGCGTAGAGCTCCTTGTTGGGGTCCTTGTCGTACTCGAAGGACTTCCCGGGCGTGACGTCCTGGCTGAAGTAGACGTAGCGGCCGTCGGGGGAGAACGCGGGCTCGCCCAGGTCCTTCTGGTCGTTGGCGCGCTCGGTGAGCTTCACGCCCTCGCCGCCCGCGCGGTGGAACATCCACACCTCGCCCGCGCCCAGCGAGCGCCGGCCGGTGAAGTGCTTGCGCGCCACCAGGAACTGGCCGTCCGGGCTCCACGCGGGGCTGTTGAGCAGCCGGAACTTCTCCTGCGTCACCGCGCGGGGATTGCCGCCGTCGCGGTCCATCACCCAGACGTTGTCCCCGCCGCCCCGGTCGCTGGTGAACGCGATGGACTTCCCGTCCGGGCTGTAGCGCGGCTGCATGTCCCACGCCGCGCCGGACGTCAGCGCGCGCGCCTCGCCGCCCGCGATGGGCAGCGCGTAGATGTCCCCCAGCAGGTCGAAGAGGAGCTCGTCCCCGCGCGGGCTCACGTCCACGTTCATCCACGTGCCCTCGCGCACGTCGATGGGCACCTGCGTGCTGGCCACGCCCGGGGGCGCGTCCACCTTCCAGTCATCCTTCTTCGCGTCCGGCTGGTCCGCCGCGGCGACGGGGGCCAGGGTGCCGCCGTCACCCTCGCTCGCCCGGGCGGCCTCGCGCGCGGTCTCCCTGGGCGCGGGCGGCGGGGGCGGTTCCTTCGGGGGCGCTTCGCCCTGCCCCTGGGGGGCGGGAGCGGGCGCGCTCGCGGGCTTGGGCAGGGGCTGCGCCGCCAGGAGCAGGCCTGGGACGAGCAGCGCGAAGCAGAGGGAGGAGAAGAGTCGGTTCACCGGAAGTGTCCTCGGGGAAGACGCGGGGCGCGGCATCCTGCCAGGATGCGCGGGTCCGCAGGTCGCCCGTGAACTCGCGGACAGGCAGGCGTGTTCCTGGGCGCGGCGTGCCGCACCGCGTTCCCCCGGCGCGGCCCGAATCTGCTACTGCATCCGCCCTATGTCGGACTTCAGTCTTCCCGCGGACCCAGCGGGGCGGCGTGAAAAGCTCGCCGTGCTGTTCACCGAAGCGGTGCCCCACAACCACGCGCTCGCGCTGCGGCTGGAGGAGGTGGGCGCCACGGACGCGACGGTGGTGATGCCCTACGCGGACGTGCTCGTCGGCAACCCGGAGACGGGGGTGGTGGCGGGCGGCGCGGTGACGACGCTCATCGACGCGGCGAGCGGCACGGCGGTGATGGCGGCGCTGGACGCGTTCGCGGCCATCGTCACGCTGGACCTGCGAATCGACTACCTGCGCCCCGCGCGTCCGGGCCTGCCGCTGACCGCTCGCGCCGAGTGCTACAAGGTCACCCGCCTGGTCGCCTTCGTGCGCGCGCTGGTGCACCAGGGCGACCCGGCGATGCCGGTGGCGTCGTCGCAGGGCACCTTCATGCGGGTGGAGGACTGATGAGCACGCCTTCCCTTCCCCTCGCGGACCTGGTGCGCCAGGTGCGCCAGTCGCGCGAGTACCCGCGCCTCACCGACGCCATCCCCTACACGCGCTTCATGGGCATTGGCGTGGAGAACCTGGCCGGCGAGATGCTCTGCCGCATGCGCTACGCGCCGCACCTCATCGGCAACAGCCTCCTGCCCGCGCTGCACGGCGGCACGCTGGGGGCGCTGCTGGAGTCGAGCGCCATCTTCGAATTGCTGCTCAAGACAGACACCGAGCGCGTGCCCAAGGTCATCTCCACCACCGTGGACTTCCTGCGCTCGGGCAAGGCGCAGGACACGTTCGCGCGCGCGTTCATCACGCGGCAGGGGCGGCGCGTGGCCAACGTGCGCGTGGAGGCCTGGCAGGACGACCGGACCCGGCCCATCGCCAGCTCGCACGCGCTGTTCCTGCTGTCGGAGCCGTGAGGAGTTCGGGGGGACGCTAGCCGTCCACCACGATGCGGTACGTGCGGCGCTTGCCGCCGTTGCCCCAGACGACGAGGGTGGTCTTCCCCGCCGCCAGCGCGGAGATCTCCACCCCGTCCTTCCCGGTCGTCTTCACGTCCGCGACGGACGGGTCGCCCAGCGCCACGCGGCTCAGGCCGGGGACGGTCAGCACCTGCTTCGCGCCCTTCTTCAGGGTGAGCGTCTCGTCCGCGGCCGGCGCCTCTTCCGCGTCCGCGGTCCGGGCAGCGGGCTCCTTCGCCCATACAGGCCCGGCGCCCAGCAGCAGGGTTCCCAACGTCAGGGCCACGAAGCGTGAAGTCATGGGTGCGACCTCCAGGTGTCTCCGGGGGAATCCGGAACCGCCCCAGTGTCCCATGCGTGCGCATCCGACGTCTCCGGAGAGTTCAGGGATTGCCGCACTGTCTTTGTTACAGCGTGGTTCCCATTTCTACAGGGTTCCTGCCGTGTCCTGCGGTGGACAGCGTGCACGGGTGCACGGTGAGCTGCCTTTGAATCCGCCGGGTGGAAGACAGGGATTGCGGTCCGGGGTCGCGGTGGGGGCGCGGCAGTGAACGCGAGCGCGCGTCACGGGAGCGCGGCACGTCGCCTGCTAGCTCTGGGGAGCGACAACCGACGCGGAGACCCCCATGAGCGAGCGCGAGTCGATGAAGCTGCGGGAGTTGAAGGAAGCCGCACATGCGCTGTACCAGCGGGGGAGGTATGCGCAGTGCGTGGAAACGTACGCGCAGCTCGCGAGACGGCTGCCACGAGACGCGAATGTGCGCATCCGGCTGGCGGAGGCCTGCCGCCGAGCGGGGCAGCGGGAGCAGGCCATCGCCGCGTACCGTGAAGCCGCGCAGGTGCTGTTGTCACTGGGTTGCGAATCCCGAGCGAGGGGTGCGCTGAAGGCCGCGCTGGAGCTGGATCCTCGGGACCCGACGCTGCAGCTGGAGGTGGTGCGGCTGGGCCAGGGCGCGGTGACGCCGACGGAGCTGGAGGACGAGCAGCTCTACCGCTTCGACCGGCTGCCGCCGCCGACGCCGCCGCCCGGGCGGATGCGCAGCGTGCCGCCGCCTCCGCCGCCGCCCTTCGTGCTCAACGCCGCGCAGGAGCCGACCTCTCCCGTGGGCCTGCCGGTGGCGCCGTCCATCGCGCCGCTGAACGCCCCGGGCGTGCGGAGCCCGGTGCCGGGGAGGATGCCAGGGTCCCACTCGGGTCCGGGGCGCGAGGCGGTGCTGCCCCATCCGCGTCCTGTCGCGCCGGCCGTGACGCCCGCGAGGGACGCGTCGACGGAGACGATGTCGCGGTCGATGGCGAAGGCGGCGGGTGCGTCGCGTCCGCCGGAGGGGACGCCGCTTCCGAAGGTCATCGTGTCGATGGCCGCCTTCGAGGATCCGCCGGCCGCCAGCACCGCGAAGGCGCCGGGCGCGAACACGCCTCCGGGCATCCCGCCCGTCGCGGTGGTCAGGTCCATGCCCCAGAAGGCCCTGCCGGCCGCGCCGCTGGCCCTGCCCGCGCTGCCGCGGAGTCCTCCGAACACGCCGCCGGTCACGCTGACGCCGGAGCGCCCCACGGTGAAGGTCATCGCGCTGCTGAACCGCGCGCCCGGGACGCAGTCGGCGCCGCACGCACCCGCGCCGGTGCCGCATGCGCCCGCTGGCCATCCGCACGCGTCAGCGCTGACGGCCCCGCCGCTGGCGGTGCTGCCCTACAAGCCGGAGATGCGCCGCCTGGCGCCGAACGTGGTGGCGCTGCGTGTTTCGCCCCAGGCGCGCTGGGTCATCATCCGCTCGGAGAGCGATCTCGAGGTGAGCCGTTCGGAGGAACTTCCCGGCGAGCCGACCGCCGCGCACTGAGGTGGGATAGCGCGCCGGGACCGTCGGTCCGGCGGACGTATGGAATGGCGCCTTCCGGCCTCATTCCTTCTGCTTGTCTGGCATTGCATGCTCAAATGCCTCTCACGGAGCGCCCCTGGCTCCGGGAGGACTCCGCATGCGGCCCTGGTGGTTGATTCCGCTCCTGCTCGTGCTGCTGACCGGATGTGGCGGCGTCACGCGGTCGGTGCGTCTGGAAACAGGCAGGAATGCCCCCATCGTGGTGACACCGCGTCCGGGTGCTACGCCGGTGGAAGTGGACTCGGATGACTTCGAGGAAGCCGTCGCGGTGCTGGCCCGGGCCGTGCGTCCGTCCACGCGCCCCCAGGACGCGGCACGGCGCTTGTGGCAGGTGGAGCCGCGCAGTGGTTCGTACCTGTTCGACCCGCGCAGCCGCCGCATCACCCCGCTGGGGCCGGACGAGCACCTGGAAGGAGCCGCCTCCAGCGCGGACGTGGAGCTGACGCGTGCCTACCTGCGCTGGTGCGAACGCACGGACAGGCCTGGCGACTGTTTGCGCCTGCTGGTGGAGGGACCCACCGTCACCGGGGATGGGCGCTATGCCCTGGCCATGGCGCTCGCCCAGGGTGCCGTGCTGGAGGAGCTGCTGGAAGCCTTCCAGGACATGGCCGATCCCCAGGCCATGCTGACGACGGTCCTGTGGACGTGGACGACGTACCTCGTCCTGCTCGCGGTGCCGGAGCCCTTCTCCAAGGGACTCGCCGCCGTGATGACCGTCACGCTCATCGCCTACGTGGGCGTCGACACCTTCTGGAGCCTCATCATGGGTTTCAAGCAGCTGGTGGAAGCCGCGGACCGGGCCACCACGTTCGGCGAACTGCGCGAGGCGGGCGAGCGCTACGGCAAGGTCATGGGCCGCAACGCGGCACGGGCCTTCGCCCTGCTGGCCACGGCGGCGATTGGCACCACGGCCCCCGGCCTGGCGGCGAAGGTGCCCCGACTCCCCGGAGCCGCCCTGGCGACGGTGCAGGCCGAGTCCCAGCTGGGCCTGCGGTTCGCGGCGGTCGGGGAGGTGGAGACGGTGGCGGTGAGCGCCGGGAGCGTGACGATCGCGCTCGCACCGGGCGCGGTGGCCATGGCCGCCAACGGCGGTGGGGCCACTGCTCCTGCGGGTGCGCCCAGGAGCTGGGGCTCGTTCAGTGGTTTCAAGAAGGCCCTGGGTCCGGCGGGTCCAGGAAAGGAGTGGCACCACATCGTTGAACAGACCCCGGGCAACGTGCAGCGGTTCGGTCCCCAGGCCCTTCACAACACCGAGAACGTTGTCCCGCTGGACAAGGCGTTGCATTCCCGCGTCAGTGAGCTCTATTCCTCGATCCGACGTAACCTCACGGGCACGAGCAGCCTGACCGTACGGAAATGGTTGAGCACGCAGTCGTACGAGGCTCAGCGCGATTTCGGGCTGCGAGCCATCGAGAACGTGTCGAAGGGGCTTTGGTGATGACGCTAGAGGAACTCGTCGAGCAGGTCGCCAAGCATGTCGCTGCCCAGACCGATGCCATCTGGAAAGGCGATTCCAGGACCGGGAACAAGCACGCCAGGAAGTACGGCGCCGCGATTGATCAACTCCTGGCCCACGGCGATGCCGGACGGGATGCGCTCCTGGTGCTGTTCAAGCATGAGCGCATGGACGTGCGGGTGACGGCCGCCGCGACCCTGCTCCGCTACCGGACGGCGGAAGCCAGGGCCGTCCTGGAGGAAGCCGCCCGAGGCCAGGGACTCGTGCCCTTCGAAGCCTCGGAAGCCTTGAAGCGATGGGACGAAGGCACCTGGACCCTGGACCCGGGATAGCCCCCACAACGAACCGTGGCGCCCTCCCCCACCCTGGGAAGGACGCCCGGAATTCCCGCCACGCTCAGGAACAGCGCCGCCCTACATGGACACGGACTTGGCCGGGTCGATGAGGCTCTGGAGCGGATTCGTCGCCTCCGCGGTCTCCTGCTCCACGTCCGGCTGGTAGGCACGGACCTGCGCCTCGCAGTGGTTGCTCTTGCGATTCTGGTGGCAGTGCCGGATGCCGTACACGTGATGGCACCCGCATGGATCCACGCGCTTCTTGGCGCACAGCGACGGATTGAACACCGGAGCCGCCGTCATCTCCACCGGCCCCGCCTGCAACGACATCGCCAGCACCATCCCCGTCAAAAACCCCATCGCCCACCCCCTTGATGCACGCTGGAGAAATGGGAATGCCGATCGGATGCCGCAACCCCCAGGCTTGTCTGAATGCCGCTCCGTGCACTCCCGGCCGTTCCCTCCGTCCACCGCATGGGATTTCCCCCTGGCGCGCGGCAGGCAGGCAGCCAATCGTGTGTCCGGAACCCGGCACCGTCAGGGATGAGGGAGGGCTTCGTCCCTGCCGCGGGTTCACCCACCTGGGGGATTCACCATGAGCTGGAAGCAACACCTGGAAAAGGTCTCCGAGGGCCACTACGTCCTGCCCCGCACCAAGACGATGCGCGTGCACGCGGACCTGTTCCTCTCCGACAAGCTCCTCTGGGGGGAGGAGGGCAACCCGGAAGCCCCCGCGCTGGAAGACGCCGTCTTCGACCAGGTCGTCAACGCCGCCACCTTCCCCGGCGTCACCCGCGTCGCCGTCACGCCCGACTGTCACGTGGGCTACGGCGTCCCCATCGGCACCATCGTGGAGACGGACGGCACCCTGCTGCCCACCGCCGCCGGCTACGACATCGGCTGCGGCATGGTGCAGCTCCAGACCTCCCTCACCGTGGAGGACGTGGCCGACCCCGCGAAGCGCCGCCAGTGGATCAACGAGGTGACCGAGCGCATCGCCGTGGGCGTGGGCGCCACCCGGGCTCGCAAGCAGCGCAAGCTCAACGAGTCCACCGTCAAGGAAGTCCTGCGCCACGGCGCCAAGGCCCTGGGCCGCAACCGCTCCGTCACCGAGCGCGACTTCATCCCCGTGGAGGACACCGGGGTGGACATCCCCGTGCGCGCCTACGACAAGCGCGGGCAGCTGGGCAGCCTGGGCGGCGGCAACCACTTCACCGAGATGCAGGTGGATGAGCAGGGCCGCGTCTGGGTGATGCTCCACACCGGCAGCCGGGGCTTCGGCTGGAACATCGCCAAGCACTTCTTCGTGGAGGGCGCCGCGCAGCTGGGCCTCAAGAGCCGCAGCGAGGACTTCGTCTGGCTGGACGCGGACAGCGCCCTGGGCCGCCACTACTGGAACCTGCACAACATGGCGGCCAACTTCGCCGTGGCCAACCGGCTGCTCATCGGCGAGGCCGTGTGCGGGGCGCTCGAGGACGTGTTCGGCGGGACCGCGAGCATCTACTACGAGATCAGCCACAACCTCATCCAGAAGGAGGGCGGCAAGTTCGTCGCGCGCAAGGGCGCCACGCGGGCCTTCCCCGCCGGCCACCCGGCCCTCAAGGGGACGACGTGGGAGGCCACCGGGCACCCCATCCTCATCCCCGGCTCCATGGAGACGGGCAGCGCCATCCTCTTCGCGCAAGCGGGGGCGGAGAAGTCCATCTACTCGGTGAACCACGGCTCCGGCCGGCGGCTGTCACGGGCCGCCGCGCGCCGGCAGCTCCAGCAGGAGGAGACGGACCGGCGCATGGCGGAGGCCGGCATCCTGCTCAACACCCGCACCACGCCGCTGGACGAGTCCGGGCCCTGCTACAAGAACCTGGACGACGTGCTGGCGACGGTGGAGCAGGCCGGACTCGCCCGGGTGGCCCACCGCCTCAAGCCGGTGGCCTGCATCAAGGGCGCGGACTGAGGGTGGACCCCCCGGAGGGGACTCGTGGGGGAGGCCGGGCGGCGCTAGAGTGGGCGTCCGCCTGGAGCCCCACGCATGCCCCCGTCCCCCACCCCCTCCCGGGAAGCCGAGCTGGCGCGCGCCGAAGCCGACATGGCCCGGCTGGAAGCGCAGCTCGCTGAACAGGTGGCCCGCGCCACCGCCGACGCCGCCGCGTTGGCCGAACGGCTCGTCCGCGTCCGTCAGGCCCTGGCCCGGCCGGAGCATGCCGGGGACTCGCGCCTGTCCCAGTGGGCCATGCGCCTGGAGGACACCGAGTCCCCCGAGCCGTCCCCGGAGCTCGCGCGCCTGCGTGAGAAGGCCCTGGACGCGCGCGAGGCCGCGCTGGACACGCGCCGGCAGGCCGGGCTGGACCTCCAGTCCGCGCTGCGCGTGCAGCAGGAGGACGCCGCCCGGGTGGACAAGGCGCTGTCGTCCGCCGAGTCCGACCTGAAGCGCGTGGAGGCCGCCGCGAAGGCCCGCGCGGAGGCCGAGGAGAAGGCCCGCCGCGCCGCGGAAGCCGAGACCCAGAAGGTCGTCCCGCCCCCCGGGCTGAAGCCGTCCGGAGCGAAGGCGGTGTCCACGGAGACGCCGACGCGCGCGGAGCGGCTGCCGCCCGTGGCCGCCACCCCGGCGAAGAGCGACGGGCGCAAGGCGGGCCGGGTGCGGATGCACACGACCATCGACACGCGCAGCGACTCCAACTTCTTCACCGGCTTCTCCATGGACATCAGCGAGGGCGGCATCTTCATCGCCACGGTGGAGGCGGTGCCGCGCGGCACGCCGGTGGAGCTGGACTTCACGCTGCCGGGGGGCCGGCCGCTGACGGTGAACGGCGTGGTGCGCTGGGCGCGCGACGGCAACGACCGCACGCCGGACCTGATGCCGGGCGTGGGCGTGCAGTTCACCACGCTGCCGCCGGAGGTGGCGCACGCCATCTCGTCGTTCGTGGCCACGCGCGACCCGATGTTCTACCCGGACTGAGCGCCGCGCGGGTCTGTTAGGAAGCCGGGCATGATCGACCACCTGAGCTTCTACGCGACCGACTTCGCCGCCTCGAAGGCCTTCTACGAAGCGGTCCTGCCCGCGCTGGGCGCGGGTCTCGTGATGGAGATGACCGCCACCTGGGACGCGGAGTTCCCCACGCGCCGCATGGCGGCCTTCGGTCCGCCCCAGCGTCCGGTGCTGTGGCTCATCGAGACGCAGACGCCCGCGTCGCCCCGGCACGTGGCCTTCACGGCGAGCGGGCCGGAGGCGGTGGACGGCTTCCACCAGGCCGCGCTGAAGGCGGGCGGCAAGGACAACGGCGCGCCGGGAAAGCGGGCGCACTACCACGCGGGCTACTACGGCGCGTTCGTGTTGGATCCGGACGGCAACAACGTGGAGGCGGTCCACCACGGCGCGCCGTGAGCGGCTTCAGGTGCCCCAGGGGCGCAGGGGCCGGAGCAGCCCCGCGTCCTGGAGGCGCGCCTGGACGTCCGCGGCCAGGGCGACGTGGGCCGGATTGGAAACGGTGAACTTCTCCGGCGTGAGGGTGATGAGCGTGCCCCGGTCCGGGAGGTGCTCCACCTGGACGGGCGCGGGGAGCGGCGGGACGGGGCCGCGGAAGTCGGCGAAGTACATGACCCAGCCGCCGTAGGTGCCGGGCTTGGGGAACTGCTCGGTCACGATGCTGTCCACATGTTGACTGGACGTAGCGAGGGCGAACTCGGGTTCCCATGCGAGCGCCATGGCGCGCACCACGCCGGTCATGACAGGCGCGGTCACCACACGCTCCGCGACCTCACTCTGGCCAAGCGAATTGAGGATGCAATGGGAGTTTACGAAGGTCGAGGAGCCCCCACATCTGCCATTGATCCCCGAGGTTTCATCCGGCGACTCCCCCGCCCAGAGCCAGAACCTGGAGCTATCAACAATCCGGTTGCTCTTCTGACCCAGGAGCTTCGCGAGCGTCTTGGCATCCAGTTGGACCTGTCGCTTGCGTGCCTTTTCGAAGGTCGCCGCGGATTGATGCCAGCGGCTCCAGGTTGGCTCGATTGGAGCCATCATCCCGAGGAAAGACTCCAGGCGACGGGCGCAAGACTCCACCGGCTCAGGCCGGGCCAGCCAGTAGCAAGCCGCGTAATGCGTCTCGAGCATGGCTCCAGCATGCCTCATCGAATCGGCGAGATGGACACCACTTCAATCGGATAGCCGCGCTCCCTGAAGGCTTTCCGGAGGAGGCCGGCGAATCTTCCCTCCGCCACAATCCAGCGGATGCGCTTCCCCTGTGCGAACGTGAATTGCCGCTCCGCCTGGGCGAGCACCTTGTCGAAGCCCCGATAGAACTCCTTCAGCGTCATGTTGTCCTTGATGAACTTCGCGTAGCCCGGGCCCTTGGCCTCCAGCAGGAGGTCCTCCACCAGGTCATAGCCGTCGAAGTCGACCTCGTCGTCTCCCAGACGGACCCGGTACGCGGAGCCCTCCGGCGCTCCCGTCACCTGCGCCTGGTACTCGCGGGCACGCTCGGACATCGACTCCTTCACCTGCACCCACTTGCCCGGGCCTCCTGGACTGCTCGGAGGCGGTGGGCCCACCGTGACCATGGCCACCGCAGTGGACGCGAGCGTCACCTCCACCACTCCGTCCACCACCGCCACCGCGCTCACATCCAGCACGCGCGCCACGCTGAAGCCCGCCTGCGCCGTGCCCAGCCGCACCGCATCCGGGAAGCCCGGCATCAACGTGAGCGCGGATGACAGCCCCACCGTCACGCCGTGACTCACCAACACCGTCACCGCGAGCACGAAGACGCGCGCCACTTCTGGCCCCAAGGCGCCCGCGAAGACTTCCGCCGCCTCCTCCAGTTCCTGGAACGTCTGTGCCCGGTCCGTCGCCGCCTTCAGCGCGCCACAGGCCCGCACCACCGTAAGGAACGACTGCACCCCCACGTACGCCAGGAACACGGCGGCAATCACCGCCGCGGCCTTGGTGAACACGGGCTCCGGAGCCGCCGCCAGCACTACCCAGGACGCTATCGCTCCCGAGACCACGGACACGAAGAACGCTGGGTTCAGCGTGTCCTCCAGCGCATCCCCAATGCTCGCGCGCAGCGGGTCCAGCGACATGCCCACCGCGAGCGTCAGCCGGTCCAGCTCGCCGAAGCCCGCGCCGTCCTCCAGCAACGACAGACAATCCCCCGGAGCCTCATGCGCGCGGCACCACCGTCCGTACCGGTCCCGCAGCATGAACCCGAGCCCCCGGTCCAGCTCCGCGCCCTTCCTCGCCACCGCGCGCACCACCCTCGGTGAGCGCACCGTCAGCGGCACCTCCAACACCAAGCGCGCCAGCGCGTCCTCGAACTCCCGCGCGCTGACCGGCACCCTCCGGTCCCATGTCGCCGGGACATGCGTCCGCGTCCCCTGCTCCGTGCGCAGCCGCACCGTGGGACCACCGGCGCAGCCAGTGATCAGCACGACCAGCAACCCCCACACCCCGGCCTTGCGCACGTTCATCCGTGACACTCATGACACTCCGCGACAGGTGCCTTCACCGACCTCCCCACCAATGCTATGCGCCTCCCGGCAATCCATTTTTAACATGAACACCTAGACTTCACCGGGAGAGTCACCTTGAAGCGCTTTTCCCTCATCGCGTCCCTGGCCCTGACGGGCGTGCTGTCCGCCTGTGGCCCTGGCGAGACGCTTGAACCCCAGCGGACGCCCGCGCAGGACATGGGCAGCACCACGGCGGCGCTGGACTGCGCCGCGCTCAGCAAGCCCGTGTATCACCGCGTGCGGCCGTCCACGGGCGACAGCCTCCTCACCCTCAACGCGACGGAGGCCGCCAACGCGGCCACGACCTACGCGTATACCGACGACCTCGGCACGCCCTTCAAGGCCGCGAGTTCCTCCGGCACCGGGCTGTCCCCCGTGTACCGGCTCTACAGCCCGGGCCGGGGTGAACACATCGTCACCATCGACGCCACCGAGCGCTCGAACCTCATCGCCTCCGGCTTCACCACAGACGAGGGCGTGGGCTTCTATGCCTCCAAGACGGCGGACGCGTGCCTCGTGCCCGTCTACCGCTTCGACAACCCCGGACTGAAGAAGCACCGCCACGCCGTCACCCAGGCGGAGCGCGACGCGCTCACCGCCGCGGGCTGGACCAACGAGGGCATCAAGTTCTACGCCGCGCCTGGCGCCGTGGACTCGAAGTTCACCTTCGTCGTCATCCCCGACACGCAGCAGGAGACCGTCTACGCCCCCACCCGGCTCACCCAGCGCATGCAGTGGATTGCCGACAACAAGACTGCCCAGGACATCCGCTTCGTGCTGCACACCGGCGACCTGCTGGACTGGGACACGCCCGACCACCTCTACTACCAGCGCGCCAGTGACTCGTACCAGGTGCTCGACAACGCCCAGATTCCCTACGCCATCGCCCTGGGCAACCACGACACGGCGGCCGTGTGCCAGGGCGGCAGCGCGTGCCCCGGCAACGTCAACGCCAACCTGCGCAACACCACCACCTTCAACACCTACTTCCCGCTGTCACGCTTCAAGGCCCTGGGCGGCGTGTTCGAGTCCGGCAAGTGCGACAACGCCTACCACACGTTCAGCGCGGGCGGCCTGAACTGGCTGGTGCTGAACCTGGAGCTGTGGGCCCGCACGGACGCCGTGAACTGGGCCAAGACCGTGCTGGCGCAGTTCCCCAGGCATAACGTCATCATCATCACCCACTCACATCTGAACGGCAGCGGCGGCATCGAGCAGTCCAACGGCGGCTACGGCAACAACAGCCCCCAGTACGTGTTCGACAACCTCATCAAGCAGTACGCCAACGTGCGCTTCGTCTTCTCCGGCCACGTGGGCAACGCCGCCTACCGCACCGACACCGGCGTGAACGGCAACACCGTCTACCAGATGCTCAACACGTTCCATGACGGCACCACCAACCCGACGCGGCTCGTGGAGGTGGACACCGCCGCCAACACCATCAACACCCGCGTCTACGCGCCGCTCACGAACACCGAGCGCGCGGACGGCGTGAAGGCGTACAGCAACGTGAACTGGGTGCGCTGAACACATTCCCCGGGTCGAGACTTGCGAGCCCGCTTCCTCCGCGAGGGAGCGGGCTTTGTCATTCGTGGCAATCCCAGCGGTCGCTTGGTATTGAGGCCCGGCCTTGCGTGACAGCCCGACACCTCCTTCCGGCTCCCCCCTTCCGTTCCTCGCCGGTGGCGGCGAGATGGGGGACCGGATGCGCCGGCATGACTGGTCCGCCACGCCCCTGCCCCCTCCGGAGGCCTGGCCCCACTCGCTGCGCGCGCTGGTCCGCATGATGCTGGACGCGGACACGCCCATGTTCATCGTCTGGGGCCCGGAGCTCTGCTACCTCTACAACGACGCGTACCGCCCCTTCATCGGTGCGCGGCACCCGGTGCTCGGCGAGCCCTGCGCGCGGGTGTTGCCGGAGGTCTGGCCGGACCTGAAGCCGCTCCTGGAGCGCACGCTCGCGGGAGAGACGGTCGCCTTCGAGGACCTGCCGCTCACCGTCACGCACGAGGGCATCCCGGAGGAGCGCTGGTTCACGTTCGCGTACGTGCCGGTGCGCGACGACGCGGGCACCGTGCAGGGCGTGTACTGCGCGCCGCTGGAGACGACGGGGCGCGTGCGGGCGGAGCGGGAGAAGGAGGCCGCGCTGGCCACGCTGCACCTGGCGCAGCGCGCGGGCGGCGTGGGCGTCTTCGAGTTGGACCAGGAGACGCGCACCGTCTACACGTCGGAGGAGTTCTGTCACATCTGGGGCCTGCCGGTGCGCCCCGCGTATCCGCTCGCGGAGCTCATCGCGCGGCTGCACCCGGACGACCAGCCCCGCATCCGCACCGTGGACAACATCCTGTCCCGCAACGCGCTGGAGTACATCGAGTACCGCGTCCGGCGCGACGACACCGGCGAGGAGCGGTGGATCGCCCGCCGCGGCGAGGCCCCTCGGGAGGGCGTGCGGCGGTTGCCCGGCGTCGTCTACGACGTGACCGACCAGAAGCGCGCGGAGGCCGCGCTCCAGGTGCTCACCGCCCAACTGGAGCAGCAGCTCAGCGCGCGCACCGCGGACCACGACCGGCTGTGGAGGCTGTCGCAGGAGCTGATGATGGTGTGCGGGCTCGACGGCGCCATCTTCACGGTGAATCCGTCCGCCACGCGCATCCTCGGCTGGACCGAGGCGGAGATGGTGGGCCGCACGGTGCGGGACTTCCTCCACCCGGACGACGTCGCGCCCAACAGCGCGGAGATGCGGCGGCTGGCCGCGGGCATCACCACGCTGGCCTTCGAGAGCCGCTTCCGACACCGGGACGGCTCCTACCGGCTGCTGGCCTGGACGGCCGTGCCGGACGAGGACCGCGTCCACGCCGTGGCGCGCGACGTCACCCGGGAGCGCGAGGCGGCCCTGGCGCTGCGACAGGCCGAGGACGCCCTGCGCCAGGCCCAGAAGATGGAAGCGGTGGGCCAGCTCACCGGCGGCATCGCGCATGACTTCAACAACCTGCTCCAGGGCATCATCGGGTCGCTGGACCTGGTGCAGCGGCGGGTGAGCCAGGGACGCACGGACGAGCTGGGCCGCTTCGTCACCGGCGCGAAGGCCTCCGCGCACCGGGCCGCGGCGCTCACGCACCGGCTGCTCGCCTTCTCCCGGCGGCAGCCGCTGGACCCTCGCCCCACGGACGTGAGCCAGCTCGTCGCCTCCATGGAGGACCTGCTGCGCCGCACGCTGGGGGAGACCATCCAGTTGGAGCTGGCGCTCCTCCCCACGCCGTGGACCACGCTGTGCGACCCGAACCAGCTGGAGAACGCGGTCCTCAACCTGGTCATCAACGCGCGCGACGCGATGCCCTCGGGGGGACGCCTGCGCATCGAGACCGGGAACGCACAGGTCGAGGTGCCCGCGGGCGGCGACCTGCTGCCCGGCGCCTACGTGTGCGTGAGCGTCACCGACACGGGCACGGGGATGCCTCCGGAGGTCATCGCGCGCGCCTTCGAGCCCTTCTTCACCACCAAGCCGCTGGGCCAGGGCACCGGCCTGGGCCTGTCGATGATCTACGGCTTCGCGCGCCAGTCGGAGGGCTCCGCGCGCATCGAGAGCGAGCCCGGCCGGGGCACCACCGTGTCGCTGTACCTGCCGCGCTTCCAGGGCACACCCGGCACGGAGTCCCCGCCCGCGCAGGCCCTGGGCGAGGAGCACCGCGCGCGCGGCGGCGAGGTGGTGGTGCTGGTGGAGGACGAACCGGTGGTGCGCGCGCTCATCGTCGAGGTGCTCAACGAGTGGGGCTACCAGGTGCGCGAGGCCGAGGACGGTCCCTCCGGCCTGCGCCTGCTGGAGTCCCTGCCGCAGGTGGACCTGCTGCTGACGGACCTGGGGCTGCCCGGGGGCCTCACCGGGCGGCAGCTGGCGGACCTGGCCCGGCAGCGGCGCCCGGCGCTCAAGGTGCTGTTCATGACCGGCTACGCCCAGGCGGCGGCCCAGGCGTCCGGGTTCCTCCAGGCGGGCATGGAGATGGTCACCAAGCCCGTGGCCATGGACCTGCTGGTGTCGCGCGTGCAGCGGATGCTGCGGGACGCGTAGCCAGCGCTCACGGCTGGTCGGGATTGCCGATGTTCTGGAAGGGATTGAACGTGTACGTCCTGGAGAACTGCGACGACGGGCTGAAGTAGTACGCGGCCAGCTTCGCGGGGTCCTTGGCGATTTCGCCGCGCAGGATGGGGCCGTCGTCCTGGTCGTCCCAGCCCCAGGGCGCGTTCGCGGAGTTGGTGCCGCAGTTGCCCGCCACCAGCCCGCAGCCGCCGCTGGTGTCGCCCCGGAACGTGCCGTCGGAGGCGAACAGCGTGGTGAGGTCGCGGCGCGGCCAGAGCCCGTCCGTGGGGCTGTAGAGGTCCAGCAGCTTGTAGCGCACGTCCGCGTCCGTGGCGGACGACGGCTGCTCCGCCAGCGTGAGCGACGGGTAGTACTTCACGCCGTCCCCGTTGATGTCGAAGTACGGCCACGCCTTGAGGCCGTGGCCCTTGGCCTCCTGCGCGGTGATGGGGTGCGGCAGTCCTTCGAAGGAGGCCATGGACAGCGTGCCGTCGAGCGACTCCGAGCCCGACGCCAGCGGGCTGCCGGACGGCACGTAGGAGAAGAAGTCCTTGTGGGCCACCGTCACCGCGCCGACGAGCGCGCCGTACTCGCTGCCGTCGCGCTTCACGATGAGCAGCACGCCCTCGCCGTCGTTCTCGTGCTCGGTGTCGAAGAGGGAGTCGGACCAGTCGCGCGGGTGGAAGAACGTGTAGAGCAGGTACCAGTGCGTGGAGGTCTCCACCACGGACTGGTACGCGTGCGCGGTGAGCGCCCGCGAGCCGGTGTTGTCCCAGTTGTTCGTCCCGCTCCAGTCCCCGTCGAAGTCCACGCGGGTGAGGAAGTCCGACTTGCCGCTGAGCGAGTGCGACCCCGTCACGTCCACGTCCTGGTAGTGGATGGGCGCCCAGCGCTTCGTGAGCGCCGCCCGCGCCGAGGACGAACCCACGCCGTTCAACAGCGCCTGACGGCCCTGCGCGAACACCGCCTCCTCTTCATCCAGCACGCCCTCACCGCAGGCGGACAGCCACGTCAGGGCCGTGGTGACGGCCGCGAACTTCAGGACAGGGGGAAGACGGCGCAGCGGTGAACGCATGGGGAACCGGCCTTTCCTTGGGGGAAGGCGGTCATCAGACATCACCGTGAAATCATTGTGAATAAAGGTTTGCTTGAATTTCTTGTCAAAGCCGCATGGCCTTCACGTGACTGCTTCGCCCGTGGGCCGGTCATTTCCAGGAAGGTCCTCCGTGATGAACACCCGAGGGCCCACCGTCTCACCGTGGAAACGCACGGTCCCGGTCCGTACGCCGCGCGCGTGTGCGAGGCGGCGTTTCGGAGGGAAGAACAACGGAACATGGCGGGCCCGGATGATGCAGAGCCGGCCCGGTAGAGATCTGGAGCGCGGGGCGATATCCCAAAGGCATCACGCCTGAATCGCTTACACGTCCGCACCTCTCGGTGCAGCGCAATCCCATCATCGCGGAGGTCTTCTATCGCGCAGGGCTCATCGAGAAATGGGGCCGGGGCACGAACCGTGTCGCCGAGATGTGCCGTGCTGCCGGGCTCTCCGCCCCCGAGTTCGCCGAGGTCACCGGCGCCGTGGTCGTCACGCTGCGGGTGAACGTGGGACAGACCCTGGCTGCGGATCGGGGGGAGCTGCCATCCAAATTTGTCAAGGCCATGGTCGAAGAGGGTCTCCTCGAACGCACCCATCCCGATAACCCCAAGCATCCCGCCCAGTCCTACCGGGCCGTGCGACGGGACGGGTGAGCCGGCTCATGGCTGTGAGGCGACACCTTCCACCCGACACATCGCTGCGACCCGGGCGCCGTGTTTCCTCGCGGCGTCCGGGCCCACCCTCGCGCTCGACCCGGGACGGAGGCCCTCACGGTGTCCCGCGTGGCCATCCAGGCCCCGGGGCCGGGCCCGATCCTCATTCCCGCAGGGCCAGCGGCCCGGCGTGCACCGGCGTGGAAGGCATATCGACGGGGCAAACCCTATCTTACGGGCGCTTTTCCGTCGGATACCGGACCGGCCCTCGCGGCAGGGGGTGAAACACAGGCCCGGACCCTGGCAGAAAGCAAGACAACCCATGAGGGGGTGGGACCGCGTCCCCCCTGAAGGAGTCCCTGTCGCATGAGCACGATTCTCCGGACCCCACCCCTCGCTGGCGGCCGTCCCCCCCGTTGGGATTCGCGCCGCCGGCCTCCGGCCCATCCCGCGCCGGCCCCCGCGTCCCTTCCCGTCGTGGAGAAGGTGAACCTGGCCCACGCCTCCACCGACCTGCCGGCGCCTGGCATTGCCCGGCCCGTGGGTACCCTCCACGGTCAGCCCATGCACCTGGTGCGGCTGACGGGCACCAGCCCCTGGTGCCGGCACGCCACGGGGGATGTCCTGTTCCTCGTCACCCGGGGCGTCCTGCGCGTGGAGCTGCGCGAGCACACCGTGGACCTGGAGGAAGGCGAGCTGCTCATCGTCCCCCGGGGCGTGGAGCACCGCTGCGTCGCTCCGGGCGAAGCGCTGGTGCTGAGGTCGGCCCCACCGCTCGACGGTGAGGCAGCCGGGCAGCCTCCCCCTCCCTGAGAAGCCCTGCCGCAGCCCCCCAGGCGGGCGAGCCCCCGTCCTGTCGCGGGTGTGGTGATTCCTCCCAGGGGGACCACGGCGCACTTTTGCCCTGAACGAATGGATGGGCGGCTTCCCGCGGCGGGCTCACCCGCTGGCGTCGGACGGCTGCCCCCTTCACGAGGACCGGGAGCCACCATGCGCATCCACCACCTGAATTGCACCACGATGTGCCCGCCTGGCCGGCGGCTCATGGATGGGCGGCGCGGCTTCACCGGCCCGGCGGCGCTCACCTGCCACTGTCTGGTGTTGGAGACGCCGCGCGGCCTGGTGCTGGTGGACACCGGCTTCGGCCTCAATGACGTGTACGCGCCCCGTGTGCGGCTCAACGGCCTGTTCCGCGACGTGCTCTGCCGCCCCGCCCTGGCGGAGGAGGCCACCGCCATCCGCCAGCTGGAGCGGATGGGCTTCCATGCCAGCGACGTGCGCGACATCGTCCTCACGCACCTGGACTTCGACCACGCGGGCGGCCTGGACGACTTCCCCCACGCGCGCGTGCACGTGCTGGCGGACGAGTACCGCGTGGCCACCGCGCAGAAGAGCTGGCTGGACCGCGCGCGCTTCCGCCCCATGCAGTGGTCCAAGGAGACGCGCTGGGAGACCTACGTCCCCAACCGCGGCGAGGGCTGGTTCGGCTTCGACTGCGTGCGCGAGCTCAATGGACTGCCGCCCGAAATCCTCATGGTGCCGCTGGTGGGCCACACGCTGGGACACGCGGGCGTGGCCATCGACACCGGGGACGGGTGGCTCTTGCACGCGGGCGACGCGTACTTCTACCACGGGGAGATGGACCTGGACCGCTACCGCTGCACCGCCGGTCTGCGCGGCTACCAGAAGCTGATGCAGAAGGACGGGTGGATGCGCTGGTACAACCTGCGCCGGCTGCGGGAGCTGGTGCAGCGCCACGGCGACCAGGTGACGGTGTTCTGCGCGCACGACTCGCTGGAGTTCGAGCGGCTGGAGGAGCGCGAGAAGCTGCCCTCGGACTTCCCCATCCAGCCCGGACTCGTCGCCCCCGTGCCGTCGCTGCACCTGTAGCGGACCGACGGCGGCCTCACTGCTGGAGCGAGGAGGCCTCCGCCCTGGGCGCCTCTTCCACCGGCCGGGGGATGCGCGGCAGGTCCACCGTGAAGGTGGCGCCCCGCCCCGGCACGCTCTCCAGGTGGATGACGCCGCCGTGCGCCTCCACGAGCTGGCGGGCGATGTAGAGCCCCAGCCCGTAGCCGGCCTCCGCCTCCGCCTTCCGGGTGCGCTCGCGCTCGAAGCGCTCGAAGACGCGGCGCTGGGCCTCCGGCGCGATGCCCACGCCCTCGTCGCGCACGCGCAGCCGCGTGTGCTCCTCGTCCAGCGCGGACACCGACACCGTCACGGGGTGGCCCCGGCCGAACTTCAGCGCGTTGGACAAGAGGTTCGTCACCACCCGGTCCAGGCGGATGCGGTCCCACTGCCCCACCTGCCCGGGCTCCACCTCCAGCTTGAGGTCGCAGCCCGCCTGGGCGGCGGCCTCCGCGAAGCGCTCCACCACCTCGCGCGCCAGCTCCCCCAGGTCCACGGGCGCCGCGTCCAGCACCCGCTTGCCGGAGGACAGCCGCGACAGGTCCAGGAGGTTGTGCAGCAGCTGGCCCAGCCGCTGCGCCTGCCCGCGCGCCGCCACCAGGCCCTGCCGCACGTCCTCGTCGCGGCTGGCCTCCCGCGCGCGCTGCACCTTGCTGAGCAGCAATTGCAGCGCATGCAAGGGATTGCCCAGGTCGTGCGCGGTGACGGCGATGAGGTCCACCGCCTCGCGCGCCTCGCGCAGGAGCCGCGCGTTCACCAGGGCCAGCGCCGCGCGGCCGGCCAGCTCCTCCACCAGCACCTGGTCCGCCTGCGTGAAGCGGCGGTGGCCCCGGGCCGTCAGCAGCACGAAGGCGCCCAGCGTCTCGTTGCCCGCGCGCAGGGGCACCACCATCGACGACCCGATGGCGACGCGCTCGATGAGCAGCAGGTGCTCGTCGGTCTCCGCGGAGGCCTCCACGTCCCGCGGCTCCACCTGCACGTCCATCCGCGAGCGCCCGGTGCGCATCACCTCCCAGACGGCCGGGGGCATGCCCGCGCGCGGGGGAAAGCGCCGCAGGGCCTCCCACAGGCTCGCCTCGCGCTCGGGCTGCACGTGCGTCACCGCGCGGGGCCGCAGCTCACCCGCGGGGGTGAGCAGGTAGAGGATGCAGCCGTCCGCCACCTCCGGCACCAGCAGCCGCGCCACCTCCGCCGCCCTCAGGTCGGGGTCCAGGGACTGGTGGAAGACGCGACCCGCTTCCGCGAGCAGCTCCTGCACGCGCTCGTTGCGCCGCTGCTCGGTGATGTCGCGCGTCACCACGGAGAAGCCCTGGGGTCTGCCGTCCTCGTCGCGCAGCGCGGTGAGGGACACCTCCGCCCAGAAGCGCGAGCCGTCCTTGCGCTGGCGCCACCCCTCCGTGCGCAGCCGCCCCTCCCGGAGGGCCCGGGCCAGCTCCCGCTCCGGCACGCCCGTCGCGGCCTCCTGGGACGCGTAGAAGACGGAGTGGGGGCGGCCCAATATCTCCGCCTCGCTCCAGCCCTTGATGCGCTCCGCGCCCGGGTTCCAGCTCGCGACCCGCCCGCGCGCGTCCAGCAGCACCAGGGCGTAGTCGCGCACGCCCTCCACCAGCGCCTGGAAGCGGTGCGCGCTGGCCGCCGCCTCGCGCCGGAGCGGGTTCAACCGGCGGTGGAGCACCCACGCCAGCGCCGACGCCAGCCCCAGCCCCAGCAGGGACGCCAGGAGCAGCAGCACCGTCTCCCACCGGTCCGCCAGCAACGCCGCATGGTTCTCCCGTGCCAGCCTCGCCAGCATCTTGCGCTCCAGTTCGGCCTGCGCCTCGCGCACCCGCCCATGGGCCCGGGAGAGCCGCGCGCGCGCCAGCTTCTGTTCCTGGGGCGTGGGGTGCTCCAGGAGGGCGCGCAGGGCGGCGTCGTGCACCTGCTCGGCGTCGCGCACCTCGCCCACCAGCGCCTGGTCCTCCGGGGAGTCCAGCCGCGCGCGCAGCCGCTCCTCGGTGTCCAGGAAGCGCCGCCGGGCCCGCGTGGTGTCCTCCACGAGCGACTGTCCGCCCGCCAGCAACGCGCTGTTGGCCAGGGACACCTTGTCACTGAAGGCCCGCCCCAGCTGCCCCACCTCCTGCAGGTCCATGGAGCGCTCCACCACCCGCGACTGCACGGCGGCGCGCGTCAGCAGGAGCGCCCCCACCGCCACCATCAGCAGGACGAACGCCACCACGAGGCTCGCGCCGAGCCCCCACCCGTCCTCCCGTGCCATGCGCCTGGGACCTGCCATGGGTGTCCCTTCCCCGCCGGACGGACGTGTCCCGTTCGCCCCCCGCGTCCGTTCACGGTGGGGGTCCCCCGCCACCGCGCCCACCCCCCTCCCTGGCCCGTCCCGTGTCCACCAGTGCGCGCCTTCCCGGCGGGCGGGGTGGGACAGTGACGCCTTTCCGACCGCTGGAGGCCCTCCGGGGCTTGCCACCGCTTCGCGGGCACCGGGCGGATCCCCACCCTCCGACCCGGGGCCGATGACGGGCCCTTCACGGGTGGCGGGAACGGAGCATGGGGCGGACGGGCTGGCTGGCGGGATGGGTGGTCCTCCTGGGCGTGTGGACGGCGTGCGGCCGGACGCTGCCTGACGACGCGACCTCCGAGCTGTTGAGCCTGAAGCCCCCGTCCTTCTGCACGCCCATGACGTGCGAGTCCCAGGGGCTGGACTGCGGCTACGCCATCGACGGGTGCGGCGGCACGCTGCACTGTGGGGAGTGCGCGGAGGGCCAGGCGTGCGGCGGGGGCGGCGTGCCCAACGTCTGCGGCCCCATGCCCTGCGTCCCCGCCACCTGCGCGGCGCGGGGCGCCACCTGCGGCGCGCTCCAGGACGGCTGCGGCGGCGTCCTGGACTGCGGCGCGTGCGCGACCCCGGAGGTCTGCGGCGGCGCGGGCGTGCCCAATGCCTGCGGGCCCCCGGCCTGTGTGCCCGCCACCTGCGAGGCGCTGGCCAAGACCTGCGGCCAGGTGGCGGACGGCTGCGGCGGCGTCCTGGAGTGCGGTGCGTGCGGACCGGACGAGACGTGCGGCGGGGGCGGCACCGCCAACGTGTGCGGCCGCGCCCCGTGCGTCCCCACCACCTGCGAGGCCCTGGGCAAGGACTGCGGTCCCGTGTCCGACGGCTGCGGCGGCGTCCTGGAGTGCGGCGCGTGCGGACCGGGCGAGACGTGCGGCGCGGGCGGCGTGGCCAACGTCTGCGCCACCCCCCTGTGCCAGGCGGCCACCTGCGAGGCCCTGGGCAGGAACTGCGGCGAGGTGCTGGACGGCTGCGGCGGCGTCCTGGAGTGCGGCGCCTGCGCGGCGGACGCGACGTGCGGCGGCGCGGGCCAGGCCAACGTCTGCGGCACCGGCACCTGCGTGCCCGTGACCTGCGCGGGCCTGGGCAAGGACTGCGGCCGGGTGTCCGACGGCTGCGGCGCGGTGCTGGAGTGCGGAGGCTGCCTCGCGGCCCAGACGTGCGGCGGCGCCGGGGTGCCCAACGTCTGCGGAAAGGCCGCGTGCACGCCCACCACCTGCCAGGCCCTGGGCAGGAACTGCGGGCAGGTCGCGGACGGCTGCGGCGGGATGCTCGACTGCGGCGCGTGCGCGGACGGCCAGACCTGCGGCGGGGGCGGCGTGGCCAACGTCTGCGCGGCGCCCGGCTGCCGGCCCGCCACCTGCGGCTTCCTGGGCGCGACGTGCGGCCAGGTGGCGGACGGCTGCGGCGGCACGCTGGAGTGTGGCACCTGCGCGGCGCCGGAGACCTGCGCCGGCACGGGCGTGCCCAACGTCTGCGCGCCCCCGGAGCCCCTCTGCGTGGACCGCGACCTGGGCAGCGCGCTGCCGGTGTCGCTGACGGGCTCCACCGTGGAGGCCCGGGACGACCACGCCGCTTCCTGCGGAGGCGCGGGCGCCCCGGACCGGGGCTACCTGTGGACGGCGCCGCGCGCGGGCACCTTCACCTTCGACACGGCCCGCTCGGCGGTGCGCTCCGTCATCGCCGTGTACGCGGACGGCTGCGGCGGCCAGGAGCTGGCGTGCGCGTCGGACGGCATCAGCTACGGCGGCGGAGCCCGCGTGGCGGTGACGCTGACGAAGGGCCAGCGGGTCCTGGTGACGGTGGACGCCGTGGCCGGCGGGTCCTTCACCCAGGGCTCCTTCGCGCTGCACATCGACGAGCTGCGCTCCAGCGAGGCCGGCGCCTGCTTCGACAACATGGACAACGACGGGGACCGCTGGGTGGACTGCGCGGACACCGAGTGCCGCGACGACCCCCGCTGCAAGGGCCAGGGCTGCGCCCACCACGACCTGGGCAGCGCCCTGCCCGTCACCTTCCAGGGGGAGACCGCCCTCTCCGGCGACGGCTTCCAGGGCACCTGCGGCGCGCTGCTCCAGCAGGACCGCGCCCACCTCTGGACGGCACCGAAGGCCGGCACCTTCGTCTTCGACACCTCGCCCGCCGGGGACCCGGACGCGGGCGGCCACGCCCTGTACCTCCTCACCGGCTGCCGGGGCACGGAGCTGGGCTGCGCCGCGAACCCACATCCCACGACACAGGGGGCCCCCGCGCTGAAGCTCACCCTGGCCCAGGGGCAGACGGTGCTGGTGGTGGTGGACGGCATGGCCCGGCCGGACCAGGACACCCCCATCCGCTACACCCTCCACGTCACCGAGTGGGTCTCCTCGGAGGCCGGCCACTGCCACGACGGCGCGGACAATGACGCGGATGGCCGGGCCGATGACGCGGACCCGGACTGCCGCGGACGCTGACGCGCCGTGCCACAACCGGGGACTTCCACCCACCTTCTCAGCGGATGTGAGGTGCTACGCAACTGATCGGGGGCCGGCGCGATAATCCCGGCAAGTCGTCCGCAGCCCTTCCCAATTTTCCTCGAACTCCGACGAGGGAGCCCCGAAATGAGCCTCATCGACCGCGCCCGCAGTGCCGTCAGCAACACCATCCGCCACGTGCAGCAGGACCCCATCAAGGCGGCGAAGGACATCGGGACGCAGGCGAAGAAGGGCTACGACACCTTCAACAAGGTGAAGACGGCCGTGAAGGACGGCTTCGACAACGTCAAGAGCCTGAAGACGGACGGCTTCAAGGCGACGCTGAAGGGCAACGTCGACAAGCTGGTCTCCAAGGCCACCGACCCGAAGACGAAGCTGGACCTCAAGGGCAAGCTGGGCATCGCGGGCGGCGCGGTGGGCACCATCACCAACGCCGTGAAGCTGGTGGGCCAGGCCGGCACGGCCATCGGTGACGTGCGCAACGCGGTGCGCTCCGGCTCCAGCGAGGACTGGAACAAGGCGCTGGGCTCCGTCGCCACCGCCGGCAAGACCGCGGTCGGCACCGTCAAGGGCGGCCTGGAGCTGGCCCGCGACGTGACCAAGTTCGGCAGCGCGTACAAGGCCGCCAGCGGCGCCTTCAAGGCCGCCGTCCCGGGCGCCGGCCCCAAGCTGGCCCGCGCCGCCGCCGGCGCCGCCGCCAAGGCCGCCTTCGAGGGGGGCGCCTCCTCCGCCATCAAGAGCGGCGTGCGCACCGCGCTGAAGACCGCCGTCGGTGAGTCCGGCGTGGCCCTGAAGGTCGCCACCGGCACCGCGACCCGCGCCGCCGCCCGCGCCGCGCTGTCCGAGGGTGGCAAGGCCGCCGCCAAGGCCGGCGCGACCGCCGCCGCCCGCGCCGCCGGGGGCACCCTGGCCAAGGCCGCTGGCCGCTTCGCCCCGGGCGCCAACATCGCCATCGCCGCCTTCGACACGGCGAACGCCATCTCCACCCTGCGCGACCCGAACGCCAGCACCACCAAGAAGGTCACGGGCGTCATCACCGCCGTGGGCTCCATCGCCGCCGCCACCAACATCCCGGTGGTCAGCCAGGTGGGCGCCGCCGTCTCCGCCGTCTCCAGCTTCGTCGGCGGCCTGTTCGGCTAGAGCGGACGCGGTGACGTGAGGGCCCCGGGCTACAAGGCCCGGGGATGTCCCCGGAGGGCTCTTTTCTGGTAGGCACCGTGGCCGAGTGAGACGCGCTCGTTTCAATCCCCTCTGGGACCACGGTCGCTACCTGCCAGGAGGCCCTCCGGTGGCCACGAAGAAGAACCCCCCTGAGAAGTCTCCGGCCGCCAAGGCGTCCGGCCCGTCTTCCGCCCCGGCGAAGCCGGCGAAGTCCGCCGCCGCCCCTTCCGGAAGCGTCAAGCCCCCCGCCAGCTCCAGGCCCGCGGAAGCGCCCGCCGCCCCGGTGGAGGCCCCCGTGCGGCAGCTGGTGCAGCGGCTGCCCGTCGCGCCCGGCCTGGGCCACCAGGCGGACCTGCCGGAGGTGAAGGCCCCCTCGCTGGAGAACCTGAACATCCGGGTGCCGCAGGGCGAGGACCTCACGGAGGAGGACCTCCTGGAGCGCTTCCACGAGCTGGCCCGCGCGAAGGCGGAGGCCCGGCCGCGCGCGGAGGGCGAGGCGCTGGCCATGGGCGACGACGTGCAGCTGGACATCCTGGGCTACGCCAACGGCCGCCTCATCCCGCTGAGCACCCGCGTGGGCTACTGGATGGAGCTGGCCCCCCAGGTGATGCTGCCCGGCTTCGCGGAGGTCATCGCCGAGGCCAGCGTGGGCGACAGCGTGGAGGTGGGGCTGGTGCTGCCGGACAACTACCCGGCGGAGCAGCTGCGCGGCATGCCGGCGCGCTTCCTGGTGGACGTGAAGGCCGCGCGCGAGGTGCGCATGCCCGACACGGAGTCGGACGCCTTCCTCCAGCAGCTGGGCCGCGGCTCCACGCACGAGGAGGTCATGAGCTCCATCGTGGAGGAGATGGAGGGCGAGATGGCCGACATGCTCTGGGTGGACGCGCGCAACCGGGTGCTGGACGAAATCGTCGCCCGCTCCAACGTCACCGTGCCCAAGGCGCTGGTGGACGAGGAGATCCGCCGCCGCTGGCAGCAGGCGGAGGGCGAGGTGCTGGCGCAGAAGTTCTTCAGCCTGGAGGAGCAGCAGGAGGCGCTGGACGGCTGGCTGCACCACCCGGGCATCCGCGACGACGTGGAGCGCCGGCTGAAGATTGCCCTGGTGCTCCGCGCCATCGCGCAGCGGGACAAGCTCCAGCTCACGCCGCAGGCCGCGCTGGAGCTGCTCAAGGAGTCCTCGGAGCCCTTCGGCATCACCGAGGCGCAGCTGCGCGAGTCCATGCTGGACCCGGCCGCGTCCGCGCAGATGACCGACGTCGCGTGGCACCTGCTCGCCGTGGAGCACGTGATGACGCAGGCCCGGGTGACCTTCGAGGGCGCCGAGGAAGGGCTCGCTTGAGGGCTGAGCGCTACCCCGCCGGGTTCTTGGGCGCGGCGGGCTGCCCGGGCGCGACGAAGGTGCCCGTGGCGGGGTCTATCTGCCAGGCCGAGTACTGGTGCGTGAGCACGTCGCGCACCTGCCCCTGCTCGTAGCAGACGGAGTACACGACGAAGACCTCGTTCACGAAGTTGGGCCGGCCGTAGCGGTAGCAGTCCTGGGCGCCCTGCTTCTGGAGCGTGAGCGGGTTGCCCAGCAGGCCCCCCACCTCCTGGGTGGTCATGCCCGCGCGCAGCACCTTGATGCCGTGCGGCGTGACGACGGAGAAGGACGTCCCGTTCGCGCGCCAGAGGCCGAGGAAGCCCAGCGCGAGCACCACCGGCACCGCGGCGGCCACGAACCAGGTGAAGGTGAAGCGGCCGGACTTCTTCTGGGCCCCCTCACGGAAGGCCGTGAACAGGGCGTCCGGGGACGTGTCCGCCGGGGCACCGTCTGGAACGGAGGGAAGCGGGGGATTGGGAGCGCTCACCCCTCTTGAATGCCGTCAGTCCGCGCCGGATTCAAGCGATGGACTGCCGGGGAGTCCACAGCCCGTACGCCCCGCTGTCCGCTGCCGGAGTCGTCCAGGGTGGGATACGCCCGGATGTCCGGTTCCAGGCCAGACGTGCAAGTTCACAATTCGCGCGGTGCCGGACTGCTAGAGGGCACACCCTGAGGCTTCATCTCGAGGAGTCACACGTCATGGCGAAGCGCGCCGCCGCGAAAAACACCGCCCAGAAGACCCTGGACCGGGACGTCGTCCCGCCGGGCACGGAGGTGCCGGACAGCGGCCTGTTCTTCAACCGGGAGCTGTCGTGGCTGGCCTTCAACGACCGGGTGCTCCAGCTGGCGGAGTCCCCGGAGGTGCCGCTGATGGAGCGGCTGAAGTTCATCTCCATCTACGCGCGCAACCTGGACGAGTTCTTCATGATCCGCGTGGCGCGGCTGCACGAGCAGATCGCCGCGCGCGTGGGCCGGCTGGTGCCGGACGGCGCGTCCCCCGGCGACACGCTGGACAAGCTGCACACGGGCATCCTGGAGCAGGGCCGGCGCCACGCGGACTGCTTCGAGAAGGTGTTGCGCCCCGCGCTGGCGGAGAAGGGCCTGCGCATCCTGTCCATGAAGGAGCTGGACGCGGACCAGCGCGCGCAGGTGGACCAGCGCTTCCGTGAGCAGATCTTCCCCGTGCTCACGCCGCTGGCCATCGGGCTGGGGCGGCACTTCCCGTACATCTCCAACCTGTCCCTGAGCCTCGCGGTGCTGCTGCGGGACCCGGTGGCGGAGGAGGAGAGCGTGGCGCGGGTGAAGGTGCCCAAGGAGATATTGCCCCGCTTCGTGCCGCTCAAGGGGGGCACGCTCTTCGTGCCGCTGGAGGAGATCATCGCGCAGCACCTGGGGGACCTGTTCCCCGGGATGGAGGTCCTCAACTGGAGCCTGTTCCGCGTGACGCGCGACGCGGACTTCACCGTGTCCGAGGACGCGGAGGACCTGCTCAAGGCGGTGGAGACGGAGCTGAGCCAGCGCCGCTTCGGGGACGTCATCCGCCTGGAGATCCAGGCGGGGATGAACGCGAAGCTGCTGGAGCCGCTGGTGGAGGCGCTGACGCTGGAGCCCCGGCAGGTGTACGAGGAGCACGGCCTGCTGGACCTGGCGGACGTGATGTCGCTGGCGATGACGCCGGGCTTCTCCGAGCAGCGCGACCCGCCGTGGACGCCGGTGACGCAGGCGCGGCTGCGCACGGACAACGAGTCCCCGGACGGCGGGGGCACGGTGATGTCCGCGATGCGCCGGGGCGACCTGCTGGTGCACCACCCCTACGAGTCCTTCACCACGTCGGTGGAGCGCTTCGTGAGCGAGGCGGTGGAGGACCCGGACGTGCTGGCGCTGAAGCAGACGGTGTACCGCACGTCGGACAGCTCACCGCTGGTGCCCGCGCTCATCCGCGCGACGGAGCACGGCAAGCAGGCGGTGTGCATGGTGGAGCTGAAGGCCCGCTTCGACGAGCGCACCAACATCCGCTGGGCGAACGCGCTGGAAGAGGCGGGCGTGCACGTCGTGTACGGGATTCCCAGCCTGAAGACGCACGCGAAGGCCATCCTCATCGTGCGGCGCGAGGGCGAGCGGGTGCGGCACTACGTGCACATCGGCACGGGCAACTACAACCCGAAGACGGCGCGGCTCTACACGGACCTGGGGTTGTTCACCACGGACCCGGACATCGGCGCGGACGTGGCGGACGTCTTCAACTTCCTCACCGGCTTTGGCCGGCCGCGCTCCTTCCGCAAGCTGCTGGTGGCGCCGCTGACCATGCGCGAAGGGCTGATGGAGGAGATCCGCAAGACGGTCGCGGCGCACACGCCGGAGGCCCCCGCGCGCATCCTGATGAAGATGAACGCGCTGGTGGACCCGGGCATCATCCGCGCGCTCTACGACGCGTCCCGCGCGGGCGTGCGCGTGGAGCTCAACGTGCGCGGCATCTGCTGCCTGCGGCCGGGCCTGCCGGGCGTGTCGGAGAACATCCGGGTGGTGTCCAACCTGGGCCGCTTCCTGGAGCACCCGCGCATCTACGCCTTCGACCGGGGCGCGACGTCGCGCTGCTACATCGGGTCCGCGGACCTGATGCCGCGCAACCTGGACCACCGCGTGGAGATACTGGCGCCCGTGGAGGACCCCACCCTGGCCGCGCAGGTGCGCGACGTGGTGGAGCGCTGCATGGTGGACACCAGCGGCGCGTGGGAGCTGGCCTCGGACGGCACGTGGCGGCGGCGCACCGCCGCCACGCCCAACGACAAGCGCTCCGCGCAGGGGGAACTCATGGAGCGCGCCATCCGCATGGTCCACATGCAGAGCGGCCGCCCCGTGGGGTGAGCCCCAGGGCTCGGACCCGGGGGTGAAACGGGGAGCCGCGCGGGGTGGGAAGGCTTCAGCCCCGTTCGCCCAGGGCGCTGCGCGCGGCGTCCTCGCGGCGGTGGGCCTCCACCTCCGGGACCTCCTCCCAGCGGATCCACCCGGCGCGCGCCGCGTGCCTCGCGGCGGCCACCGTGTCGTCCACCGCGACCAGCTCGCTGCCCGCGTCGCGGATGTCCTTCGCGATGGCCTCCATCTCCTCGCCGCGCTTGGAGCGCCCCGGCACGTTGCGGATGTAGACGCAGCGGATGCGGCCCGGGTACTCGCGCACGATGGTGCGGTAGTGCTCCGCGTCCTCCTGGCCGCTGTCGCCAATCAGCACGAAGGGCAGGTGCCCCAGCGTCTCCAGCACGCCGCGGATCTTATCCAGCTTGTGCCCGTGGCCCCCGCCCGGCGCGAAGCCGTCGCGCGACAGGCCCCAGTCGCGCAAGAGCAGCGGGCCAATGGGGATGCGGTGGATGGCGAGGAACTCGTCCAGGTGCTCGTAGAGGTTCCACGGGCTGCTGGACACGTAGAAGATGGGGTTGTCCGCCGTGCCGCTCGCGCCCGCCTGGAGCGCCGCGTAGAACGCGTCCACGCCCGGGAAGGGCAGCCGCCCCCGGTGCTCCGTGAGGAACAGCGCCCACGCGCGCTTGAGCGGATCCGTCACCCCCGTGGCGATGACCGTGTCGTCGATGTCGCTGATGACGCCCAGCTCCGCGCTCGTCCCCGCCACCCGCACCGGCGCCGTCACGCGGGGCACGCCTTCTGCCTCCGGGGACAAGAGCTCCAGCTCCACCATGTGCCAGCCGGAGCGCACGCCTTCGGGCGGCGGCACCCACAGCTCCAGGAAGCCCTCCTCGTCCGTGACGCCCTCCCAGTGCTTGTCCCCCCAGCGCACCGCCACGTGCGCGCTGGAGATCTCCCGGGTCATGTAGCGCTTGTAGGAGGCCACGGCGCTGCTCCACAGCGTGTGGCGCTGGCGCTGGGGCGTCACCTTGCGCTCCTCCAGCACGCGCGCCTTGATGACCACGCGCTCCGGGGTGCCGTAGCCGCGGTACGGCAGGATGCGCAGCGGCGGGGCGATGCCCAGCCCCTTGCGCACGCGGCGGCTCAGCACGTCGTAGTGGGCATCCGCCTTCACGGCGAAGCGGAACAGCAGCGGGTACAGGTCGGGCATGGCGGGTGGGCGCGAGTCTACCGTCCCCTGCGTCAATCGTGGCGGCCCAACGTCCGGTCCAGGTTGTACGCGGCGCTGATGAGCGACAGGTGCGTGAGCGCCTGCGGGAAGTTGCCCAACGCCTCGCCGGACATGCCCGTCTGCTCCGCGTACAGCCCCAGGTGGTTCGCGTAGCCCTGCATCCGCTCGAAGATGAGCCGCGCCTCGTCCAAGAGGTCCGGCCGCACCGCGCTCGCGCGCGTCATCGCTTCCACCAGCCAGAAGCTGCACAGGTTGAAGGTGCCTTCGCTGCCTTGAATCCCATCCAGCTTCTCGTCCGCCTCGTAGCGGAACACCAGGCCGTCCGACGTGAGGCCTCCCTCCCGGGGCGGCTTGCGGATGACGTCCAGCGTGGAGAGCATCCGCGGATCCACCGGCGACAGGAAGAAGACCAGCGGCATGAGGAGGTTGGCCGCGTCCAGCGCCTCGTGCCCGTAGGCCTGGATGAAGGCGCCCTTCTCCTTGCACCAGCCCTTGTCCATGATCTCCTCGAAGATGGCGTCGCGCGTCTTCAGCCACTTCATGCGGTCCGCCGGCAGGCTGCGCTTGTCCGCCAGCCGGATGGCCCGGTCCACCGCCACCCAGCACATCAGCTTCGAATAGACGAAGTGCCGGCGGGAGCCGCGGATCTCCCAGATGCCCTCGTCCTCGATGCGCCAGTGGTCGCACACCCAGTCCACCAGCCGCCGCAGGTGCCGCCAGAAGTCATACGAGATGGGCGCCGCGTACTTGTTGGACAGGTACACGGAGTCCATCAGCTCGCCGTAGATGTCCAGCTGGAGCTGCTTCGCCGCCATGTTGCCAATGCGCACCGGCCGCGCGCCGCCGTAGCCGCGCAGGTGCTTGAGCTCCTCCTCCCTGGGCACCGGCGTGCCGTCCAGGCTGAACATCAGGGGCAGCGGGCCGTCCCCGTTCTCCGCGCAGCGCTTCTCCACCCAGCGCATGAACGCGGCGGCCTCCTCGTTGAAGCCGATGCGCAGGAACGCGTAGACGGTGAAGGCCGCGTCGCGCAGCCAGCAGAAGCGGTAGTCCCAGTTGCGCGTGCCGCCGGGGGACTCCGGCAGGCTGCACGTGGGCGCGGCGATGATGGCCCCGGACGGCTCGAAGGTCATCAGCTTCAGGGCCAGCGCCGAGCGCTGCACCATCTCCCGCCAGCGCCCCGTGTACTTGCACTTGGACAGCCAGTGGCGCCAGTAGTCCACCGTGTCGCGGAAGAGCTTCTCCGCGGAGTCGTGCGTGTGCAGGTGGTGGTGACAGCCCTCGATGCCCCCCTCGCGCAGGGTGAAGACCGCGGACTCGCTCTCCTTCAGCGTGAAGTGCGCGACGACGCCGTTGCCCTCCTGCTTCAGCGGGACGGGCGTCACCAGTTGCATGCTCAGGCTCTTGGAGACGAAGGCCGCGCCGCCCTTCACCACGTGCGTCTCATGTTCGTCCCGCGCGTAGTTGAACGCCGGGAAGCACTCCATGCGGAAGGACATCTCCCCGCGCACCACGCGGATGCGCCGGAGCACGACGCGCCCCTCCGCCTGCGCCCCCCTGCCCAGGGGCATCAGGTCGATGAGCTCCCCCACGCCGGCCGGCGTGTAGAAGCGCGTCACCAGCACGTTGGTGTCCGGCCAGTAGAACTGCCGCTTCATCACCCCGTCCGGCTCCGGGGACACGCGCCAGTACCCGCCCTTCTCCGGATCCAGCAGCGCCGCGAAGAGGCTGGGGCTGTCGAAGTGCGGATAGCACAGCCAGTCGATGGTGCCTTCGTTGCCTACCAGCGCCACCGTGCGGAGGTCCCCGATGACGCCGTGGTCTTCAATGGCCACGCCGCCCTTCAGGTCCTCGTGATGGGGATTCACCGGGCATGCTCCTGGAATGAGATGACGTGTTTGATGCCGCCCTTCGCCTCCACCACCTTCGCGAACTCCGACGGCGGGTGGCGCTGGGTGATGAGCGCCTCCACCTTCCCCGGCCACTTCGCGCGGAAGCGGGCCAGGTCCTCCAGCGCCTCACGGAAGTCGCTGTCCGCCGCGTTCACCGTGCCGAACATCACCCGGTTGCCCAGCACCAGCTGCCCCAGCACCTGGTCGCCCTGCAGCTCCAGCGGCTCCTCGCGTCCTGGCACGCCGGTGAAGATGAGCACGCCGTTCTCCTCCAGCACCTGGAGCGAGTCGAAGGCCACCTTCGACGCGCCCGTCGCCTCGTAGATGACGTCCACGCCGCCCAGCTGTTTCCTCAGGGCCTCCACCGTCACCTCCTTGGAGGAGATGTACGGCGCACCCACCGCTTCGGATGCGGCGGCCTTCTCATTGGGCTTGGGGCTGCGCGAGTACACCGTCACGTCGAAGCCCGCGCGCGTCAGCGCCATGACGCCCAGCTGCGCCACCGGCCCCGCGCCCAGCACCAGCGCCTTGCCGGGGCTCACCTTCCACGGCAGGCGGGACTGGATGTGCGAAAGCTCGCGCAGTCCCTTCTCCGCGATGGTCAGCGGCTCCGTGAGCACGGCCACGCCGCGCAGGGAATCATCCGCCTTGTGCAGGTAGGCCGCGTCCTCCACGAAGTGCTCCGAACAGAAGCCGTGCGCGCCCTTGATGCCGCGCTCCGTGTAGTCCCCCGTCACGCAGAAGTCCGGGTGGCCGTGGCGGCACGCGGGGCAGTGCGTGTGCGGACAGGGCCTGCGCACCCGGGGCACCACCAGGTCCCCCGGCTTCAGGCCCTGCACGTGCGCGCCCACCTCCATCACCTCGCCCAGGCACTCGTGGCCCAGGACCAGGTGGTCCTCGCCCTTCGGCGCCGTGCCGTGGTGGCCCTTCAGGATGTCCTGGTCCGTGCCGCACACGCCCACCTCCAGCGTGCGCACCTTGACCTGGGTGGGCGAATGCAGCCGCGGTTCGGGGACGTCGAGGACGCGCACCTCGCGCGAGGGGAACATGATGGCCACGGCCTTCATGGGCTGGAGGACTCCTTCCGGGCGAAGTGCTGAACGTCCCAGGACAAGGGGTGCGGACTTGGGCCCCATGCCGCAACAGGCCGGGCCGCCCGCCTGCCTGGAGGGCGACACTCGCGGGCGCGTGAAACCACTGCCCCCTTCGGGGCGCGCGGGTCTATAGACGCAAGCGTGCGTGCGCCCCCCGCCTACCGACGCAGCCGCGCCACCGCCATCGGTGCCACGGCCTTCCTGCTGCTCGCCCTGCCCTTCCTGGTGCTGGGGGTGTTCTTCCTCGGCCAGAAGGCGCGCATGGACTTCCGCTGCGAGCCCCAGGGCCCGTGCGTCCTCACCCGCTCCAGCTGGCTGGGCCAGGAGGAGGTGGGCCGCTACGCGCCCCAGGACCTCCGGGACGTGGAGGTGGCCCGCAGCCGCAGCGCTCGCAGCGGCGCCGCGCCCATCTTCCGGCCCCAGCTGCAGACGACCTCCGGCGTCCAGCCGCTCGCCTACCAGTGGACGGAGGACGAGGCGGAGGCCCGGGCCTACGCGGACACCGTGCGGCGCTACCTCACGGGTCCCCGCACGGACGCGCTCGCGGTGTTCGAGGACCACCGGCAGGCGTCGCTGCGCGTGGGCGGCGCCTTCACCGCCGTGGGCCTGGGCGTGCTCGCCCTGAGCCTGTGGCTGCTCTCCCGCACGCTGGCGCACCGCAAGGCGGAGCGGGCCGCCACGGCCTGAAAAGCAGCCGGCCGGGCACCGCGGACTTCACGTCCTGTCCTACAGTGAAAGGCGCCTGCCCGCTTCCAGGCCCCGCCTGTGCGACCTTGGGGCAGATGTATAGGTTCTCGCGAATGCTTCGACGCCTCATCGAGCGGATGCGGGGCCTGCGCCAGGCGGCGCCCCACCTGCTCCGGCCCGCGAACGTGAACGCGGACCGGGCGAAGATTTCCATCGCCCAGCTGGGCCACCACTACGCCAACAAGGTCGTGGCGCTGAAGGACGTGAACCTCAACGTCCGCTCGGGGGAGTTCGTCTGCCTGCTCGGCCCTTCCGGCTGCGGCAAGTCCACGCTGCTCTACGCGCTGGCGGGCCACGTGGCCCCCACGGGCGGCAGCGTGGCCATTGACGGCAAGCCCATCCAGGGGCCCGGGCCGGACCGGCTCCTGATGTTCCAGGAGGCCGCGCTGTTCCCGTGGCTCACCGTGCGCGGCAACATCACCTTCGCGCTGGGGGCCCGGGGCGTGCCCCGCTCCGAGCGCCGCAAGCGGGCGGACACCTTCATCCAGCGCGTGCGCCTGGAGGGCTTCGCGGACACGCTGCCCCATGAGCTCTCCGGCGGCATGAAGATGCGCGCGAGCCTCGCCCGGGCGCTCGCGGTGGACCCCAACGTGCTCCTGATGGACGAGCCGTTCGGCGCGCTGGACGCCCAGACGCGCGTGCACATGCAGGAGTTGTTGCAGTCCATCTGGCTGCACTCCGGCAAGACGGTGGTGTTCGTCACCCACGACGTGCAGGAGGCCCTGATGCTGGGCACCCGCGTGGTGCTGATGGCGCCCCGCCCGGGCCGCGTGGTGGAGGACCTGGAGATCCACCTGCCCATGCCGCGCTCGCTGGAGGACCCGTCCCTGGACGCGATGGCGCGCGACATCCGCCACCGCCTGCGCGCCGCGGAAGGGGCGCCCCTGGAGGCCCCGCCCACGGAGCCCCTGGGCCGCCGCTCGCGCACGCCGTCCAGCCTGCCCCGCACCCACGTCGTGACCAGTCGTTAGAGGGAACGAGGGACACCGCCATGCTGAAGTGGGCGCAGAAGCTGGGGATGATCGCGCTGCTCTTCGCGCTCTGGGAGGGGCTGTCGCGCTCCGGCGTGTGGAACAAGCACCTGTTCCCCGGGCCGCTGGAGGTGGTGCAGGCGCTCATCGCCATGGCCCGCGACGGACAGCTGGGCGCCGCCACGCTGCGCTCGCTGGGACGGCTGTCGCGCGCCTACCTCCTGTCGGTGGCCATCGGCGTCCCGCTGGGGCTCTGCATCGCGCGGCTGGCCTTCTTCCGCAACGCGGTGAAGCCGGTGGTGATGGGGCTGCAGGCCCTGCCCTCCATCTGCTGGCTGCCGCTGGCCCTCCTGTGGTTCGGCCTCAACGACAGCGCCATCCTCTTCGTGGTGGTGATGGGCAGCGTGCTGGGCATCTCCATCGCCACCGAGGACGCGGTCAACGGCCTGGACCCGCAGCTGGCCCGCGTGGCGCGGACCCTGGGCGTGAGGGGCCCGCGCTTCTACTTCGGCGTGCTCCTGCCCGGCGCGCTGCCCGGCATCGTCACCGGCCTCAAGCTGGGGTGGAGCTTCGCGTGGCGCGCGCTGCTGGCGGGGGAGCTGCTCTTCGTCTCCGGCGGCCTGGGCCAGCTGCTCACCATGGGCCGCGAGCTGATGGACGTGTCGCAGGTGATGGCGGTGATGCTGGCCATCATCCTCATCGGCATCACGGTGGACCGCGTCCTCTTCCAGACAGTGGAGACGCGCCTGCGGCGCCGGTGGGGCCTGACGGCGTCCGTGTGAGCCCCAAGACGCTTCCGCACTCACGGGCATTGAAAACAGGCGGGGAGTCTCCATTAGCGTGACGCACCATGTCTTCCGCGCGTCCGCTGTCGCTGCTCCTCGGTGTCTGCGTCCTCCTGACCGGCGTCGCCTCCTGCAAGAAGGACACGCCCTCCGGCGCCAACGCGCCCCTGCGCGTGGCCTTCTTCCCCAACATCACGCACGCGCAGGCGCTGGTGGCGAACTCGGAGGGGCTCTTCGCGTCCCAGCCCGGGATGGGCCACCTGGAGGTGCGGCAGTTCAACGCGGGCCCCGCCGCCATGGAGGCGCTGGTCGCGGGCTCCGTGGACGTGGCCTACGTGGGCCCGGGGCCCGCCATCAACACGTACCTCAAAGCCGGCAAGGAGCTGCGCATCATCGCGGGCGCGGTGAACGGCGGCGCGGTGCTGGTGGTGAAGAGCGCGAAGACGGCCCAGGAGCTCAAGGGCAAGAAGCTGGCGACGCCGCAGCTGGGCAACACGCAGGACATCGCCCTGCGCACCTGGCTGAAGGCCCAGAAGCTGAACATCACCGCGGACGCGGGCGGCGACGTGCAGGTGATTCCCATCAGCAACCCGGACATCCTGGCCCAGTACCTCCAGGGCGCCATCGAGGGCGCGTGGGTGCCCGAGCCCTGGGGCGCGCGCATGCTCGCGGAAGGGGGCGGTCACATCCTGGTGGACGAGCGCGACCTCTGGCCGGACAAGCGCTTCCCCACCACGGTGGTGGTGACGACGAAGAAGGTGCTGGAGACGCAGCGCTCGCGCATCGCGGCGCTCCTGCGCATCCACGTGCAGCTGACCGAGCGCTGGCGCGCGGACCCGGCGGCCTTCGCCACGTCCGTCAACTCCGCCTTCGGCCAGCTGACGCGAAAGCCCCTGCCCGGGCCCGTGCTCCAGGACGCGTTCTCCCGCCTGGAGCCGAGCCTGGACCCCGTGCCCTCCGCGCTCAAGACGTCCGCCGAGCACGCGAAGGCGCTGGGGTTCATCCCCAGCGACGACATCGCGGGGCTCGTGGACTTGAGCGTCCTGGACGAGGTGCGCGGCGCCACGAAGCCGAACTGAGGCGCGACCGCCCTCAGTCCTTCTTCTCACCCTGGAGGGACAAGGCCACGTTCTCCGTCTTGTTCTCCACCTGGTAGACGGCCAGGACCTCCTGCCCCTTCTGGGGCAGCTTGGTGATGCGCAGGGCGCTCATGTCCAGCGGCACCACCGGCCCGGACACGTCCTTCACGAACAACGTCAGCCCGTCCTGCTTCACCACCGGCCCGTTGACCTGCTGCATGCGGTCCGCATCCGGGGTGATTTGCCGCACGGACTCTCCCTGGGTCATGAAGGAGGGGGACGTGGTCCGGACGCTGCTCACCACGTTCGAGGGGCTGGTGCTCGCGGGCTCGGTGTACTTCGACGGCATGGACGCTCCCTGGTCCTCGTCCTTGCCGACCGTTGGCTCCCGCGCCAGGGCGGGGCCGGCGCACAACAAGAGGCCAAGCGTGGGCGCGGCCCACGCCATCGCTCGCAAACGTCGGGGGAATCCGTGCATCATGTTCACACCTCCGTGTTACGGGGGCGCTGCCCCCGGGCTCAGGCCCCAAACGTAGGGTGGGTAGCACTGAATGTTCAGGGCGGAACACGGACCGTGCGCGCTGTAGCGTCCCCACAGTAGGGTGGAGCGCACGCGAGCCAAGGACCGCTCGCACACGAATACGAGGCACCTTTGGCTGGACGTACCGACGAGCAGCACCGCATCGCACTCTTCATCGACTTCGAGAACCTGGTCACCAACACGGGCATCAGCGCCAGTCAGTTCGACCTGCAGCCCGCGCTGGACCAGCTCTTGGAGCAGGGCAAGGTCGTCTTCCGCCGCGCCTACTGCAACTGGTCGCGCTTCGAGGACGCGAAGCAGCGCCTGCACGACGTGGGCGTGGAGCTGGTGGACGTGCCCCCGTCCACCCGCGCCGGCAAGAACAGCGCGGACATGCGCCTGGTCATCGACGCGCTGGAGCTGTGCTACGCGCGCGAGCAGATTGACACCTTCGTCATCGCCTCCGGCGACAGCGACTTCTGCCCCCTGGCGTACAAGCTGCGTGAGAACGGCCGCACCGTCATTGGCCTGGCCGTGCGTGAGGCCAGCTCCCAGATGTTCGTGAGGGCGTGCGACCAGTTCATCTACATGAAGCCCAAGCACAAGGGCGACGGCTCCCACAAGGAGAAGGACCGCGACCACGGCGGCCGGGGCTCCAAGGGCGACGAGGGCAAGGGCGGCAAGCGGGGCGGGAAGGGCCACGACAAGGGCCACGAGGGCAAGGGCGCCAAGGAAGGCGCCGAGTCCAAGGGCGGCAAGCCCAAGGCGGAGGTGCCCGCCGTCGCGCGCGAGGTGGTGCAGAGCCTGCTGCGCCGCGCGACGGGCCCGCTCAACCCGTCGCTCATCAAGGAGACCATCGTCCGCAAGGAGCCCGACTTCGACGAGCGCGACCACGGCTTCTCCACCTTCGCGCGGCTCTTGGAGGCGCTGGAGCAGGAAGGGGTCCTGCGCCGCATCCAGCAGGGGCGCCAGGGCTACATCGTGGGCCCGGACTCGGACTTCGGCGCTCCGGCGCACGAGGGCAAGGCCGGCAAGGGGCGCCACGCCAAGGCGCCCACCCCGGTGGAGGAGGAGGAAGAGGAGCTGGAGTCCTATCCGGACCCGGACGACGAGGGGCTGTAGTCAGCCCCCGCCGTCGCTGAAGTCAGGCGAAGCGAGCCGCCACTACGCCGCGCGCGGCGTGGTGGACTCGCAGAGGTGCTCCAGGAACTCCGGCAGCAGTCGGGCGGACATCACCCACAGCTTGCCGTCGCCCAGGTCCGCCAGGGACACGCGCTCCGCGTACTCCACGCAGGCGGCCTCCACGTAGTGGACGAACACCTTGCGGTCGCGCGCCCGGTACCACTCCGCCGCCTGGGCCAGGAGCGCCACGTACGCGTCCTGCACCTCCGGCTTCGCGTCCTCCTCCAGGGGCACCAGGCGCACGCCGTCCAGCACGTTGAAGAGGTTCAGGCCCGGCTGCGCGGACTCGAACACCGCGAAGGCCACGGCGCGGCCCTCATGGCGGGCCACCACCAGCTCGCGCTCGCGGGACAGGCCGGCGTCACCCCAGCCGGTGCGCGTGGCCTCCAGGTCGAAGCGCTCCGGCACCAGGTCCAGCGCTTCCCGGTAGGCCTCCGGGCGGGTGCCGGCCACGCGGGCGAAGAAGCTGGCGCGCTCCTCCTGGGTGGGCGTGCCCACGGTGATGTTCGCGGGCTTCGTCCAGACGCTGTCCACCTCGCCCTCCATCAGGCGGAAGGGCACCAGGCACGTCTGGCCGGTGTCCGCGTACCAGGTGGCGAAGTCGAACTTCGTGTAGCGCACCCAGCGCACGTTCGCCTCGCAGTAGGCGAAGAACCACTTCACCTCCGGGTCCGCCTGGGTGGGCTCGTAGCCGCGCAGGTAGATGTCGCGCAGGGCCTCGCGCGCGGTGGAGCGGCTGCCCGGCGGCTGGTGCCGCGCCAGCTGGTGCGCCATCCAGCTGCCCGCGTAGGGCTTGAGCACGGACAGCGTGGCCTCCATGCCGTCCTCCGCGGGGCGCACCACGCGGTAGCCCAGCAGCGGCGCCTCCTGGAGCTTGTCCTGCGCGCGCGAGAACTGGTCGCGCAGGCTGGTGAACTTCTCCGGCTCCTTGCCCGGGAGGCGGAAGTAGCCGGAGCGCTCGAAGAGCTTCCAGGTGGCGTCGTTCCAGTCGCCCTCCACCTTGGTGGTGGGGTGGGCCTGGGCCTCCACCAGCGCGCGCCACGCGCGGGCCCCTTCGGCGTCCAGGGGCCGGACGCTCACGCCGCAGCGGCGGCCGTGGGGCGTGCTGGAGATGTTGCGCACCTCCGCGCGCAGGCGCACCGGCGCGTGGCCGTCCAGGGCCACCTCCATCACCGGCAGGCGCAGGCCCGGGTACATCAGGTCCTCGCCCGGCTGCGTGAGGAAGGACAGGCCTTCGTAGGAGACGTCCAGCAGGCCGCGGCGCACGTGCACCTGGGGCCAGAGCGGATGGTCGAACTCCAGCGTGCAGGACGCGCTGGCCTGCGTGCGGCGCAGCCACCGGTGGCGGAAGCGCACCAGCGACGGGGGCGTCGTCATCACCAGCAGGCCGCCCTCCATGCGCGCCGCGTCCACCTGGAAGTGCACCACGCTGGAGTAGCCGAAGGCCTCCAGGGTGAAGGCGCCCGGGGGCAGCGTGCCGTGCAGGTTCCAGGCGAACGCGTCCTGGAGCGGCTCGAAGAAGGCGCAGGTGACCTCCGCCACGGCCTGGCCGTCGCGCGAGCGCAGGACGCCGCGGGCCTGCCGGGACGCCAGCGCTTCGCAGATGCGCGTGACGCGCTCCGCCCGGTCGATCTGCTCGCGCCACACGGGCCGCGTCTCCGGCGTGAGCAAGAGGCCGTTGTCACGCAGCGACTCCAGCAGCCCCACGATGCGGCGGCCCGCGTCCAGCGGCGGCGCGACGAAGCGCAGGCTCACCTCCGGGCGCAGGGCGTTGACGCCAATCACCTCCGCGTCCAGCGCGGTGGCCCACCGCTCGCCCTCCCCCACCACCACGGACGCGGCCTGTCCCTTGCGAGGCACCGCGCGCGACTCCAGGTGGAGCGTGAGGTGCTCCAGTGACAGCTGCACCAGACGCCCGGAAGAGAAGTCCGCGCCAAACGAGGCCGCCGCGCTGAGCTCCGTCCCCACCCGGTATCCGAGGAGGGTTTCGCGGCCAGCCGGCGCGTCGTGAGTGTCCGTGTGCATGGGGGCTCCCTGATGTCCTACGGGGCATGATCCTACGACGTCCGAAGAAACCGTGGTGTCCCCAAGTTGCAGGTGACCCGGGGAACTCGGATTCCCACAGAGTGGAGATCATTCACCCCTTCTGCACTCAGACCTTCGGGCCGTGTCCCTGGCCACGGGCTGGACTGTCGCGCATTGGCTTCTCACGCCCGGAGAATTTCCACTACGGACAGGAGCATGGCCTTTTGAGACAGGTGCGGAGCTGTCCCTCCCCTCGGGTCGTGCACAACCCATGAAAACCCGGTGACTCCGACACATGGAACACGGGGGATTGTCGCATGTCGGCTGGTGAGACCTGGCCTGCCTTGGAGGACGGAGGTCTGGGCGCACACACACGTCGGGGATGACTCGCTCCCCCGCGGGGCGTTATCCCGCACGCGCCATGTCCTCCGCCCTGTCCACCCTCTGCCTCCACTGCGGCATGTGCTGTGACGGCACCCTCTTCACCCAGGTGCCGCTGAAGCCCGGCGAGGCGGAAGCCCTGCGCAAGCGGGGCCTGCCGCTGGGGACGCGGGAGGACGGCGCGGGGGTGCTGCCCCAGCGCTGCGCCGCGCTGGAGGGGCTGTGCTGCACCGTCTATGAGGAGCGCCCGGAGGCCTGCCGCCGCTACCGCTGCCAGCTGTTCACCGCGCTGGCGGAGGGCGAGGTGTCCCTGGAGGAGGCGAAGGGCGTGGTGGACGCCGCGCACGCCCGGGTGGACGCGGTGGCGGCCGCCCTGGGTTCCGCTGGGGACGGAAGGGGCTCCGCGATGCGTCAGGCGCGGGTGGCCGCGGCCGGGCTGGAGCTGTCTGGAGAGACGCGCGAGGCCCTGGCGCACGCGGAGGTGTACCTGGACCGGCACTTCCGGGGGCGCTTCCGCCGCTCGGGGTGAAAGCGTGTGTCCGGGGGCCTGGCGGGCGGCTAGCGTGACGCGGCCCCTGTTCCCGACCGAGGTCCCGCTTCCGTGAAGACATCCCTGCTGGCCGTGCTGTCCTCCGCCGTGCTGTTCGCCGGTGCGCCTGCGTCCGCGCAGAAGAACGACGAGCCCGTGACGTCCGCGCAGGTGGACCTGGACGGGGACGGCAAGCCGGACGCGGTGTCACTCAGCGCGGGCAAGGACGGGAAGTTCACGCTGAAGGTGGGAGGCGCCACGTCGCAGGGCAGTGCCTCCGGCAACGAGGTGCGTGGCTTCACGGTGGTGGACCTGGACACGGGCGACAAGTGGAAGGAGCTGCTGGTCCACACGCTGGGCGACGTGGACGACGACCACCGCTTCTTCCTCTACGGCTACGACGGCAGGACGGTGAAGCCGCTGGGGGACGTGCGCGCGCTGACGGAGGCGAAGGGCAACGGCATCGTCCTGGTCGATACGTGGATGGGCTTCTGGCAGAAGCGGGACAAGTACACGCTGGACCGCAAGGCGTGGAAGCTGGTGCACGTGCCGCAGGAGCTGTACGCGGTGGGCCTGGACGCCGCGGCGGCGGGTGTGGAGGCCACGGTGAAGAAGTCCTTCCCGCTGGCGCAGGCCCGCACGGGCTCCGCGGTGGTGGCCACGACGGCGCAGGGCTCCAAGGTGCGGGTGCTGGCCGCGAGCGTCCCCGCGAAGCTGGGGAACCGGGAGGACGTCTGGTACCTGGTGAAGTCGTCCACCGGCTTGCTGGGCTGGGTGCGCGGCAACGTCCTGGTGGAGTCCACGGACGGCCTGCCGCTGGCGGGGTGAGTCAGTCTGTCTCAGGCGAAGCACGCATGAGCATCACGTTGCGTGCTCCGCACGCGTCGCAGACCAGATACCGCTCGAACCGTGCCGGGTCCTTGGAGAAGGCCTCATCGTGAACGATGAGGAGGCCATCTCCCTTCTCCGGGCAGCGGACCTGCGCCTCTGGATTCTCCGCGGTGTGAACTGCACCCGCGTGGGGAACGGTTACGCTACCGCTCCCCACGCTGCACTGGGACCAGACAACCCCTGGGGACGCGCCTTGATGTTTATCTCAAATGAGGGGACGACTCAGGGTCGCGCTACGACAGTGCCTCACCCAACCGAACACGGCCCACTCGCCTCACGCCCTCTACCAAGTCAAAGCCTTGGCCAGACATGAGGGCTGAATAATCGAGGCGAGTGGGGTACCGAAGCTCAACGACCGCTTCGAACTCGGTGTTGAATGCCGCAGATGAGGGGACGTCATGGAGAATGATAGGCAGGTTTTCCTGTCCCCCTGGCGTGCACGCGTGAGGTGAATAACCGGACCCCAGTGGCATCGCCGGTCGACCACCCCGATCGTGCGAGAAGATGGTCAGTTTGGCCTTATAGCGACTCATTGGACGTTCACCCCGTTGAACCATTTGTAGAACTCGGGTGTCTCGTAGACATCGATCCCGATGCTTTTGCCCACGCCTCCGGGATCCGGATGTTCATACATGAACTTGAGCTTGTCGGTTGGCAGGTCAATGTACGTTTTCGTGTACGAGCGACCAGGGTTCGCCTTCGCAAAGGCATCAAGCGACTGTTCGTCGAAGGCGAACCGCTTGAACGTTGAGTTCGGATGGATGTTGTAGTCACCAAACCTCCTCACATCGGCGAGTTCCTCGGGTTCAACCGCACGCCACAGACGTATTTTCTTTACGCCCTCTTCGGCGTTACGCGTCAATGTCGTGGCACTCGCCTCCGCGGTTGATGAGCCTGTTGCCGCCATGGAGGGGGCTTCTGTTGCAACAGCCCTCACCGTACCTGTCGCGCGCAGGCCCGAGGCCATCCTCCCCCCCACTGAAAGCTCCGCGCTCAACATCTCGGCGGACAATCCGACCCGAGCGAGCACGAAGTTCACCAATGTCTCCACCGATCCGTTCAGCGCCTTTTCATAGTCCCCCTCGATGAAGCCAGAGGTCGCTTTGTAGGTCCCATTGCCTACATCAATGACCCCCTGCTCCACGTATGCCGACACCACGACCGCACCGTTCGCAAAGCTCAGAACCGCCGCCACGGTGGCCGTGCCGTAGTTGCCGTCCTTCCACGCCTGGGTCATCTCCTGCTCGACGGCCGCGCCCTGCGCCAGCGCGGGCCCCACGCAGTCAATGCCAGACTTCAGGCTCGCCGAGCACTTGCCGGTGGGGTCCGTGAAGCCCGTCGGATTGCCGCGTGCGTATGAGTACAGGTTGCACTCACTGGGGCTCCCCAGGCACAGGTCCGGCGACTCCAGGAACAGGCCGTCCGGCGTGAGGAATTGCCCCAGCGTGGCGTCATAGTCACGGACGCCCATGCGGATGAGCCCCAGGTCCGCGTCGTATCCCTTCTGCACGAACTCGATCGCCGGAGACATGTCCGGGTGCGACGCGCGATGACCGTACGGCGACGCCACGAACGGCGCGCCCGCCGTGTCCGTCAGCAACGTGCCCCGCATGTCCGCCCCCAGCGGGCGGAACACACCCTGCTGGAGGACACCCACCAGCTGTCCCGCGAAGTGCACTGGCAGCGTGAGGCCGGACGCATCCAGGTACTCGCCCGCCTCCAGGTATCCGGCCACCGGCACCGTGCCTTCGCGCTTGAGGATGCGCTGGCCCGTCTCGTCGTAGAGGAAGTGCCACTGCTGAGTGCCCCGCGTCGCCGTGGCCACGTGCCCGTTCGGTCCGTAGGTGAACGTCAGGTCGCCCTTCGTCACCGCGCGGCCCAGCGCATCGAACGTGTACGTCACGTTGCCCGCGGTGAGCGTGCTGCCCGTGCGCGTCACCGCGCGTGACGTGCCGTTCTCCTCGATGGACGTGGGCAACCCTTCCGGCGCATAGCCATACCCGTAGCTGTCGTGCGCGTCCTGCGCCTGCGTGAGGAAGCCCTGCGCGGAGTAGGCGTAGTCGCGCTGCCACACCTGCGAGCCCACCGTGAAGTCCTCGGACTCCACCAGACCGCGGGCGTTGAAACGCTGCGCCGTGGCGGCACTCCACGTGGGCGTGGCCTGCGTCCGCGTGGTTCGGGTTCGCGTGAGGGGGTCGTAGCCGAAGCCCACGTGCGTCCCCCCGGTGAAGTCCACCGAGGACACCCGCCCCTCACCGTCATACGCCAGCGACGCCAACTTCGCCGGGGCCGTGCTGCCCGTCCCCAGCCACGCCTCCTTGAGCCGCCCGTACGCGTCCAGCTTGTACGCCTGCGTGTCCGACGACAGCACCGTCCCATTCGCGGCCTTCAGCACCGTGGTGCTGGAGGAGACGTCCCCCACGTCGTTGTACGCCAGCTGCGTCTGGACCGTGCGCCAGCCCGTCAGCGCCAGAGTCCGCGACAGCAGCTTGCCGTCCTCGCGGTACTGGAGCGTCTTCACGTAGCCGTCGCCCGACACCGCCGTGAGGAAGCCCTTCTGGTCCCCCGTGGGCCCCTGCGTGGGCGAGGCTCCGTCGTGGTAGTAGCGGTACACCTGCGGATTGCCGCCGGCCGCCAGGCTGTGCGTCTCCGTGAAGGGCCGCCCCATCGTGTCGTACGCGAACGTCACCTGCCGCTGCAGCGCGCCCGCCGGAGAGACGAAGCGCTTCTGGGTGAGTTGCCCCTTCGTCGGGTCGTAGCTGTACTCCACCGTCGCGATGCCCTGGCGCACCAGCTGGCTCACGCGACCGTGGCCGTCGTAGTGCACGCGGTGGGTCGCGCCGTCCGGCATGACCACCTCGCGCAGACGTCCAGAGGCGTCGTAGTGGTAGCCGTAGCGCGTGTGGGCCTCGTCCTCCTGGAAGAGCACGCGCTTCGCCGCGTCCAGCGTGCGGCTCGCAGTGAACGTCCCGTTCTCCACGGCCGTCTGGGTCAGCGCTCCCGCCTCGAAGCCCAGGCTCGTGGCCACCTGCTTCTCCACGCCCTCGTGGAAGGTCGTGGTCGTGGCCGCGTCATGACCGAAAGCGGACGCGCTCTGGAAGGCCACCTGCCGGCCACCCGCCAGCAGCGCCACGTAGTCCATGGCCAGCATGTTCGTCGCCGGCCCCACCGCGGGCCGCAAGAGCGTACGCAGCTCCGCGCGCGCGCCGTCCTTGCGGCTCAGGCTGTCGAACGTCCAGCCCTCCGGAATCCGGTGCGCCGACGTGAGCCCATCCCCTGACGCCGTCACGTACTCGATGGACTCGCGCACCGCGCCCTGGGAGGCGTCCACCAGCGTGGAGAGCTGGAAGGAGCCGGGCATCGTGGCCGTGGCGTACTGATAGCCATACGTCTGTTTTGGATTGAGGTCGGACCCGCCCAGGCTGTCCCACTCCCGGGTCAGCCGCTCCTGGCCGTCGTAGCGGAAGAAGCGCCGGTAGGGCGTCCCGCCCCGGTCCACCTCCAGCGTCAGCACCGCGTCCGTCAGCGGGTTCCGGTCCACCACCCGCGTCACCACGCCGTCCGGCGCGTCCGTCTGGTACAGCAGCCGCCGTCCCGCTTCCTGGTGGAAGTACGCCGTGCCCTTGCCCGGCACGGTGATGGAGGCCAGCGAGGAGTCCGGGTTGTACGTCACCTCCTGCAACGTCACCGTCTGCGTGCCCGCCACGCTGCGCACCGCCGTGACGAGCCCCTTCGAGTCACGCTCCACCACGCCCTCGTGATGGAAATCCATCCACGCCTGCGCATGCTGCCCGGTGATCTCCGTGTGGCTCTCCAGGCAGTGCAGCGCGAGGCCCAGCCCGGGCACCGACGCGCGCGCCCGCTCCGTGGTCAGCGTGCCCTGCGCCGTCGTGGTCACCACCCGCGAGGGGCAGACGTCCGCTGTGTATGACTGGTACTCCGTGTGCTCCGACACCTGCTGGCTGCCCGTCGTGGACCGCCAGCCCTGGTCCTGCGCATGCAACCGCTTCCACGGGATGCCCGCCAGCGACACGTCCTCGTACTGGCTGGAGGAGAACTGCTCCACCTGGGGCGCCTTCGCGTCGCGCACGCGCGAGGACAGCAGCAGGCCCGCGCTGTCGTCGTCGTTGAAGAAGGACATCTCCTCCCGGACGTGCACGCCCTCACGCGTCACCTGGCCGTAGCCCAGCAGGAACTTCCCCACCGAGTGCATCGCGGGCTGGTCGTAGGTGTAGTGATAGGCCTTCGTCTCCTGCCCGCTGGACTCCACCGTCAGCGTGTCCAGCACCGGCTGCCGAGCGCCCTGCTGGGCGGCCACGGGGCTGCGCGCGTAGCGGAAGGACAGCCGCGTCCCCTTGCCGTCGTCCGCGGCCTTCAAGAGGCCCGTGCCCGGCGTGTCCAGCGCGACGGAGTGGGCCAGGCCGTTCTCCACGTAGAACAGCTCCGTGTTGCCCGTGCCCTCCAGGTCCTGCACCACCGGGAAGCTGGAGTTCCACGCCAGCAGCTCCAGCGCGGGCACCGGCACCTGCACCAGGCGCGTCCCGTCGTTCACCATCAGCAGCGCCCCGTAGTAGCTGCCAGCGATGACGTCCTGCAGGCCGTCGTTGTTGATGTCCGTGAAGCTCAGCTCGAAGCCCGCCAGCGACACCGGCGAGCCGTCCGGGAAGCGCGCCTCGTAGATGTGCGGCTCCTCCTCGAACTGGAACTGGCCCTTGCCCTCGTAGACGAAGAGGTCGCTGGAGTAGCGCACCACCAGGTCCGGCACGCTGTCGCCGTTGAAGTCCTGCACCCAGGTGGCCTGGGGCGAAACCTGGAGGTTCAGCGTCCCCATCACCGGCACGGACGCGAAGGCATACGCGGTGGCCGTGCTCTGGTTGGGCAGCACGCTGTAGCCGCCCGGATAGACAGACAGCAGGTCCGGCCGCCGGTCCCGGTTCAGGTCCACCAGCCGGGTGTTGGGCCCGAGGTTCCAATAGTCATACAGCCAGCCCTGGTGCACGGCGTGGCCGTTCCGCTCGCACACCAGCAGCTCCGTCTTGTTCAGGAACGCGTTCCAGGAGAGCGACACCACCTGGTAGTCATTCTGCTCGGGCCGCATCTTCGCCAGCAGGCGGGGCGTGTTGAACGCGGACGCATCCGGCCGGCACTCGGGGCGCGCGTCGATGGCGGCCGGAGGCAGCGGTTCGAACGTGTAGCCGCCCGGCTGTTGCCGGATGAGGCTGAAGTCCGTGCGGTTCTCCAGGTCCACCAACCCGTCGTCGCCGTCATCCAGCGGGGTGGACTCGGAAGGCAGGGCCACTCCTTCGGAGTAGGCCAGCATCACGTTGTCGAACTTGGGGATGAAGCGCGGCGCCGCCGCCGGGAGCAGGTCCTCCGCGTGCTCATACGTGTACGTCACCGCCGGGGTGGACTGGCCCGACGCATACGTGCGCTGCACGGACTCCAGCTGGAAGCCGGGGCCCAGCGCATCCGGCCGGTAGCTCAGCGCATGGCTCCAGCGCAGCCCGAACTGGCCCGTGACGGCGTCCTTGCTGCGTGCCTCCACGTGCGACACGCGCCGGTCCAACCGCAGCGCCTGCCCGGAGCGCCAGTCCACGAAGGGCGTCGCCACGGACTCGTAGATGAAGTCCACGCGCTGCTGGAAGTCGTCCCCCATGCCTCCGTAGAGAGCGGCCGTCAGGAACAGGCGCCCGGAGGGATTGGCGGTCCACTCCAGCTTCGTCTTGTGGCCGGTGGCGTCCACCACCTGCGTGAGGTGCCACGCATAGGTGCCTCGCGCGGTCTGCACGCGCGCGGTGCCGCCGAACGTCCAGCGGCTGCCGTCCGGCAGCAGGGCCACCAGCGTGGTCCCCTGCTCCTCCATTCGCACGTTGCCCTTGAGGCCCACGGGGTACCAGCGCCCGTCCGTCCCCTTCACCATGCGGCCCCAGGGCCCGGTGAGCTCGTCAGTGGCGTAGTCCAGCTCTCCCATGACACGCGTGCGCGTCATGGAAAGCGACACACCCCAGCCCTGGCCCCACTCGCCAATGCCTCCCTCGGGCGAATAGGTGGGGAACACCCCGGCCTGGAGGACGCCGCGCTCCGTGGGCGCGGCGAACGTGGACGCCAGGCTGAAGCCACCCCGGCTCACGTCCGCGGGCCCCAGCTCCGTGGCCGCGTACTGCCCCACCAGGCTTCCGCGCTTGGGTGCCTCCAGCTGCGGCGCCTGCACCAACGCATCATTGAAGGGCTGGGCGAGCACCTGCCCGCACCACAGCCCGGCCAGCAAACCCCATACATTCCGCATGCGATGTCTCACTCAAGAAAAGGAAAGACAGACGTTGGAAAAAAAGGCCCCGCCCGGGCTGCACCCACCGGACGAGGCCATGACCCACTTCGCTGTCCTACGAGCAGCTGACTACTGGCAGCTCATCACCCCGTTGGGGACCGCGCCGGAAGCCTTCGGCTTCACTTCCACCCTGAAGACCATCAGCAGCTCGCTGGACTTCGCCACCGGGTTGGTAGGGCTGATGAGGTTCGGCGCCGCGGGCGGATAGGTGACCGCGAGCCCCTCCAGGTTCACGTGGTAGCTGGTGAAGGGGGACAGGCCCGTGGCGATGGACGAGTTGGTCAGGTAGAAGTCCAGCGGGCTCGCCGGCGGCAGCAACGCCAGGTCCTGCGTCGTGCCGAAATTCACCTTCACCGGGGGCCCCAGGTAGGTGTCGTCAGCAAAGTCATACCGGAACAGATCGGACGTCGTCGGGAAGCCCATCGTCCGCGTCAGGCTCGTGGTCGTGTTGGCGGCCGGAGCGGAGTTGTTGGGCGGCAGCACGCCGTACAACGTCATCGACCGGATGATGGGCGTCATCATGTTGCAGGGCAGCTGATTCACACCGCCCCCCTTGCGGTAGAAGTGCTCCGGCGTGAGGGTCACCGTGGGATTGCGGTTCGCCAGGATGTCGTCCCAGATCTGCTTCGCCGCCCCGGCCTCCAGCTTGCGGTAGACCGTGACAGGCGTCTTGTCCTGCCGGGGAACGCTGACGATGACGTCGAGCACCTGGGTGCCGGGACCCGCGACACGCAACGCCGAGAGATGCGTCTCCACCGCCTGGGCCGCGGCCTTCGCCGTCTGCGCCAGCGCACTGAGGTCCGTGCTGGTGGAGGTCGGGTCGATGGCCGTGAGCGCATTGATGCTGGCAAGCTCGGTATTGGAGAAGCTGACCAGGGTCTCCGGGTACAGGATTCGCACGGTGGGCGCGAGCCACTGGCTCATCACCACCTCCAGGGCCTCCAGCTGCACCCGCAGGGCCGTGCCCTCCAGGTTGCGCAGGGCCCAGGCCGGCATCAGCGCCAGCAAGCGGGACTGGGTCTGGGCGTTGGCGCGCTCGTCCTCCAGCGCCTGGATCTCCAGCGCCACCTGGCGCAGCTGCCGCTCCAGGTTGATGAGCTCCACCTCACGCTCCACGTCCACCAGCGCCTTCTCCACGAAGGTGCCGAAGAGGCTGCTCAGGCTCTCCGGGTAGGCGCTCAGGCTCGTGCAGCCGCACGACTGGTAGATGTCGCTGAAGGCCTTGGCGCGCAGGCTGCTCATCTGGCCTGGCAGCAGCCGGCCCTGCGCTGCGTAGAGCTTCGCGTCCTGCTTCAGCTTCTCCAGCCCGGTCACCAGCTTGGAGGTGAGGAGGACCGCCTCGTTGGACTGCGGGCTCAGCTGCGCGATGCGGACGTCCAGCTGGGAGTTGCCCACCCAGTTGATGCACGCCGCGGTGGGCGTGTTCGCCACGATGGGCGCGTCATTGACGACCACGTAGTAGTCCGACGCCGCGGTCACCAGCACCGAGGTGGACGGCGACTGGAGCACGCGCACGGAGCGGACGTTGGCGCGGTCCGTGGCCCCGTGAACCATCTCCACCAGCAGGAGGCTGCCCACCGGCTCGTCCGGGAACGGCGCCAGCAGGGACCGCACGCCGCGCGCCACGGAGAAGGTGGAGCGCGTCTCGTTTCCAGTGGAGGACGTCTGGTTCCACGTCCGGGTCCACGTGGTGCCCGTCTCGGAGGTCATGCAGCTGTTGACGCCGCCAATACCGCCGATGATGGGAATGGAGGGATTGAACCCGGCGCAGAACGAGTCCGTGTTCGTCGCGTTGGAGAAGTTGCCCTGCGAGTTCACCGTGTCGTTGGCGGACGCGGTGTAGTTGCCCGCGGACGCAGTGACGGTGAAGCCCTCGGGTCCCGTCATGATGGGCAGGGGCGTCTGCGAGGACGTCTGCACCCGCACGAGGTTGCCATTGGGACCGGCCGTCAGGCCCAGCGCGCAGGTCGGGGACCAGCGGCCTCCCACCTGGACGACGAGTTGGCTGCCCACGGTGGGCTGGAGCTGGAGGGTGGATCCGTTCGACCTCAGCGCCGCCATGGCGGACACGTCGTTGTCCATCGGGCCTCCGCGCCCGCGGTTGGGGACGGTGAGTCCCTCCTCGGTCTTCAGCATGGCCTGCCCCGTCTGGGCGATGGCCGGGTAGAGGGCCTCGAAGCCATCCATGAAGTCACCCAGCCGGGCCTCCTCCACCGCCTGGCTCACGCGCAGGCCGTTGATGTCCTTGTTGAGCGCCTTCAGCTGCGCATCCAGCTGGAGACTCCGCGTGTCCAGGTTCGTCAGGCTGCCCTGGTTCTGCAGCTGGGCCAGCAGGCCCTGCACCAGCGTCACGCGGTTGGAGTTGTAGGAGGAGATGTTGTTGTCCAGCTGCCCGATGATCTTGTTGAGCTCGGTGAGGACGGCCGACTGCTTCTGCAGGTCGAGCCCCACCTTCACGGTGCTCTCGTCCTCGGCGGTGAAGAGGCCGTTGACCGCGTAGCCGGTGGCGCGGGCCTGGGCCTCGCGCAGCATCGCCGTCAGGGACATGGCGGGACCGGACACCGGCCGGGTGAAGAGGTCGTTCTTGTCGTAGCTGCCGGCCGTCAGGCCCAGCGCGTCCTCCACCGCAGAGCGGAAGGCTCCGTGGCCGGAGTTCATCTGGCTGAAGACCGTATTCCACTCCGTGGACACGTTGACCGCGGCGGTGACGTAGGTGGAGAAGGTGGCCGGGTCGTTGAGGTGCGCCAGCACGTTCCACAGCTGGCTCGTCACCGTGGACCGGGTGGTGCAGGACACGAAGCGGCAGCCCATGTCATGCAGACGGCTGACGTCCAGCATGCGCTCGTTGAGGCCGCGCAGCGAGTCATCCAGCAGGAAGAGCAGCGGCGCGCCGGTGAGCGGCGGCGTGCCCCCTTCACCGAACGCCGCGAGCAGCACCTGGCGGTCCGCGATGAAGCCGTCGGAGAGGAGCTTCGCGCGGACCGTCTCCGCCTGCGCGTTGGTCGTGGCCGTCAGCCCCAGCTCGTCCTTCAGCCAGGCGCCCGTCCAGAAGGCCTTCATCACCGTGCTGGTCCGCGCCATCAGCTCCGGCGACGGCCTGGTGGTCGTGGACAGGTGGGCGCGGGCCGCCCCGTACCAGCGCTGGATGGAGAGGAGCTTCTGGCGCAGCTCCCCCACGCGGCCGCTGCTGCCCAGCGTCGTCGTCATGCCCGGCAGGCCCTTGAGGAGCAGCTGCGACATGATGCTGTCGTAGGCGGTCCAGTACGCCTGGGTGTCCAGGCCCGCGGTCGTGAGCTGTTCAATGCCCGTGGCGGCGGCGGTGCACGTGTCCAGGAGGCTGCTGGCGGCGGTGGCGGAGGTGTGGCTGTCCAGCAGGCGCTGGCACAGGGCCAGCGTGCCCACGACGTTCTGGGACGTGGGGTGGCTGGCGGACGGCGCGGGCAGGCCCGTGGAGCAGGTGTCGGAGGTGAAGTCCTCGTTGTCGAAGTACTCGCCCAGGAGGCCGTTCTGGGTCTGGTCCGGCGTGAAGAGCCGGCTGGTGGGGATGGGCACGGCGGCCGTGGCGCCCGGGGGCTGCCAGTACAGCTGCATGCCCGCGTCCCAGGCACCCTCCACGTTCTCCAGCTTCAGGGCATGGCGGCCCGCGGTGAGCGGGACGCTGACCTGGTGCCACACCTCACCCACGTAGACGGGCCGCTCCAGCACCAGCTGGCCATCCACCCACAGGCGGGCGCTGTCGTCCCACTTCGCGTGGAAGACATACGTGCCCGCCGTGGGCGCCTCCACGAAGCCCGTCCAGCGCACGGAGAAGGTGTCCGGCGACATGAAGGTGGCGGGGCCTTCGCGCACCCAGGGGAAGTCCACCGTCGGGTCCACCCGGAAGAAGTGGTTGATCTCCGGGTAGGCCGTGAAGAGCGCCAGGAGGCGCGCGCGGCGCGTGGCGTAGGTGCCCGCCTGCACGTTGGAGTCCAGGGCGGGGCTGTCCGCGTGCAGCTCGAAGAGCAGCTTGAGCGCATTGATGAGCTTGAACTTCAGGAGCGGGCTGTCGAAGCGCCGGTCCGTGGGGCTCAGGGTATCCAGCTGGGTCACCAGCCGGGTGTACTTGGCGTCCACGGAGGCGTAGGCGGTGTCGTCCGCCGTCATGCAGCGCGGGCGGTTGGGGTAGCTGCTGCCCACGCGGATGTCCGCGAGCGAGTCGGAGGTGCTCTTGAGTGTGTTCTGCGACAGGCCGCCGATGGAGAACTTCAAGCCTCCGCCCGGCTCCGCGTCGCACGTCGCGGGGTCGTTCTCCGTGCCGTGGGAGGCGGCGCGGCAGTACTTGTACTTGGGCCGGTCGTAGTCAGGACAGAGGGCGTCCACCTGACCGCATTCGGAGTGCTGGCCGTACGTCCACGTGGACACCACGTTGGCGATGGCGATGTAGCAGGTCTCCGTCCACGGCGTGGTGGTGGTGGTCTGGCTCCAGCCGCTGCCGCTTTCGTTGCTCGTCGTGGAGGTGCCGAGCACCCGGTTGCCCGTCGAATAGGCAGACAGGACGTACAGGGGAAACTTGGGATCCTCCTTGCCCTGGGTCCGCAGCTCACCAATCAGTTGCGTGGCCCGCGCCTGGCACGTCTGGGTATAGATGGTGGTGTCGGTGCTCTCGCAGGGAGGCTTTTCGGAGTAGTCGCAGGACTGTTCGTGGATGTTCTGCCCGGCGGCCTTCCTGTCCGTATAGGTGCCGGTGGCCCGGGTGGAGTAGTTGCAGGTCGCGTCCTTCTTGCAGGCCTTGTCGTACCACCCGTCCTGCGCGCAGGCGGACGTGTTGCTCAGCTTGAAGCACTCCTGGCGGTACTCCCAGGGCCCCTGACAGACGATGTCCAGGCCCGTGGGCGCACCTGGAAGGGTTTCCGGCGCCGCCGTCGGCCGGCAGCTGGGCCCGGTCAATGCCTGTTCCGTCGTGTGCAGCGCTTCCTGGGACATTTCCTGCTCTGAGGGTTGCCCGCAGGCAACCACGAGCAGGGAAATCCCCAGCCCCCATACCGCTGAGATTCTTCTTTTCATTTGGCCTTTGAATTCCATGGCAATGCCCTGCGCATACCGCGCATGGGAGTGCCGACCTTCGAGTCAGGACGTGCTCGCGGACGGGACCGGATGACGGAGTCGGTGCGCTCGCGGACCGGATACGAAACGGGCCCGCGAGTCTGGTTCACCTATTTTTCCGGACCCTTTCTGGAAAGGCCGTACCGGGTCCCGCGCTACTCCACCAGGGCGAACTCCACCCGGCCCAGCTGCTCATCCGTGGAGACGACCTTCACGGTGATGGGCATGCCCACGGTGAAGGTCCGCGTCTTGCCCACCATGGACAGCTCACGCGCGTCCGGACGGTAGGGGCCTCCGGCGAGTCCCTCCGCCGGCACCATGCCCTCCACCCACATGCCATCCAGTTGCGCCAGGAGGCCGAAGGGCTTCACGCGCACGACGCGCGCGGGGAACTGCTGGCCGATGCGCGTGGACATGAAGCGCGCCTCCAGCTCGTGGTGGCGGTCCGCCTCCGCGCGGTTGGCGGAGCGGGCGCGCACGTTGATGTGCTGGGAGAGCTTTTCAATCTCCGGGTCCTCGTGCACGAAGTCGCGCCGGCCGTGGAGGTACGCCTTGATGAGCCGGTGCACGGCGAGGTCCGCGTACCGGCGGATGGGCGACGTGAAGTGCAGGTACAGGGGCGCGGCCAACCCGAAGTGCGGACCCGGCACCACGGTGTAGCGGGACGGACCCAGCGAACGGCGCAGCACGGAGCGCAGCGCGGCCTCCGCCTTCGCTCCGGCGATCTGCCGGTCGAACGCGGCCAGGGCCAGCGGGGTGAGCTGCGCGCCGAAGCCCGCCGCGAACCCCGAGTGCAGCGCGAACGCGTTCACGTCCGCCACGCGCTGCGGATCCGGCTGTTCGTGCACGCGGTACACGGTGGGCACGCCGCGGGTCATCAGCCAGGAGGCGATGGCTTCATTGGCCGCGACCATGAAGCGCTCGATCATGTTGTGCGCGGAGGTGTCCTTCTCCCCGGCCAGCCCGGACACGGCGCCCGCGGTGTCGAAGGTGAAGCGCGCCTCGTCGCGGGACATGGCCATGCCGCCGCGGGCCGCGCGGGACACGGCGAGCCGCGCGGAGGCCAGACGGAACCAGGGCATGGCGTCGCGCACGGGCTCCATGGCGGGGGACACGGTGCCGTCATCGAGGAAGTCCGCGACCTCGTCGTAGTTCAGCCGCGCCCAGGAGCGGATGAGGCTTTCATAGACATCCGCGGCGGTAACGCGGCCCTCCGCGTCGATGCGCAGCTCGACGGTGAGGCAGTGGCGCTCCTCATTGGGGACCAGGCTGAGCCAGTGCGCGGAAAGCTCCTCCGGGAGCATGGGGAGCACGCGGCCGGCCAGGTAGACGCTGGTGGCGCGGGCGCGGGCCTCCAGGTCCAGGGGAGTGCCCTCCTGCACGGACTCGCCCACGTCCGCGATGGACACCAGCAGGCGCAGGGCGCCGTCCGGGCCGGCGGGCAGCACGGAGATGGCGTCGTCGATGTCGCGCGTGGAGGGCGCGTCCACGGTGACGGTGGGGATGGAGCGCAGGTCGCGCCGCGCGCCGCCCAGGGCGTGGGGCGTCTCTTTCGCGCGGAGGGCCTCCTCGATGACCTCCGGGGGGAAGTCCCGGTGGAGGCCGTGGCGGGCGATGACGCGCTCCAGGGAGCGGTCCGCGCCGGGCTCCAGCTTGTAGACGAGGACGACCTTGCCCTCCGCGATGCGGGCCACGACGGCGTCGTTGTGCTGGACGGGGGTGGAGCCCGGGTCCAGGGGCCAGTCGGTGTTGGAGACCTCCTTGTCGATGCGCAGGAAGAAGGCGCCCTTGCGCGACACGACCTCGCCGTAGACGACGGTGCGGGTGCGCTCCACCAGCGACAGGCCGGACGCGGTCCACCGGCCCTCGCCGGAGGCCGTCACCGTGGCGGAGACGATGTCGCCCGCGAAGAGGGGGTTCAGGTCCGGAGGCGTGATGAAGGCGGACAGCACCTCCGGGGTGCCGGGCTTCTGCACGGTGAGGAAGCCGAAGCCACGGGGATGCACGTCGACGCGGCCGGTGACGGTGCGCGGGGAGGCGGAGGTGTCCATGTCGGCGCCGTCGTAGCCCACCTGCAGGGTGGGCGGGGAGATCCTGGGATGCATGTTGCGGTTGGGACGCCTGTCAGGGTGACATCCTGACGACGTTCATGGGGTCTCCTTGCGTTTGCGTTGGATATGGCCATGATTCCGGATGGCCCGCGCCTGGAGGCACCCCGTGACTTCGCCCACCGCCAATGACCTTCCGCCCCGGGCGTCGGAGCCTGTCGCCGCCAGCGACGTGACGCTGGAGCAGGTGCGGAAGCTCGCGCAGCTCATCACCCGGGAGCTGAGCGACAAGGGTGGCGGGCACCCGCTCTTCTCACTGCTGGGGCCCAACCATGAATCCGTGCCGCTGCCGACGGAGGTGCTCGCGCTGATGCAGCAGCTGCTCGCCATCCTCGCGTCGGGGGACGCGGTCACCGTGGTCCCCGTCCACAAGGAGCTCACGACCCAGCAGGCCGCGAACCTGCTCAACGTCTCGCGGCAGTACCTGGTGCAGCTGCTCGACGAGGGCCGCATCCCCTTCCACCGCACGGGCACCCATCGTCGCGTCTACAGCAAGGACGTCCTCGAGTACCGCGCACGGCAGAAGTCCGACCGCCGCTCCCAGCTCGACGCGATGATGCGCGAGAGCCAGGACGCCGGGGGCTATCCCGAGCTCGACTGAGGATCGCGAGGACGCCCCACCCCGTGATTCATGCTCCGTTTCCTGTCGTCCTCGACGCGAACGTCCTGATTCCCCTCACCGTCTGCGACACGTTGTTGAGCGCGGCGCATGAAGGGCTCATCCAGATTCATTGGACGGAGCTCATCCTCGAGGAGACGCGCCGCAACCTCGTCAAGGCCATCGGGTTGCCGGAAGAGAAGGCCGCACGGCGCGTGGCCGCCATGAAGGCGGCCTTTCCCGAGGCCATGGTGACAGGCCATGAGGGGCTCATCGCCTCCATGACCCACCATGAGAAGGACCGGCACGTCCTCGCCGCCGCGGGCCACGTGGGCGCCCAGACGCTCGTCACGAACAACCTGCGGGACTTCGAGAAGCAACACCTGCCCGCGACGCTCCAGGCCCAGGACCCCGACACCTTCCTTCAACACCTGCTCAGCCAGGCACCCGAGACGGTGTTGGAGATGCTCCGGGCCCAGGCCGAGGCCCTGCGCAATCCACCCCTCTCCCTGACGAGGCTCCTGAGCGGGTTGGCGCGCAGCGTGCCGGGTTTCGCCCGCGAGGTCCGTGAGTTGCTGCCCCCTTCCCCCGCCGCATGATTGTCGGTAGCTCCCCGTAAACCCTGGCATCCGGCCAGAAACGGGGGTCCGGGCCTTTCGCGCCGGTGCCTGCCCCGGTGTAGAGTCGGACCCCTTCAATGGCTGGGACGACGCTGACGCTCACTCCGGACGGGTTCCGCGGCCGGGTGTTGGGCAAGTACGAGGTGCTCTGCCGCCTGTCGACAGGCGGGATGGCGGAGATTTTCCTCGCGGCCCAGAAGGGCCTGGCCGGCTTCCGCAAGATGGTGGTGCTGAAGCAGATCCTCCCCGACATCCGCGGCGAGGAGGAGTTCGTCCGGATGTTCCTGGACGAGGCCAAGGTCACGGCCGCGTTCAACCACCCGCACATCGCCCACGTGTACGACCTGGACGTGGCGGACGGCGAGCTGTTCCTCGCCATGGAGTTCGTCCCGGGCGCCACCCTGGTGGAGGTGGCCCGCGCGTGCCGCTCCGCCCACGAGCCCATCCCCATGGGCCTGAGCCTGATGGCCGTGCGCGACACGGCCGTGGCCCTCAACTACGCGCACAGCTTCACCGACCCGCTGGGCCGGCCCTCGCCCGTCGTCCACCGCGACGTCGCCGAGAAGAACATCATGGTGACGTACGAGGGCGTCACCAAGCTGCTCGACTTCGGCATCGCCAAGAGCCTGGCGCGCGCGAGCCGCACGCAGGTGGGCATGGTGAAGGGCACCAGCGGCTACATGTCCCCCGAGCAGATCATGGGCGACCCGCTGGACGCCCGCAGCGACCTGTTCAGCCTGGGCGTGGTGCTGCACGAGTGCCTCACCGGTATGCGCTTGTTCTACGCGAAGAGCGCCGAAGCGATGATGAACGCGGTGCTCAGCGGGGACGTGCCTCCGCCCTCGCGCGTGAACAAGGAAGTGCCGCCGGAGCTGGACGCCATCGTCCTCAAGGCGCTCGCGAAGCGGCGCGAGGACCGCTACGGCACCACGCTGGAGTTCGCCCGCGCCATCGAGCGCGCCGTGGGCCCTCGCATCTGGCACCCGGAACAGAGCAGCGAGCTGATGCTGCGCCTGTTCGCCGAGCGCCGCGACCAGACCCGCCTGCTGCTGATGAGCGGGCAGTCGACCGGGGATGGCACCTCCAGCGAGACGCAGGTGGCGCAGGTGCTGGCCCGGGGCGCGGACGTCCCGGAGCCGGTGGCGGTGCCGCCCGCGGGGGCACTGCCGCAGATCTCCTCCACGCTGCCACCTCGCGCGCCCGCGGCTCCTCCCAGGGCTCCCGCTCCGGCGAAGGCGGCTCCGGCTCCCGCGCTGGCAACGGGCCGCCGCAACACGACGGAGGAGCTGGCGGTCCGCAAGCCCGCGCCGCCGCCTGCCTCGCGCCGGGTGTCGCCGCCTCCGGTCGCGGCTCCGCCCACGGATGAGATGTCCGCGCGGCCGGATGATTCCGAACCGGGCGTGCGCACCCAGCCGTCCCTGCCGCCGGTGATGCTGGATTCGTCGCTGCGCATCACGGCGTCCCAGGTCACGACGTCCCCCGGATACGCAGAGGGTGAGACCATCCTCACGCCGCTGTCGCGCGTGGGGGCCCAGCCTCCCGAGGAGCCGAAGGCGCGTCACCCGAAGGAGCCTCCGACCTTCGTCGCGCCGCCCGACGAGCCCCGGGCCCGGAGTGGACGCGAATCCGCTCGGGATGCGGCGAACGGGGCGCCGGAGGATTCGCGGCAGCGCTCCGCGAGGGACGCTGGCAACAACTCCGAGGATCCGCGTGCGCGCTCCGGACGTGAGGCCGCGGAGGCCCGTACCGAGGAGCCGAGAGCGAGGGCCGCACGGGATGCGGAGGACTCGCGGCCCCGTCCGCCGCGTGAGGCCCTCAACGTGCCCCCCGAGGACGCACGGCCCAAACCGCCGCGTGAAGCCTTCAGCGCGCCCGGTGAGGATGCGAGGCCCCGTCCGCCTCGTGATGCAGCGAATGGATCCACCGAGGACGCGCGTGCCCGTTCGGCTCGCGATGTCTCGAATGGATCCGTTGAGGACGCGCGTGCCCGATCGGCTCGCGATTCCTCGAACGGATCCGCCGACGATGGGCGCGCGCGTCCGGCTCGTGATGCCTCGACTGGCGGCGCGGAAGACTCGCGGCCCCGTCCTCCTCGCGAGGCCTCGCACGGATCCACCGGCGATGCACGGTCCCGTGCCGGTCGCGACGCCTCGAGCAACAGCTCCGAGGACTCCCGGCCCCGGCCCTCACGGTCCTCCACGCAGGACAGCCTCCGCGTCACCCAGCCCCACGCCGCGCCGCAGGCCCTGCTGAACGACAACGAGACAGCCATCTCCCGCGTGCCGTCCCTGCCTCCCGAAGAGGCTCCGGAGACGACACCCGCGGTCCGCCGCTCGCCTTCCTCCCGCGGCAAACAGTCCTCGCCCCCCGCCCGCAACACCCCGGCTCGCGCCTCCGTCCGCCCCACCGAACCTCACGACTTCCTCGCGGAAGCCCCCGCCCCCCGCCGCATGGGCGGACTCATCGCGGCCGGCGTCGTGCTCCTCGGCGTCGCGGGCCTCTGCATCACCGTCGCCCTGGGACTGGACGGTGGCCGCGTGGCCTCGCTGTGGAGCTCCGTGCGCGCGCCGGAGCCCGACGCGAACTCCTCCACAACTTCTCCACCGCCCCCTCCCGCCGAGCCCGAGGCCCGGAAGCCCGCCCCCACCGAACCCGCCGCGCCGGAGCCCTCCACCGCGGTGGCCCAGGCCGAGCCTCCCACCGACGCCGCGCCCTCGGACCCGGCGCCTCCCAGCGAAGACCCCGGCTCCCCGCCCACTGACGACGCAGACGCCCCGAAGGCGAAGACCCGGCCCGCCGTCCGCAAGACCAAGCGTGACCCCAGCGACCCGGTCACCGCTCCGGCCCGCGGAAAGCCCCGCACCGCCGCCGCCGCGCCCGCGGACGCCCCGGAAGCCGACCTCCCGGCCCCGCCCGACACCGCCGCCGAAGCGGCCGCGCCCCAGGGCTTCCTCACCCTCGTCACCGAACCTTCCGCCCGCGTGTCCCTGGGCAGCCGCTCCCTGGGCGAGACCCCCCTCACCAAGGTCGCCCTCCCGGTGGGCAGGCACACCCTGAAGCTGATGGATGGCACCGGCCGGCCCTTGAAGCTCCTCGTGGAGATCAAACCCGACGACACCACCTCCGTCCGGGTCCCCCTGGAGCTGCTGGCCAATCCCTGAACCGGTCCGACTGTCGGACAGGTTCCGCCTCCCTCACGCAATCGTCCTACGGCGTCCTCCGTACTCGAGGCATTCCGCCCGGACGTGCTTCCACGTCCTCGCGCTTCGCCCGGAGCCGACCATGAGGATGTCCTCGCTTTCCCTGCTCGCCGCCTGCTGCTTCGCCACCACCGCCTGCACCGCCCACGCGGAGGACGCGACCAAGCCCTCCCAGGGCTCGGGCGAGACGCGCCAGGTGGCGGACTTCCACGGCGTCTCCGTGGGCCACGGCATGCAGGCGGAGGTGAAGGTGGGCCCCAAGTCCGTCCGCCTGGAGGGCTCCTCTGAAAACCTCTCCCGCATCCAGCTGGAGGTGGAGGACGGCATCCTCACCACGCGCGTGGAGCGCAAGGGCTGGAGCGGCCTCAACGGCCGGGTGAAGATCATCGTGTCCTCGCCCCGCATCGACCATGTGGAGGTCAGCGGCGGCGGCCGCATGAACGCCGACGTCACCGCGTCCGACGAGTTCGACGCCGAGGCCAGCGGCGGCGCGGTGCTCACCGTGCGCGGCGTGGACGCCAAGAAGGTGGACGCCGAGGCCAGCGGCGGCGCCGAAATCACCATGACCGGCCGCGCGCGGGAGCTGGATGCCGAGGTCAGCGGCGGCTCGCAGCTCCACGCTCAGCAGCTCCAGGGCGTCACCACCCTGGACGTGGACGCCAGCGGCGGCGCCATCGTGGAGGCCAACGCCTCCGACAGCGTCTCGGGCGAAGCGTCCGGCGGCAGCATCATCCGCCTGTCGAAGCGGCCGCAGAACGCCGACCTGGAGGTCAGCGGCGGCTCGCGCCTGGACACGTCGAACTAGCCGCTCGGCACCGGGAAAGGTTACCCGGGCCCCGGGAGTGACCCGGGGCCCGGACAGGCCCCCCATGAAGCATCAGAGCCGCCGCACACCGGACCTCCAAGGTCATCCGGGCGACCGTGCTCCTTCCACGTGGATGCCGACCGCACAGGTGTGCTGCCGGACAGGCGCGTGGGCCCCATGGAACGCGCTCGAGTGACCGAACGCTTCGCAGTCCCCAAGATATTGGAAGTCCGTCCCAATCCCAAACACCGTCGGTGTCTTTCGCCATCGGACTCGCAGGCGCTCCCGCGTCATGCGGCGCCTGCCGTCCCAGACAAGGCGTAGGGGCAGACGCACCGCGCTCACACGGTGCGTCGTGGGAACGCAGCGGGTCGGGTCCATCCAGCGATGATGGAAAACTCCGTACGAATGGGACTCCGGGAGCAACGGGCTCAGCGGGCCGGGGGGAAGCGGTCCGCGTTCTGACGCTCCACCATCCAGCCGGGGTACTCGGCGGGCAGCTTGGAGACGGCGTCCAGCTTCGAGAGCTGCTCGGGGCTGAGGCGCAGCTCGGACGCGGCCAGGTTGTCGTCCAGCTGGGCCTGCGTCTTGGCGCCCAGGATGACGGTGGTGACGTGCGGCTGGTGCAGCAGCCACGCGAGCGCCACGCGCGCCACGGTGGTGCCCGTCTCCTTCGCCACCGCGTCCATCACGTCGATGGCGTTGTACGCGCGCTCGCGGTCCACGGGCGGGAAGTCGAAGGCGGTGCGGCGGGCGCCCTCGGGGCCTTCGGCGCCGCGGCGGTACTTGCCGGACAGGAAGCCGCCCGCGAGCGGGCTCCACACCATCAGGCCCACCTGCTGGTCCTTCATCAGCGGCACCAGCTCCCGCTCCAGGTCGCGGCCGGCGATGGAGTAGTACGCCTGGAGCGATTCGAAGCGGGACAGGCCGCGGTGGTCGCTCAGGCCCAGCGCCTTCATCAGCTGCCACGCGGCCAGGTTGGACGCGCCCAGGTAGCGCACCTTGCCCTCGCGCACGAGGTCGTCCAGCGCGCGCAGCGTCTCATCCAGCGGGGTGGCCGCGTCGTAGCCGTGGATCTGCAAGAGGTCGATGTGGTCCGTGCCCAGGCGCTTCAGGCTGGCGTGCACGGAGTCGAAGATGTGGTAGCGCGACAGGCCCACCTCGTTCTGGCCCGGGCCCATGCGGCCGCGCACCTTGGTGGCCAGCACCACCTGCGACCGCTTCGCCGCCAACGCCTTGCCGAGCAGCTCCTCCGACTGCCCGTACGAATACACGTTCGCGGTGTCGAAGAAGTTGATGCCCGCGTCCAGGCACCGGCCCACCAGCGCGTCGGCCTCCGCCTGTCCCTGCTGCCCGATGTTCTTCCAGAAGCCCTCGCCACCGAAGGTCATGGCGCCGAAACACAGTTCAGAGACAAACAGGCCGGTGCGGCCCAGCGGACGGTAGTGCATGTGCGTGTCACCTTGGGTGGAAGTGAAGGCGGCCCCTCTTAACGTCCGGTGCACGGCCCCGCAGCAGGAAGGCACGCGATGACGGACGCGCTCCGCTTCGTGGGCTGGGACCTGACGGACCCGTTCGCCCGCGCCCCCCGCCCCGTGGATGAGGCCGTCGTGGACGGGGACGGCCGCGTGCGCTTCTCCCAGCGCGTCTGGCCCGCGCCACGGCCGGGTCACGGGCTGGACCCGGAGGCGCTCGCGGAGGCCTTCGCCCTCCAGCCCGGCGACGTCGCGGTGGTGGACGGGCCGCAGGCGCTGGCGAACCCCGGCGAGCGCGTGCGGGACGCGGAGCGCAAGCTGCGAGCTCCGGGCCGCACGCCGGACGCGCTGCCCCTGCCCGGAGCACCCTTCGCGGGCTTCGTGCGCGGCAGCGTGCTGCTGTTCGCCGCGCTGCGGGCCCAGGCCCGGGTGCCCATGCTGGACCTGGACACACCGGCGCTGTCCCACGCGCGCCTCTTCGAGGCCTTCCCCGGCGCCACCTGGCGCGCGCTGGCTGTGGAGAAGTTGGGGGCAAAGGCCTCGCCCGAAGGACGCGCCCGGAGGCAGGCCCTGCTGGAGTCCGCCGGCCTGCGCTTCAGCGACGCGGGGACGTGCACGCACGACCAGCTGGACGCCGCGCTCTGCGCCTGGCTGGCCTGGCGCACGCGCACGCGGCCCGGGGACGTCACCGCGGTGGGCCTGCCCCTCACGCAGGACGCGGACGGGACGCTGCGCGAGGGGCGCATCCTGGACCTGGCCACTCGGCGGTAATCCACTATTGCTAATTTTACTGCTTAATCTGTTTTAATCCCTCTCAACTCCAACCGAGAGGGACGACACATGCGTGGAACGTCGTGGAAGGCCGTGACGGTGGTGGTGGGGCTGGTGGGCGCGCCGGTGCTGGCGGAGGACGCGACCGTCCATCTGCCGTACGGCGTGCCGGTGCCGGAGGGGCAGGAGCTGACGGCGGCGCCGGAGCCCTTCGACGAGTCGGTGCATGGCCGGGCGCTTCCCAACACGCAGCCGCAGGCGAACGAGGTGTTGAAGGGCGCGGCGGCGCGGCTGCCGGAGCGCTCCAGCCGGCCGCGGCCGCGCGACCCCATCCCGGACATCTTCCCGGGCTCCGGGGACCGGGGCTTCTGGGTGAACCAGGGCCAGGGCATCTTCGCGGCCAACGACGCGCAGACGGACCTGGTCATCCCGGACAACGCGGTGGGGACGACCATCTATGCGCCCACGCACATGCCGGCGGGCAACGTGTGCGTGGAGACGGTGACGGCGCACTGGCGCTATTCGGGCATGGCGACGACGGCGCACGCGCACGGCTTCTGGGACCACTGCGGCTTCGACGGCGCCACGGGCTGGCAGACCTTCGAGGGCATGGACGCGACGTGGAAGGGCAAGTACGTGCGCGTGCTGGACGGCGAGGAGCGCTACTTCACGGAGGTCTACAAGGACGGCGGCGGCTGCGCGCACGGGCTGCTCTACAACTTCACGCAAGGCCTGTGGGAGGAGAAGCTGACGCCCATCTGCGGCAACTCCGGCTTCGCCACGGGCTGGACGATGTGGGAGTCGCACTACCTGATGGACGTGGCGCAGCGCTGCCCCGCGTTCCCGCGCGTGCGCGCCTCCGGCATCCAGGTCTACACGGTGAGCGCATGGCCCGCGCTCACCACCAGCAACAGCAGCCAGCTGGGGCCCTACGGCCTGTGCTGGACCAACGGCACGTACAACTTCGCCGTCTCCGTGCCCAACAGCGACTGGACCGCGCTGACGCCGTGACGCACGTCGCGGGCCTTCAGCGCCCGCGCACCGGGTCCTCGTGATGGTCGTGCCCTGGCCCGCCGAACGTTCCGGGCCAGGGTTCCTCCGCGGGCTTCAGGCCGGGGATGGGGAAGCGCCGGAAGCGCGCCTGGCTGTACGCGTACGGCGGATCGCACTCGCCGCACGTCGTCGCCCTGTCCATCATCACCACGCTGTCCGGCCCCAGCTCCAGGAACTGCGCGGGCGTCGCCGCGTTCGACACGGGGCACTGGAACACCTCACTGCCGTCCTTCGCGCTCACCGCGAACAGCACCGGCCCCCGGGCATCCAGGCCCGTGCCCAGCACCACCGTCTCCGGCGGCTGCCCGGGCCATGACGTCCAACTCGCCAGCCGCACCTCCGGCGCCACCGGCCCCGGCCACCCCTGGAACGCATGCGTCCAGGACGGCGTGAGATTCGGCAACGCGTAGCCCTCCAGCCGCCACTCGCCGACGGTGTCGTCCTCGGACGGAGAGGGGATCACGTGCGTGGACGTCGCCAGCGCGCGGCCCAGCCCCCGGGGGAAGGTCCGCGAGCCCACCGCCTGCCCGTCCTGCGTGCTCAGCGCCTGCGTGGAGCGCTCGTTGAGCAAGAGCCCGTTCACGATGGCCAGCTCGCCCGCGGCGAAGGCCTCCGTCTTGCGCCAGCGCGGCACCCCGTCCTGCGAGAACGCCATCAGCAGCGTGGGCGCCCCCGGATACAGCGGCGCCCCCACGTTCTGCGTCTGCCCGAACGCCACGTACAAATCCCCCGCCGCGTCGGACGCCACGCCGTACGGGTGCGGGTGGTTGCACTCCGCGAGCAGCGGATCCTGCAGCGCCTGCGCGGACACCATCCCGCCAAAGGCATCCAGCACCACCAGGAAGTACCGCCGGCACAGCGTGTCGCGCGCCGTGCCGGACGGGTACGCCTCGAAGAGCGCCGCCAGCCGGTCCGGCTGCATCACCCCCAGCCGCGCCATGAACACCGTCGTCAGCCCCTGCGTGAAGTCCGGCCGCGCCGCCGCCAGGTCGAACGTCCACCGGGGCGCGCCCGTCACCCGGTCCAGCAGCGACACCTGCCCGGAGCCCGGCAGGTCCATGCACAACAGCCGGTCGTTCCACAGCATGCACCGGCGCCCCGCCACGCTCGCGCGCACCGGCACCGGGCCCGCCGCGTCCAGCAGCGCCGGCACGAAGAAGCCCACCAGCGTCACGTCCCCCGTGGGCCCCACCAAGAGGTCATGCAGCGCCTCGCCGTTGGACTTCGCGTCGTAGGTCCAGTCCGGCACCACCGCCGTCGCGGCGGGGCGCTCGCACACGGAGCCCCTGCACTTCCCCGGTCCCTGGCACGGGCTGGCCGGCGCGCACGTGAAGTTGTCCGGCGGGTCGCGGCGCTGGCACGTCCCGTCCAGGCACACGTCCGCCGCGTCACAGCCGCGCTCCGGGCCGCAGAAGGTGCCGTCCTGCGCCTTCGCCAGCGTGCACCCCACCTTCGGGTCGCACGCGCCCACCTGGCACTTCCCGTCCCCCGGACACGGCGGCGCCGGCACCGACGTGCAGCCGTCCAGCGGACTGCACACGTCCGTGGTGCACGCGTCGCCGTCGTCGCAGACGCGCTCCGTCCCCTTGCACCGCCCCGCCGTGCACGTGGCGCCCAGGATGCACGCGTTGCCCGGGTCGCACGCCGTGCCGTCCGGCTCCTCGGCCTCCACGCACGCCTCCGTCGTCACGTCGAACGTGGAGGTGTGGCAGGCCACCGGCGTGGGGCAGTCCGGGAAGGGGTTCGCCTCCCCGCGCAGCTCCACCCGCACCTCCCCGCCCCCGGGCGCCCGGCCCACCAGCGTGGCCGTCAACACGCCCGCCGCCTCCGGCCGGTAGGACAGCCGGACCGGCACCTCGCCCGGCGCCATCCGCGCGGGCAGCCCGGCCGCGGAGAAGGGCGCCGCCAGCGACGTCCAGTCCACGTCCAGCGTCGTGCGCCCCGCGTTCACCACGCGGAGCTCCACCACCCGCTCCACCTGGGGGTAGCTGGGCGGGAACACCACGGACTCCTGGGAGACCCGCAGGAGGCTCCGGGCGCCCGTCAGCGGGGGTTCCTCCCGGCAGGCGCCCACGAAGGCCAGGAGGGCAGCCAGGGCCATTGCCAGGCCCCTGGGCGACGAGGGGGCGACCCCCCGCAAGCCCGTTGGAGCTTCCGGAAGGCCCGTCAGGCCCCCACTGCCCACCGTCCGCGCGCGCGCCATCGTGCCTCCTGCCTGCTGCCTATAGCACCCCTCTCCATCCCCCTGTCCCACGGCACCCCACCCCCCGGGGTTTCAGGATTGGGCACTTCAATGCCTGAGTTTTTTTCAGCCCCAAGGGTTTCGAGCCCTTCCAACCCCCCGGAACGACAGGCCTGTCGCAGGGTACGGTTCTGGCAACGGGCGCGGGGATGACCCTGGCCGGCCCTCCGCACGTTTCTCCAGGATTGCAGGCGTTCACGGTGCTCATCGCCCGGGGCGTCCAGTCCACGGTGAACGGGCTGTCGGCGGAGGTACGACAGGCGGTGCTGGCCGAGCTGTTCCGCATGGGCGCGCGCGCCTCCGAGGAGCACTCGGGGCACACGCCCTGCCCTCCCTACACCCTGCGCCTGGACGTGGCGGACTGCCGGATGCACGTGGAGCTGGACCCGACGCGCACCCGGCTGTCCCTGACGGGCCTCACCCGGCCCCGGCCGCACTAGAGGAACCGTGAACGAGCGGTGGACGTATGGGCCCATGGTGCCCCGGCGCGCGGGCTACGAGGAGAGCTGGGAGCTCACCTACCGCGTGGAGCAGCTCCGGGAGCTGGTGGGCCAGGAGCTGCACCTGGACGCCGGGCTCGCCGAGGAGCTGGACGACACCCTCGCCCGCCTGGTCATGCGCAACCAGCGCCTGCGCAGCCTGCACCGCATGGTGTCCGCCGAACGGGAGCCGGAGGACCTGGTCATGCTCCGCGCCGCGCTGGAGGAGATGGACCGGCAGCTGCTCCAGGACCTGCCCGGCCTGCTGGAGCGGCTGCGCGCCACGCTCCTGTAGCAGCGTGTCCCCGCCGGGAAGCCCTGTCGGTTTCCGACTTGTGCACGGGCCCTGCTGCTTTTCACCAGTCTAATTGGAGTATTGATCAACTGGTGGAAGCAGTAGGGGGCACGGAGTTGGGGACAAGTCAGCAAGCCTCCGGATTCATTCACGAATCGGCGATCTGCTACATGTGGGCAAATTGGCGGTTATCCCCGGGCATCCACAGCGTCGCTCCGGTGCCACGGGTTGTCCACAGGTCCGTCCACACCATCCACAGGTGATCCACAGGGACCTCGGGGGCCTGGAGCCGGCGCGCACCGGCAAGGAAGGACCCCGGATGCAACAGCCCTGTTATGGTCCGGCCCGGCTTTCTTCACGACGCGGGCGCCATCCTTCATGGCGCTGGAGGATGGACTCATCGACTTCCACCGGGGCGAGCGCATCGGGAAGTACGAGGTGCTCACGCAGCTGACCGTGGGCGGCATGGCGGAGCTGTTCCTGGGCTACACGTCGGGCCCGGGCGGCTTCCGCAAGTACGTGGTCATCAAGCGCATCCTCCCGGACGCCCGCTCCAATGATCAGTTCGTCCGCATGTTCCTGGACGAGGCGCGCATCACCGCGGCCTTCAACCACCCGAACATCGCGCAGGTGTTCGACCTGGGGGAGGAGGACGACGGGCTCTACCTGGCCATGGAGTTCATCGGCGGGCAGAACCTCAACCAGGTGACCAGCGCGTGCCTGAAGAAGCGCCAGCCGGTGCCGCTGGCCTTCACCCTGTCCGTGGCCCGCGACGTGTGCCTGGCGCTGCACTACGCGCACACCTTCACGACCCCCGGCGGCGAGGCGAGCCCCGTCATCCACCGCGACGTGGCGCAGAAGAACATCATGGTGACGTACGACGGCACCGTGAAGCTGCTCGACTTCGGCATCGCCAAGGCGAAGAACAGCCTGGAGCGCACCAGCGTCGGCACGGTGAAGGGCACCACCGGCTACATGTCCCCGGAGCAGGTGCGCGGCGATCCGCTGGATGGCAGGAGCGACCTGTTCTCCGTGGGCGTGGTGATGCACGAGCTCATCACCGGGGAGCGGCTCTTCGCGGGCAAGACCGAGCGCGACGAGATGGTGAAGATCCTCGAGGACGCCATCCCGTGGCCGTCCGTGCTGCTGCCGCACATCTCCGAGGACATCTCCCGCGTGGTGATGCGCGCGCTGGAGCGCAACGTGGACCGCCGCTACCCGTCCGGGCGGGACATGGCGCGCGCCATCGAGAAGGCGGCCGGCGGCAAGCTGATGGACGCCGAGCAGCGCGCCGCCCTCATGAAGGGCCTGTTCGCGGAGCGCATGGCCGCCACGCGCTCGCTGCTGGAGAGCGCGGACGTCACGACGAGCGGCCAGGTGCTGGCGTCCGCGAAGCGGGCGCTCCAGAAGGATGACGGCCCCTACCTGCCGGAGCGCAAGGCCACCGCGCTCAGCGTGGTGGAGGCGCGCAAGAAGGCGGAGATCGCGAAGCTGCGCGCGGAGGAGTCCGGCAGCGACGAGACCGCGCCCCCGGTGGCGCGCTCCAGGCTGGGCGTCGTCTGGGCGCTGCTGTCGCTGTCGCTGTTCCTGGGCCTGGCCTACGGCGCGTTCCGGCTCACCAAGCTGCTGGAGGCCGAGGAGACACCGCCTCCCGACCCGGAGAGCCTGGGCGCGATGGTCCCCCTCCGGCCGCGCGAGCCCCCCGTCCCCGACGCGGGCGTGGCCACCGCGGCGGTGGACAAGGACAAGGACAAGGACTCCAAGGACAGGGACTCCAAGGACAGGGACCCGGGCACGAAGGACCGGGACGACTCCAACCGGCCTGGCGGCCGGAGCCGGAAGAGCAAGGGCGAGGTGACGCTCTTCCTGGACGAGCCCGCGGAGGTCTTCCTCAACAACAAGTCCCTGGGCCGCGCGCCGCTGGTGAAGCGCTCGCTGCCGGTGGGACAGGCGGAGCTCGTCCTGGTGGGCGCGGACAAGAAGCGCCGGGTGCTCGCCGTGCCGGTGGAGGCGGGCAAGCCCGTGCGCCTCAACCTCAAGCTGAGGGAGCTGCCGGGCCGCTGAGTTCCAGGTTGGACGAAGGGGCGTTCGAAGGAGCGGCACGGGCGGAAGCGGTCCGCTATCTTCCGCCCCCTCATGGCCCTCTCCCTAGGCTTCCTGATGGACCCGCTCGAGAGCGTGCGGGTGGACCACGACACGACGTTCTCGCTGATGCTGGAGGCCCAGCGGCGGGGGCACGACGTCTACTACTTCGAACAGGGGTGGCTGCGCTTCAACGGCCGGTGCTCGGAGGCGCGCATGCGCCGGGTCAAGGTGCGGCGCGAGGTCGGCCAGCACTTCGACGTGCTGGCGGAGGACGTGCGGCCCCTGTCGAAGCTGGACGTGCTCTTCCTTCGCAAGGACCCGCCGGTGGACGCGGACTATCTGCACGCCACGCAGCTGGTGGAGCTGTGTCCGGACCGTTCTCCCATCTTCATCAACAACCCGTCCGGCATCCGCGACGCGAACGAGAAGCTCTTCACGCTGAACTACCCGGACCTGATGCCGGACACGCGCGTGACGCGGGAGCTGTCCGTGGTGCTGGAGTTCGCGGCGAAGAACGCGCAGGGCACCATCCTGAAGCCCATCGACGGCTTCGGCGGCAAGGGCATCCTCTTCCTCGCGCCGGGGGACCGCAACGCGCGCTCCATGGTGGAGCTGCTCACGCAGGGCGGCAAGGAGCCCATCCTCGCGCAGGCGTACGTGCCGGAGAGCCGCCTGGGCGACAAGCGCATCATCCTGGTGGATGGAGACCCGGTGGGCGCGGTGCTGCGCGTGCCGTCGGACGCGGACCACCGGGGCAACATGGCCGCGGGCGGCACGCCGATGAAGGCGCAGATCACCGAGCGCGACCTCTACATCTGCAAGCGCCTCAAGCCCGCGCTCCAGGAGAAGGGGCTGACGCTGGTGGGCATCGACGTGCTGGGCGACTACCTCACGGAGGTGAACGTCACCAGCCCCACGGGCCTCGTGGAGGCCAGCCACCTGGACGGCGTCTCCTGCGAGGCGCGCGTGCTGGACGTGGCCGAGCGGATGCACGGCGCGCGCTGAACGTGCTGGAGGACGGCGAGACGCTGGACTCCATTGGCACCGCGGACGTGCGCGTCTTCCAGCGCCGGACGGGCTACCGCTTCACGCTGGACGCGGTGCTGCTGGCGCACTTCGCGGCCACGGAAGGCGGCGACCTGCCGGGGCCGGTGCTGGAATTGGGCGCGGGCAGCGGCGTGGTGTCGCTGCTGCTGGTGAAGCAGTTCGGCGTCGCGGGCCCGGTGGACGCGCTGGAGTTGCAGCCCGCGGTGCACGCGCGGCTGACGCGCGCGGTGGCGCTCAACGGGTGCGAGGGCCGGGTGCGCCCGGTGCTCGGGGACCTGCGGCAGGCGCGGACGTTGTTCGTGCCCGGGGCCTACGGGCAGGTGGTGTCCAACCCGCCGTTCCGCCGGGCCCAGGCGGGCGTGGTGAGCCCGGACGCGGAGCGGGCCGTGTCCAAGTCGGAGGTGGCGTGCGACGCGCCCTCCGTGGTCGCGGCGGCGCGGCATGCGTTGCGGCCGGGCGGGGGCGTGAGCCTGGTGTATCCGGCGGCGCGGCTGGCGGAGGTGCTGGGGGTGCTCGCGGGCGCGCGGTTGTTCCCCCGGGTGCTGCGGTCGGTGCACGCGCGGGTGGATGCGCCCGCCACGCGCTTCCTGGTGCAGGCGCTGCGGGACCAGGACCGGGGCCTGGCTGTACGTGCGCCGCTCATCGTTCACGGCGAGGGCCCCGGCGGGTACAGCGCGGAGGTGGCGGCGCTGATGGACGTGCCGCTGGCGGAGCGGGACGGGGGCTGAGTGCCCGGCCGCCGGGCGTGGGGACCTGCGAGCGTCGGGGCCGGATGAGCGGATGCGTCACAACGTATGGGGCACTTCACCCACAGGACGCCTGCGTCCCGACGAGGAGAGCCCCATGAACGTGGCGATGCTGAACGAACAACCGTCGTTGCTGAAGTCGGCCGCGCTGCTGCCGCCGCGCCTGTCGCTGGGCGCGACGATGATCCACCACGGCCTGGCGAAGCTGAAGAAGGAGAGCATGGAGGAGCAAGCGGGCATGTTCGAGCAGCTGGGCATCAAGCCCGGCAAGACATGGCTGCTGGCCACGGGCATCACGGAGCTGGTGGCCGGGGTGAGCTCCATCCTGGGCATCGCGACGCGGTTCACGGCGGTGTCGGTCATCGTCACGCAGGCGATGGCCATCGCGAAGGTGCACCGGAAGAACGGCTTCGACATCACCAAGGGCGGCTACGAGTTCAACGTGGCGCTCATCGCCATCGCGCTGGGGACGCTGATGCGCGGGCCGGGGCGGCTGTCGCTGCACAGCGCGCTGGAGCGGCGGGTGAAGCGCAAGGAGCTGAGGCACTTCCGGCTGCTGCCGCGTCAGCGCCGGGGCTCCATGCTGCTGGACGCGCTGGGGTAGGCGGACCCAGGCCTTGGAGGGGTGTGGGGGTGTCGCCTGCCCGGCTGCTGGTGAACCGGGCCCGTGGGTGGCGCCCCTGCCCCCGTCCCATCCCGTAAGATGCGCGGGCCATGGCCCCCCCGTCCGTCCTGCTGATGCTGGCGCTCGCCGCGCCCGCCGCGTCCGTCCCCAACTTCTCCACAGCCGAGTCCTCCAGCGCCGCCCGCCTCACCCAAGCGGGCACGGCCTCCGTGCGCTCCGTCCTCCGGAACGGGGGCGCCGGACAGCTGGAAGCCGCGGGCCTCGCGTCCGTGCGGAGCGCGATGGGAGATTCGGGGGCCACGCGGAACGGCTCGGCCGTCTCCATGCGGATGCCCGCGGGCTTCGCCGAGTCCATTCCGTCGTCGCCCCCCGGGTCGAAGACGGTGCCGGCCACGGGCGGCGCGCAAAGCCAGACAGACTCCCTCTCCGAAGCGGGCCGCATCGCCGTGGAGGCCAGCATCGGCGCCCTGCGCGCCGCCGCCATCGCGATGCACGGCAAGGCCGCCGCGCCCGGCCTCGCCGTGGGCAACCCGGACGAGCACTACGCCCGGGGCGTCGCCGCCCTCCAGTCCAAGGACTCCCGCACCGCCATCGCGGAGCTGTCCGCGTGCGTGCAGGCCGCGCCCTCCCGCGCCGACTGCCGCTGGGAGCTGGGCTGGGCCTACTCCGTGGAAGGCCGCTGGGCGGATTCCCTCACGCAGTGGACGCAGGTGCGCGCGCTCAATCCCAATCAACCCGACCTGGAGGGCGCGCTCACCCAGGCCCGCAACCAGGCCGCGCTCCAGGCGAAGCTCGCGCAGCCCGTGGACAGCACGCCCCGCCCTCCCCCGCCCCCGGGCGCGAAGCTGCGCATCCGCGCCGCCGGTGACCTGATGCTCGGCACCACCGTGCCGGAGGGCTACCTGCCCCCCGAGGGCGGCGGCAGCGTCATCGCGGCCGTGCGCCCCCTGCTGGAGGACGCGGACCTCACCTTCGTGAACCTGGAAGGGCCGCTCTGCGACACCGGCCGCACCACCAAGTGCCGCTCGCCCGCGAACTGCTACGCGTTCCGCTCCCCCACCTCCTTCGGCGAGTACCTGAAGCAGGCCAGCGTGGACGTGGTCTCCACCGCCAACAACCACTCCGGCGACTTCGGCGAGGAGTGCCGCCGCGCCACCGAGTCCACGCTGGACGCGCTGGGCATCGCCTGGAGCGGTCCGCCGGGCAGCGTCGCCACGCTGGAGCGCAACGGCCTGAAGATTGGCCTCGTGGCCTTCCACACGTCCGCGGGCTGCAACCACCTCAACAACCTGCCCACCGCCACCGCGCTGGTGAAGCAGACCGCCGCCACGCACGACATCGTCATCGTGTCCTTCCACGGCGGCGCGGAGGGCGGCAAGGCCCTGCACGTCCCGCCCGGCAAGGAGATGTTCTTCGGCGAGGACCGCGGCGACCTGCGCGCCTTCACCCACGCGGTGGTGGACGCGGGCGCGCACCTGGTGCTCGGCCACGGCCCGCACGTCGCGCGCGCCATGGAGTTCTACCAGGGCCGCCTCATCGCCTACTCCATGGGCAACTTCGCCACCTACGGCCGCTTCAACCTCAAGGGTCCGCAGGGCCTGGGGATGATCCTCGAAGTGGAGCTGGACGCGAACGGCCGCTTCTCCACCGGCCGCATCCTCCCCACGAAGCAGGTGGGCGAAGGCATCACCCAGCCGGACCCGGACGCCAACGTCGTCTCGCTGGTGAAGAAGCTCACCGCCGAGGACTTCCCCGACACGGGCGCCCGCATCGCCGACGACGGCCGCCTCTCTCCGCGCAAGTCGCCCGTCACGGCCTCCAGCACCGCGCCGTAGCGCCGCGCCTTCACGACAACGCCGCACCCGCACCCACGGAAAGCCGCCTCCGTGGGTGTTTTGCATGTCACGCATCGCGCCCCGCCGTCAGGGAATGCGCGCTTCGTTGAAGCCGGGCTGCTGCCTGGGCTGCCATGCGCTTCATTGCGCCTCCAAGCGTGCCGCGCCGTGCAAGGCGCGAGCGGGCGGCGTGCGCTAAGACAGACTCCGACGTGCCTGCCCATCGACTCCCACGACTGACCTCGCTGCGCCCGTTCGACTCCCCCGGCTACTTCGCGGTGTGGCTGGGCGCGCTCATCTCCAACATCGGCACCTGGATGGAGACGGTGGCGATGGGCGTGTACGTCACGCAGACCACGGGCAGGGCCGAATGGACGGGCGCCGTCGCCGCGCTGTCGTTCCTGCCCGCGGTCATCCTCGCGCCGGTGGGCGGCGCGCTGGCGGATCGCTTCGACCGGCGCGCGTATGCGGGGCTGGGCGCCATCCTCCAGGCGGCGCTCGCCGCCGTGCTGACGGTGCTGGCGTTCCGCGGACAGCTGTCGGTGTCCATCATCGGCGTCATCTCGTTCCTCAACGGGTGCGTGAGCACGCTCACCTATCCGGCCTTCTCCGCGCTGCTGGCGGAGCTGGTGCCGCCGGAAGACCTGCACCTGTCCACCAGCCTCAACTCCGCGCAGTTCAACCTGGGCCGCATCCTGGGCCCCACGCTGGCCGCGGTGGTGCTGCAGGCGGGCGGGCCCGCGTGGGCGCTGCTCGCGAACACGCTGTCCTTCTTCGCGGTGCTGGTGGCGCTGTGGCGCGTGGTGCCGCCCGCGCGGGACGCGGCCGCGAAGCGTGAGCCGCTCTGGGACGGCATCCGGCGCGGCATCACCGTGGCGCGCGACGACGAGGACATCTCGCTGGTGCTTGCGGCCACCTTCTTCGTGGCCGCGCTGGTGGCGCCCTTCATCGGCCTGGTGCCGGTGTTCGCCATCCGCGAGCTGGGCCAGGGCGCGGCGGCCACGTCGCTCTTGGTGACGTGCCAGGGCGCGGGCGCGGTGACGGCGGCGCTGGGCGTGGGCACGCTCGCGGAGCTCTTCGGGCAGCGCAAGCTGCGCGGTTACTCGGCCGCGACCATCGCGGTGCTGGCGGGGGTGTACTGGCTGGCGCCCACGCTCCAGGTGGCCGCGGTGTGCATCTTCTTCCTCGGCGCCAACTACCTGGTGCTGATGAGCAGCCTGAGCGCGTCCTGCCAGGGCCGCGTGCCGCGCGAGCTGCAAGCGCGCATGGGCAGCCTCTACAGCATGGTGCTGGGCGCGGGCTATGCGCTGGGCGTCTGGTTCCTGGGCGCGCTCGCGGACCGCATGAACCTGCGCTTCGTGACCATCGGCGCGGCGGCCATCTTCCTGGCGCTGGTGCTCACCACGCGCCTGCTCAAGCCCGCGCGCTTCGAGAACGAGCCCCTGGCCCAGGCGGAAGTCCAGCCGTTCTCCGACAGCGCGCACTGACGCGCCGTCAGTCCTCCTCCAGGTCCCGCTTCAGCTTCGTCAGCAGCTTCACCGCGTGCGTGGCGTAGGCGCTGATCCACCGCGCGTGGATGTCCTGGATGGGCGCCGCGTTGAGGTGGTTCCACCGCGTCCGCCCCTCCTTGTGCGACAGCACCAGCTCCGCCTTCTCCAGCACCTTGAGGTGCTGCATCACGGTGCAGCGGTCCAGGGTCTCCTCGAAGTGCTCGCACAGCTCCCCCGTCGTGCGCGGTGCGTCCTTCAACAGGTCCAGGATGGACCGCCGGCGCGAGTCCGCCAGCGCCTTGAAGATGAGGTCGTCCCGGTCGCTCCTTGACATGTTATATTTATATAACCTATTTCGAGGCCCGGACCAGTTCACGGCAGGGGTGCCCCATGGAGCCGAAGTTCCAGGTGCAGTTGAAGATCCGCAAGCCGGTGGCGCAGGTGTTCGAGGCGGTGGTGAACCCCGCGAAGCTGAGCGGCTACTTCGTGACGACGAGCAGCGGTCCGCTGGCCGAGGGCGCGACGGTGAAGTGGAGCTTCGCGGAGGCGCCGGGCGAGTTCGACGTCATCACGCGCGAGGTCGTCCCCAACGAGCGCATCGTCTTCGAGTGGCCCGCGGACGGCGGCTACAACACGCGCGTGGAGATGCGCTTCGTGCCGCTGGATGCGGGCAACACGATGGTGAAGATCAGCGAGTCCGGATGGAAGCCGGATGAGAAGGGCATCAAGGCGTCCTACGACAACGCGGGCGGCTGGATGCACATGATGCTCTGCCTCAAGGGTTACCTGGAATACGGCATCAACCTCCGCGAGGGCGGGGCGCTCTGAAATCCGCGACGCGGGGGAATGTCCCGGTCACACTGCCGTTCCCGCGCGTCCCGTTCCTTCCAGGAGACCCCATGTCCTCCGTCCGCGTCCCCGCCCTGCTGCTCTCCGCCCTGTTGCTCTCCGCTCCGGCCGCGAACGCGCAGGAAGCGAAACGCGCGCCAGAGGCGCTGGGCCTGGGCATGGAGGGCTACCCCTACCCTGCCCCCATGCGGTTCCTGCCCGTCAAGCTGGAGGGCCAGGACCTGCGCATGGCGTACATGGACGTGAAGCCCACGGGCAACGCCAACGGGCGCACGGTGGTGCTGCTGCACGGCAAGAACTTCTTCGGCGCGTACTGGAAGGACACCATCCGCGTCCTCACCGGCGCGGGCTACCGCGTCGTCGTGCCGGACCAGATTGGCTTCGGCAAGTCGTCCAAGCCGGCCATCGCGTACAGCTTCCACACGCTCGCGTCGCTGACCCGGCAGGTGCTGGAGGAGGTGGGCGTGAAGCAGGCCGCGGTGGTGGGCCACAGCATGGGCGGCATGCTCGCGACGCGCTTCGCGCTGATGTACCCGGAGGTGACCACGCAGCTGGTGCTGGAGAACCCCATCGGGCTGGAGGACTACCGCGAGAGCGTCCCGTGGAAGTCCACCGAGGACCTCTACCAGGAGAACCTCCAGGCCACGGAGGAAGGGCTGCGCAAGTACCAGCGCGGCTACTACGTGAAGTGGAAGCCCGAGTACGACGAATACGTCCAGGTCCTCTACCGCCAGACGCTCAGCGGCGAGTACCCGCGCCTGGCCTGGGTCTCCGCCGCCACGCAGACGATGATCTACGAGCAGCCCGTGGTGCACGAGTTCCCGAACGTGAAGGTGCCCACGCTGGTGGTGATTGGGCAGGAGGACCGCACCGTGGTGGGCAAGGGCAGCGTGCCGCCCGCGCTCCTGCCGAAGCTGGGGCAGTACCCCGCGCTGGGGAAGAAGACCGCCGCCGCCATCCCGGGCGCCACGCTGGTGGAGCTCCCCAACGTGGGCCACATCCCCCACTTCGAGTCGCCGGAGAAGTGGCACGCGGCCCTGCTGGACTTCCTGCGCAAGGGCTCGAAATAGTCCTGCGCATGCATCGCGTCCGGGTGGTGCGCCACGCGTCCGAGCGGGGCGGTTGGGAGATGGCGCTGGCCACGCCGCCGCCGGCGCTGGCGCCGCTGGTCCGGGACTACTGCGGCTATCGCGAGGCCATGCCCCAGCCGATGCGCCGGCAGGAACTGCCCGGCGTGCAGGTGGTGCTCATCCTGGAGTTCGGACCGCTGCTGAAGCACCTGGACGACGCGGGCCGGGTGACGCGCCACCGCTCCGGCTTCGTCGCGGGCCTGGACGAGCGCTGGAGCACCACCGAGCACGGCGGCGTGTCCCACGGGCTCCAGGTGAACCTCACGCCCCTGGGCGCCCGGAGTGTCTTCGGCGTGCCCATGCACGAGCTGTCTCACCGCGTGACGGGCCTGGAGGACCTGTGGGGAGGCGAGGCGCGGCGGCTGGTGGAGCAGCTCGAGGAGGCGCCGGACTGGGAGACGCGCTTTGCTCGCGCGGACGCCTTCCTCCTCCAGCGCGTGGAGCGCGGGCCCAGGGTGGAGGCCGGGGTGCGGTGGGCGGTGGAGCGCATCCAGCGCACGGGAGGCCAGGTGGACATCGCCACGCTGGCGGGTGAGCTGGGCCACAGCCACAAGCACCTCATCCACCAGTTCCATGAGCAGGTGGGGCTGCCTCCGCGAAGGCTGGCGCGCCTGCTGCGCTTCGACCGGGCGGTGGAGCGCATCAAGGCGGGAGGTCCGGTGCGCTGGGCGGAGCTGGCGGTGGAGCTGGGCTACTTCGACCAGGCGCACCTGAACCGGGACTTCCGCCAGTTCACCGGGGGACCGCCGTCCGCCCTGCTGCGCCGCTCGCTCCCCGACGCGGGGGGCTTCGAATCTGGCTCGCAGGTGAAATCCGTACAAGAAGCGGCGGAGGGGGATGGGCAGGATGCGCGGTGAAAGGAAGACCTCGCCATGTCCATGCCCCTGCCCAGCATCTATCCCTTCCTCCACTACGCGGACCCGGAGGCCGCCCTGCGCTTCCTGAAGCACGCCTTCGGCTGCGAGGAGCGCGTCGTCTACCGCAAGCCTGACGGCGCCCTGGCCCACGTGGAGCTGACGTTGGGCCACGGGTTGGTGATGTTTGGCGGCGCGGAGGGTGGCCGGCTGAAGATGGCCGCGTCGAACCAGGTACCGCTGAAGAACCAGGGCATCTACGTGGTGGTGACGGACCCGGATGCGCTGTACGCGCGAGCGAAGGCGGCGGGCGCGAGCATCGCCATGGAACTGCACGACACGGACTACGGCTCGCGGGACTTCAGCGCGCTGGACCCCGAGGGGAACATCTGGAGCTTCGGCACGTACCAGCCGCTCGCGGTGACGCCGCCCAAGGGGTGAGACAGGAGGGGGCGTCCATGCAAGGCTTTCCCCATGAAGCTCTTGCTGGGACCCATCCTGTACGCCAGGGCGCAGGCCACGCCGGACCCGAAGTCCCACGACGTGTGGAGCTTCTTCGTCAACGTGTTCCTCGACAGCACGTCGGCGAAGAAGCCCCCGGCGTTGCGGCTGTGTTTCCAGGACGTGAAGGGCAAGCGGGTTGCTGTATTCGACGAGGTGAAGGCCGCCGTGGACTTCACCGCGTTGCCCAAGAACACCCGGGGCGTGGTGTGGCGCTGGGAGGTCGTCCTGCCGCGCAAGGACGTGGCCCAGCGGCTGTCGTATCAGTTCGAATCACCAGACACGCCCGGCGTGCCGGTGACCTTCGAGCGTCCACCGCCGCGAGACGACCGGCCGTGGTCCTCCACGGTCATCCCGCCGGAGCCGCTGGTGGTGTCGGATGTCGTCATTCCGGCGCGGGGTGTATCGCCGAACATCGCGTTCTTCTCCTGCAACGGCGCCAGCCGTGCGAGTGATTGGAGCGACCTGGCGCAGCCCTTCGCGCTCTGGGAGCGGATGCTGCAACACCACCTGAAGGACCCGGTGGATCCAGCGAAGACGCCGGGGTTCCAGCTGCTGCTCGGGGGTGGGGATCAGCTCTACGCGGACTCGCTGCACAACACGATGGATGTGTTGAACGCGTTCATGAAGCTGCCCCGTTCGGAGCGGATGACGCTGCCGGTTCCGGACGGGCTGGCGGAGCGCCTGCTCGTGGAATACGTCTGGCTCTACCGGGAGCGGTGGGGCGGGAGCCAGGGCATCGCGCCGTTGCTCGGGCGGGTGCCGGGCCTCTTCATGTGGGACGACCACGACATCTTCGACGGGTGGGGTTCGCACGAGGAGCTCCAGCAGGCCCCCTGGTACCGGGCCCTCTACAGCGCGGCGGCGCGGGCCTTCGAGGCCTTCCAGAGAGGCTGGCTGGAGCAGCCGGCGGAGGCGCGCGAGCCGGACGACCGGGGCGTGACGCAGCCCGTGCGGCACTACTTCCAGACGTTCTGTTTCTCCACGGCGGACTGCGACCTGGACGTGGTGTTGCTGGACCTGAGGAGCGGGCGGACCAGCCGGGTCATCGACACGGAGGACGCGCATCCGCAGTCCGAGTTCACGGTGATGAGCCGGTCGCAGTGGGACGCGTTCGACGCCTGGCGGGAGGAGCACCGCCGACGGCCGGAGAACGGCAAGAAGGCGAGGCACGTGCTGGTGGTGTCGTCGGTGCCGCTGGTGCACCTGCGCTTCGGGCCGGCGATGGAGCGCATGAGCGGAGGAGGCGTCGGCCTGCGTGACGACCTGTTGGACCAGTGGGAGTCCGCGGTGCACCGCGGCGAGCGCACGCGGATGTTGATGAACCTGTTCTCGCTGGCGAAGAAGTCCTACTGCGCGGTGACGGTGTTGTCCGGGGACGTGCACGTGGGGGCCAGGGCGCGGGTGCGTTCACGCAACCCGGACCACCTGGTCCCGGCGCTGGGCACGGTGGGGGAGGTGTTCATCGAGCAGGCGACGTCGTCGCCCATCGTGCACCCGCCGCCGGGGTGGCTCGCGTTCAAGGGGATGCTGGCGTTGTCGGAGGGTTCGAGGGAGGACCTGCCAGGGTTCCTGCACACGGAGCTGTTGCCGGTGGGCAAGGAGCTGTACCTGCGGGACCGCAACTGGCTGTCCATCCGGTTGGAGCGGCCCAAGCACCACGACACGACCGCGCGTCCGAAGCTGTGGGTGAAGTGGATCGCGGAGAAGGAGGTCCTGCCCATGGAGGTGGTGGTGGAGCCACCGCCCTTCCCCACCGGTTAGCGGACCGGGAGTTCGCGGAAGGAGATGCCCGTCCATCCACCCTGCTCCACCGCGTCCTTGAAGCGGTCCGTGCCGATGATCATGGTGCTGAAGTTGTCCAAGCGGAACAGGTCCCTGTCCGTGGGCAACGAAGCGCCGTCGAGGATGGGATCCTCCGGACGGCGGAAGCCCTGCCGCCCACAGGTGGGACAGGGCGGCTCCAGGTCGGGAGGAAGGCAGTCCCGGTGCAGCAGGCCGCGCGGTTCGATCTGGAGCTCGAGGATGTCCGGAGGCGTCTTCTTCCGGAACCGCAGCTCCGTCTTGCATCCCAGCAGCCCACGGATGCCCGCTGCCTGGAGGCCGTCGAGCGTGTCGCGGCGGATGAGCATGAGGGATGTTCCCTGCCAGGTGAACGGTCCGAACTGACCGGAGGCCTGACCTGTGAGCGGACCGAAGCTTGTCCCGGGAGGGAGCGATGCATCCGGTGGCACCAGTGGGCGCACCAGTTCCCGGAGACGGACAAACTCGTGAAACGGCTCGGGCCGGGGCTCTTCGAACTCCTGGTGCTGTGGGATGAGTGAAAGGTCCACGGCGGGGTATTGACGTCCCCATCCACTCCACGTCGCACCGCAGCCTGGGCAATTCTTGATGCCGGGCAAGAACCATTTGTGCGTGGCATCAAAGTCTCCGCTGTAAAGGGAGGTGGCTGCTTCGTCGTCGCGGAGCCAGAAGAAGGGGGGCATGGACCGTCAGGCCTCAGATAGATGAAGGCTCAGTTGTACTGCTGGATGGGACCACCCAGCAGTTGGAAGCGATAGATCAGTTCCCCGGCATGCTTGAAGATTTCCTCTTGAGGGGCGCCCCCGTTCGTATCCCTGAACTCGCGCCAAGCCTTGTTCCACAGGCCACCCTTGGGACCATCGCTGTGAATACGCCGGTGGACATGCACGGGGATGGGGATCGTGAACTGGTGGATGTCGATGCCCTTCCCCTTGAACCACGCAGCAAGGTCCGGGGCCTGAGGGAAGATGTGGTGCTTCTCGAACCTCCCCGCCGGCAACTGCCGCAGCGGAGGCACGGGCTTGGGGTTCCCATACCAGGGGAACACCATCACCGGTTCCGCGTCCCCCGGTAGGCCCATGCTCCCGCCCCAGTTGCGCCGGGGCCCACTCCCAGGTGCGGGCGCTACCGCCGCGGGTGGTGGACGTGGCGGCAGTCCTCGTGCCAGCACCACCTCCCCGGGCACGTCCTCGCACCGGAAGAAGCCGCAGGCCGTGTCCCCACACACCAGGGTCACACAGGCATCCGCGCTCGCGTCAGCGCACTCCGCTTCGGCTTCGTCCCACCGCTGCTGCAGCGGCGTGCTGGATGCGCACGCCGCCATCCACAGCATCAGTGCACAGAACGTAAGGCTCTTCTTCATGGGGGAAGAGCCTAAACAGGTTCCAGGAGCTGTACCCACTTGTGCTGCTCAGAGCCGGCCCTCGGCGAGCAGCTCGCGCGTCCGCTTCAGCGTCGACAGCAAGGCGCTCTTGTAGCCCTTGTCGCTGCTCATCCACTCCTGCTCGGCGCGCGCCTCGGGGCCGTTCGGCGCTTTGCCTCGCAGGCCGAGGTAGCAATAGAAGCGGAGCTGGAGCGTGCCGTCGGCGTCCTCGAACAGCTCGTTGATGATGGCGCCCTCGCGCGGACCGGTGGACTGGAAGAAGGTGACCTTGCCCTGCGGCTCGAACGTGATGATTTCGCGCAGATCGGCTCCTGCAATCGTGGCTTCACGCACGATGTGAGAGGCACTCTCCTCGACGACGTCACAACGGGTGCAGATGCCGGGCGGGAGGAACAGGCGGGCGTCGCGGGCCTTGAGGACCAGGCCCTTCCAGGCCTGCGCGCGGGTCAGCCGGCTCTCGCCTTCGGGGTTCACCGGGACGGTGGCGGTCGAATGGATCATGAGGGTCTTCCTTGTCGTGAGCGTGGGGTGTCGCCCGGCCGTCAGGCCGAGGTCGCGATCTCGGCGGCGAAGTCGCGGTACGAGCGCAGGGGACGCCCCAGGAGCGCGGTGAGACGCGCGACATCGCCGGCTTCGGGGAGCATTCCGTCGGTGAGGAAGCGTTCGCTCATCAGGCGCATGTCGAACGCCATCCAGCTCGGCATGAACCGCCGGAGGTTCTGCTCGAACCCGGCGGTGTCATCCCCCGGATAGGTGATGGGACGCCCCAGGACCTCCGTCCAGATGCCAGCGACATCCGCGCCGGTCAGCGTGTCGGGACCGACGAGGTTGATCCGCTCGAGGGGGAGCGGGCTGGCCGATTGCTCCCGGCGGAGCAGCTCGATGGCCGCGATCTCTCCGATGTCGCGCGCGTCGATCATGGCGAGGCCCTTGCCGCCAATCGGCATCGGGTAGACGCCATACCCGGTCACCACGTCCTTGATGGTGACGTCGTTGTTCATGAAGTAGGCGGGACGCAGGATGGTGGCATTGAGGCCCATCTGCTCGATCATCCGCTCGACGGCGAACTTGCCCGCGAAGTGCGGCACGTTCACGTAGCGGTCGCTGTGGATCACCGACAGGTAGACGATCCGCTGGATGCCCACCTCGCGGGCGATGTTGAGCGCGATGAGGGCCTGCGTGAACTCGTCAGGCACCACGGCGTTGAGCAGGAAGAGCGTGGAGACGCCCGAGAAGGCGCTCCGCAGCGAGTCGATGTCGAGCAGGTCGCCCTGCACGACGGTGACGCCCTTCGGGAAACGAGCCTTCGCCGGGTCCCGGACGAGGGCGCGCACATCTGCGCCGCGCTGGATGAGCTGTTCGACAACGTGACGGCCGACGGTGCCAGTGGCGCCAGTAACGAGGATGGTCATGGGAATCACTCCGGTTCGGGCTGCGAGACACCCATAAACTAGCGTTCCAGATTCAAACCGATAGCTGCTAGTTTGAGACGGGTCGTCTCACTGGTGGAACACTCATGGACCTGCTGGCTCTCGCTGATTTCAACCTCGTCGCCCGACACGGGGGCTTTGGACGGGCCGCACGCGCAGCGGGGCGCCCGAAGGCGACCCTGTCCCGCAGGGTGGCGGAGCTCGAGGCCGCCCTCGGCCTGCGACTCATCGAGCGCGGAGTGCGCACGCTGAAGCTCACCGAGGAAGGGCGGGCGCTCTTCGAGCGAACGGGGGCCTTGCTGACCGAGCTCGACGAGACCGCGGCGGAGATCGCCTCAGGTGGGGACAGGCCGAGAGGCAGGCTGCGTATCAGCGCGCCGTTGCTCTTCTCGCAGACCGCGATGGGGAAGCTCGCGGCCGGGTTCGCGCTGAAATATCCAGAGGTCCGGCTCGAGGTCACGACGGAGGACCGGACCGTCGACCTGATAGAGGAAGGTTATGACCTGGCCATTCGCGTCAATCCGGATCCGGATGAGCGCCTGGTCGGACGAGCTTTTCTGCGCGACCGGCTGGTGGTCGTCGCGAGCCCGAAGCTCGTCAGGCCGGCGAAGCACCTCGCTGTCGCGGCAGTCGTACGTGGCGCGAGCGACGGCGGTGCAGCCTGGAATGTCGTGGCGCCCACCGGAAAGACACGCATCGCGGTCGAGCCAGTCCTTCGCCTCTCATCGCTCATCATGGTCCGCGATGCTGTCCGAGCGGGTGTCGGCGCCGCGCGCCTCCCGATTTCGCTGGTGGGTCACGACCTGGCCACTGGAAGGCTGGTGCATTGGGGGGATGTCGAGGGGCCAGAAATCACGCTGTGGACGCTCTATCCGTCGCGGCGGCTGCTGAGCGCCCGTGTCTCCGCCTTTCTCGACTATTTGAAGGAAGCCTTCCCCGAAGGAAAGCCGGAGGAACTGGCGGCCTATATCGGGGAATGAAACACATACGCTCAGGGCAACGGCCCCTCCACCAATCGCAACACATCCGCGAGCACCCCCGCCGCCGTCACCGCCGCTCCCGCGCCGTACCCTCGAATCACCAGCGGCGTGGGGCTGTACCGCTCCGACAGGAAGCTGAGCGCGTTCTCGCCGCCCTTCACCGCCGCCAGTGGATGCTCCAGCGGCACCGGCACCAATCCCACGCGCACTCCCTCCGGTCCCACGCTGCCCACGTAGCGCAGCACCTTGCCTTCCTTCCGGTGCGCGTCCACCCGCCTCTGGAAGAGCTCATCCGCCTGCGGCAGCCGCGCCAGGAACTCCGGCAGCGGGCCCTTCGCGTCGAACTCCTCTGGCAGCAGCGACGCCAGCGCGACCTCCTCCAGCTCCAGCGTGCGGCCCAGCTCGCGCGCGAGGATGAGCACCTTGCGCGCCACGTCCGTGCCCTCCAGGTCGTCGCGCGGGTCGGGCTCCGTGAAGCCCTTCTCCATCGCCGTGCCCACCGCCTTGGACAGCGGCACTCCGGCCTCCGTCAGCCCCAGGATGAACGACAGCGACCCCGACAGGATGCCCTCCACCCGGTGCACCGTGTCTCCCGTGCGCAGCAGGTTCTTCAACGTGTCGATGACCGGCAGCCCCGCCCCGACGTTCGTCTCGTAGAGGAACCTCCGCTGGTGCCGCGCCGCCGTCTCCCGCAGCGCCCTCCAGTGCTCCTGCCGTCCCGCGTTGGCCTTCTTGTTCGCCGTCACCACGTGCAGCCCGGACGCCATCAGCGCGGGATAGCCCAGCGCCACGTCCTCGCTGCTCGTGCAGTCCACGAAGATGGGCCGGCCTGGCCTGCGCGCCTTCGCCCACGCGCGGAACGTGTCCAGCGTGAAGCCGGACTCGCTCGCGTCCAGCCGCGCCTTCCACCCGTCCAGCGCCACGCCCTCCGGCGCCACCAGGCTGTGTCTGCTATTGGCAATGGCACACACCCGCAAGTCCAACCCATGCGCCCGCAGCTTCGGCGCCTGCTGGTGGATCTGCCGCAGCAGCTCCCCGCCCACCGTGCCCACGCCCGCCACCAGCAGCTCCACCACCTCCGTGGTGCCAAAGGCCTTGCGGTGCACGTGCGCCATCGCGCGCGGTCCGTCCTCCCGTGAAATCACCGCGGAGATGCTGCGCTCGCTGGACCCCTGCGCGATGGCCGCGATGCTGCAATCCACGTCCGCCAGCGCGCTGAAGAACGTCCCCGCCACGCCCACCCGGTGCCGCATCCCGTCGCCCACGATGCTCAACACCGCGAGCCCCGGCTGGTGCTCGATGGGGTCCACCTTCCCCGCCTCGCGCTCCACCTCGAACGCGTCCTCCAGCGCCAGCACCGCCCGCGTGGCCTCCGCCTCCCCCACGCAGAAGCTGATGGAGGACTCGCTGGAGCCTTGCGTAATCAGCACCACGGAGATGGACGAGCGCGCCATCGCCTCGAAGACGCGCGCCGCCGTGCCCGGCACGCCCTTCAACCCCGCGCCCGCGATGTTGATGAGCGCGATGTCCGGCAGGAACGACAGCCCGCGCACCGGGTGCCTCGACGACGGCGCCGTGGCCGTCACCCGCGTGCCCGGGTGCTCCGGCCGGAAGCTGTTGCACACGCGCACCGGGATGCCGCGCTCCCTCGCGGGGGCAATCGTCTTCGGGTGCAGCACCTTCGCGCCGAAGTAGGCCAGCTCCATCGCCTCCTCGAAGCTCACCTCCTCCAGCGCGAACGCCTCCGGCACCAGCCGCGGGTCCGCGCTGAAGATGCCGTCCACGTCCGTCCAGATCTCCAGCAGCCGCGCATCCAGCGCCGCCGCCGCCAGCGCCGCCGAGTAGTCCGACCCACCCCGCCCCAGCGACATCGTCTTGCCGCGCGCGTCCCCTCCGAAGAACCCCGGCATCAACAACAGCCCCGGCCCCCCTTCCCGCAGCGGCGCGAACCGCGCGCGGATCTCCTCCGCCCGGGGCGTCGCCTGGAGCGGGTCCCCCGTGCACACCAGCACCTGCCTCGGGTCCACGCTCACGGGCGCCAGGCCCCGCGCCTCCAGCAGCGCCGCGAGCAGCAGGCACGACGCCCGCTCCCCCAGCCCCGACAGGTGCGCGAGCACCGACGGCGAGCACTCCCTCAGGAGCCCCACGCCCTGCAACAGCCCTCGCAACTCCACCCCCAGCGCCACCAGCCCCTCCGCCAGGGGCCGCGTCTGCGCGGGCTTCAGGTCCGCGCTCAGCGCCCTCGCGATGGCGGAGTGCGTTTCGTCGAACCGGGCGCAGGCCTCCTGCACGGGCTCGCCCTCCTGCGCCACCCGCGCCGCCTCCACCAGCAGGTTGGTGATGCCCGACACCGCGGACGCCACCACCATCACCCGCTCCGCCTTGCGCGCCTCCTCCACCAGCGCGACGACGCCGCGCATCCGTTCCGCATCCCCGACACTGGTGCCACCGAATTTCATCACGCGCATGACACGGCCTCCTCGCGGAACGGCGGGACCTGGTGGCGGGAGGGACTTATCGGAAGCGGCGTCATGCGGTTCCTCGGGGTGGCGACGGATGGGGGTGGGGCAACGAAAAAGCCCCGCGCTCGGGAGGAGCGCGGGGCCGGGTTCGGAAGGGGGACCTTCGGGAGGTCCGCTTCGGAAGTCAGGCGGTCCGCGCTCCGCGAGGAGTCAGGCCGGTGCGAGTGCGAGTCTCGGTCATGACGGTCTGGACGCGCGCGCCCACGGAGGACGTCGTCCCCTCGTGCCGCTGGCTGTTCCCGCTGCGTCCGACCATGGAGTCCCCATCCTAGCCGCTCTCGCGATTCCAGGTCAGGGGGCAGGCAGCCAACCCCCCGCCCCACGGTCCCCACGGTGGTCCAGGCGCACGGGGCTGCCGACATTGTGCGGGTGTGAGCTGTCCCACCCCCCTTCAGGAGCAACCCATGGCCACCCGAAAGAAGAGCGACACCGCCCACAAGCCCGGCTTCGCCAAGGACCACGTGGAGCGAGGGCTGGAGGCGGACGACACCAAGCCCCTGTACGCGGACGACGCCAAGCACTCCACCGAGGAGCAGAAGTTCGCCCTCGACAGCGACGGCCCCGTGGGCGGGCCCCGGAACAACCCGCAGAGCGTCCTCGACGACGTGGACGACGAGGCGCGCGAGGAGCGCGGCCGCCTCAAGGCCGAGGCCCGCGAGGCCGCCGACAACGAGCCCACCCGGGAATGAAAAAACCGGGGCCCCGACACCCACGTCGGGACCCCGGCTTCAAACCCACACAGTGAAGCGCTCCGCTACGGGACCGCCTGCTTGGGCGCCATGTCCGACGCCGGCGTCTCCACCAGCGTGAGCTTGCCCAGGTTCAGCGGCGTCACCTGCTCCTGGATGACCAGCGGGTCGCCCACGAGCACCACCTGCATGTTGGCCGGGTCCAGGTAGGACTCGGCCACGCGCTGCACCTCCGCGGCGCTGGCGTTCTCCAGCCCCTCCACGGTGCGCTTGAACTCGTCCATGGGACGGCGGTGGAAGTAGAGCTGCGCGGCGCTGCCGCCCAGGCCCTCCACCGTCTCGAAGGCGCCCGGGAACGCGCGGATGAGCCCTTCGCGCGCGGCGGCCAGCTCCTTCTCCGTGATGGGGTTGGACTTGATGCCGGCCAGCTCCTTGATGAACTCGCTGAGCGCCGGACCCGTCACGTCCTGCCGCACGGCCGCGTACGCGGTGAGCGGACCCACGCCCAGGCGCGTGCCCAGGTGCGCGTTGGCGCCGTAGCTGTAGCCCTTGTCCTCGCGGATGTTCATGTTGAGCCGGCTGCCGAAGAAGCCGCCGAACACCGTGGTGGCCAGCTCCAGCGGGTACTCGTCCGGGTGGCCCGCGGCGAGGCCGGGACGGCCCACCAGCACCACCGTCTGCTCCAGGCCCGGCTTGGGCACCACGCGCACCTGCTGACGGGGCGGCGCGGGCGGCGCGGGCGGCGGCTTGGGCGCCACGGCCCCACCCTTCCACCCGCCGAAGTACTTCTTTCCCAGCTCCACCGCCTGCTGGAGCGTCACGTCGCCGGTCATGATGAGCGCGGCGGCGCGAGGGCCGGTGTTCTTCGCGTAGAAGTTCTTCGCGTCCGCCAGCGTCAGCGCCTCCACCGTCTTCGGCGTGCCGCCGGACGTGTGGCCGTACGGGTGGTCCGCGCCGAACACGGCCTGGTAGTAGGCCTGCTGCGCCAGGAAGTTCGGGTCGCCCATGCGGCGCACCAGCTCACCCAGCTGCTGCTTCTTGCGGCGCTCGAAGGCCTTCGCGTCGAAGGTGGGCCGCAGGACGACGTCCGCCAGCAGGCTCATCACTGCGTCCACGTTGGTCGTGAGCACGCGCGCGCCCACGAAGGCGCCGTCCGGGTCCACCGACATGGCGGGTGACACGCCCAGGTCCGCGAACGCGTTGTCCAGCGCCACCGTGTCGCGCTTGCCCGCGCCCTCCAGCAGCATGCGGTAGGACAGGTCCGCGATGCCCAGCTTCGCGGCGGGCTCCTGCGACACGCCCGCGGCGAAGGCGATGCCCGCGAACACCAGCGGCAACTCCTTGCGCGTGCTGACGATGACGGTGAGGCCGTTGTCCAGCTTCGCCTGCTCGAACGTGGGCAGCACCAGCTCCGGCGACTGGCCGGGCTTGGGCGGCTGGTCGCGGAACGACTCCGCGTCCTGCGCCGGTGTCTGGGATTGCGGCTGCTCGGCCGGGGGCGGCTGGGCGGGAGGCGCCTCCGCGGGCTTCGTGGTGGCGCAGCCGGCGATGGACAGCGTGAGGAGGGCAGTGAGGATTCGGCGGTGCATGACTAGCGGGCCTCCTTGCCCGGAGCGGAAGACGGCGCGGCCTTGCTGGCGGGCGGCACCGCGTGGAGGACGACGCGCGCGTCCGGGCGCAGCACGTCATTGGCGAACTGCTTCACCGAGGCGGGCGTGACGTCCTGGTAGCGCGCCAGGTCCTGCGCGACGTAGCTGGGCTCGCCCACGAACTGGTTGTACGTCTGGAGCGTGTCGGACTTGCTGCCGGAGCCGCCCACGGCCTGCAGGCCCGCCAGCTGGCGCGTGTCATAGCGGGTGCGCGCGCGGACGATCTCCTCCTGCGTGACGCCCTCCTTGCGGACCTCGTCCAGCACCGCGTCGATCTCCTTCTTCAACTGGTCCGTGGTGACGCCGGGCCGGGCCACCGCCTCGATGGAGAAGACGGACTGCGCGCCCTGGCTCTGCTGCGTGGCGTCCACGCTCTGCGCCAGCTGCTTGTCCAGCACCAGCCGGCGGTACAGGCGGCTCGCGCGGCCCGTGCCCAGCGCGGTGGCGAGCACGTCCGCCGTCGCGTCCCCGGGCTTCAGGTACGGGGCGGTGAGCCACGCCATGGAGAGCAGGGGCAGCGTGGCCACCTTCTCGTCGTGGCGGATGACCGTCTCACGCGTGACCTTCACGGGCGCCACGTCCGGGCGCTTGGGCTTGGGGCCCGACTGCAGCGTGCCGAAGTACTTCTCCACCAATGCCTTGGCCTTCGCGGGGTCGAAGTCGCCCACGATGGCGAGCGTCGCGTTGGCGGGCGCGTACCAGGTGCGGAAGAACGCCTTCACTTCGTCCACCGTGGCCGCGTCCAGGTCCTTCATGGAGCCAATCACGTTGCCGGAGTACGGGTGCGGCGCGGGGAACAGCGCCTGCCACGCCTTCTCCTGCGCCTCACCGTAGGGGGCCGTCTCCACGCCCTGGCGGCGCTCGTTCTTCACGACCTCCTTCTGCGTATCCAGCTTCTTCTGCGTGAGCGCGTCCAGCAGGAAGCCCATGCGGTCGCTCTCCAACCACAGCGCCGTCTCCAGCAGGTTGCTGGGCACGGTCTCGTAGTAGTTGGTGCGGTCGAAGCTGGTGGTGCCGTTGAGGTCCGTGGCGCCCGCCTGCTCCAGGAGGCCGATGTGCACGTCGTCCGGCACGTGCTTGGAGCCCTGGAACATCATGTGCTCGAAGAGGTGCGCGAAGCCGGTGCGGCCCGGCTGCTCGTCGTAGGCACCCACGTGGTACCAGACGTTGACGGCCACCACGGGCAGCTTGCGGTCCACGGAGAGGATGACCTCCATGCCGTTGGGCAGCGTGTACTTCTCATACGGGATGGCCAGGTTTTCGCGGCCGGGCTCCAGCGGCTTCGCCTCGGGGGTCTGAGCGAGCGCCGGAAGCCCCACGAACAGGGCCGCTGCGGCGAGGGCCTTCAATCGGGACAAGGTTCCTCCACGGTTCAGGACGGTGCCTCGCGCGCTTAGCACGCGCCCCGGAGCCTGTAAGCCCGAAGGCGACCGGGTAGGCGCCCGGGTGCCGGGTGTTGCTCGCCGTGCGACACTGCGGCCATGAGCCTGGAGGTGCCCGCATCCCAGCAGCGCCGCTGCGCCGTCCACCCGGACCAGCCCGCGGGCGGAACCTGCACCCGCTGCGGGAGCTTCATCTGCGCGGACTGCGCCACGTCCGTGCCGGGCCTGGGCGTACGGCTGTACTGCGTGGCCTGCGCGGCGCGCCCGGACGTGAACTACCTGGAGGCCCTGCGCCAGCGCTACCTGGGGCGGCGCGACGAGTGGGCGTGGGTGGTGGGCGGCGTGACGCTGCTGCTCTGCGTGACCGTGGTCGCCGCGCTGGCGCTATGGGGGCCGGGTACGAGGAGGCAGTCGCTGTTCCTGTTGGTGCTGCTCATCCCCGTGCCGGTGGGCGTCGCCTTCTTCCTGGGGCAGCGCTGGGCGCGGCATGCGCTGCTGGCCACGCCGCTGGTGGTGGCGGTGGCCGCGGATGCCCTGTACCGAGACGCGCGCTTCCTCTTCCTCCTGTGTCTCGTTCCCTCGATGGTCACCGCGTTGCGCATCCACCGCGACGTGCGCAACCAGCTCTTCTTCCGGCTGCCGGTGTCGCCCGAGGCACTGAAGGTGATGTGGAACCGGCGCTTCAACAACCGCATTGCACGTCACGCGTTGCGGTTCGGCCTCGGCGCGGTTCTCCTCCCGCTGTGGGCACCCATCGCGGTGATCTGCGGCGCGGTGGCGCTGACGCGCGTGGACCCCAAGGCGACCCCGCCCATCGGCAGGCGGGGTCAGGCCCTCACGGGCATCTTCCTGGGGCTCGTCAGTCCGCTGCTGTGGTGGTTCGTCCTGCTGCCGGTGTTGGACCGGTGGCTGTCGCCTATGTTCTACAAGTAGGGGACGGCGGTCAGAACGGGAGGGCGCTGAGGTTCCCCTGGGTGCGCAGGGCCTCCCGCACCTTGTCCCCCGCGCCCTGGCATTCTCCGCTCGCGGCGTCCAGGAGCAGCTCGGAGTCCGTCCGGGGCAGGTCCCCGCTCTGGAAGCACGCTCCCAGCGGCAGGCCCTTCAGCCAGGTGGCCTGGCGGAACGTCACGCGCAGGGAGCCCCCTGGCGCCACCGTGAGGGGCTGGGGGACCTCGAAGCCCAGCGCCGTGCCCTCGGGCAGGGTGAGGTTCATGGCCCAGGCGTTCGAGCCCTGGTACAGCCGGGGGTAGGCCCTCAGTCCGCCCTCCGCCAGCACGAAGTCGACCCGCTGGTATTTGGCAGGGGGGATGCGCACCTCCTTGCCGCCCTGCGAGGGCTCCCCGTCCGGCAGAAAGAAGGAGAAGGGGCCCGCGAGCGTGACCGTGTCCGGGCCGTCCTCGGACGGGACGCACCCGGCGCCGTCCTGGAGGTCCTCCTTCACGTCCTCGCACCGCAGCCCTCCGCCCAACGCCAGACGGACGTCCCTCACGTTGATGCCCGCGCCCTCCAGCTGGAATCTCAAGCCGTCATCCGACGTGAGATCCGGGAGCGTGACCGGGTCCGTCATCGCCCGCACCCCCGAGGCCGGGACCGACACGGAATCCCCCTGGAGGAACGAGGGATTGAGCGCGAAGAGCAACCGGGTATGGGTTCCGGTGTCACAGCCGGACAGCCCCAGGGACATCAAAGACAGACACAGCACGGCGACAGTGTGGCCGGAGGCATGCAACCAGGGGATGGAGGTCATGGCGGAAGCAACGCGGAAGGGGGGAGCGCTTCCGGCCGGGCGTCCCTGAGTCGAGGACCCGAAGGGCCCATGAAGCCGCAGCATGCCCGAGACCCGGGGGAATGGACAGACAGCCCGTTGACGCCTCCCTGTCACCGGACAGCCGTGTGCCCACGCTGAAGGAGGAACCCCCCGCAAGGAGAGACGCCATGGCAACGCAACGAGTGAGTGACGTGATGACGTCGGACGTGGAGATCGTCCGCCCGTCTGATTCCTTGAGGGTCGCCGCGGAGAAGATGCGCGCCCGGAACGTGGGGCCCATTCCCGTGTGTGACGGCGACGAGCTGGTGGGCATCGTCACGGACCGGGACATCGTGGTCCGCGCGGTGGCGCAGGGCCTGGACATGGAGCGGACCCAGGTGGCCCAGGCGATGACCCGGGGCGTGGAGTCCGTCTACGACGACGACGACCTCACCCAGGCGGCCCAGAAGATGAGGGCCTCACGGATCCGCCGCATCCTGGTGCTCAACCGGGACAAGCGGCTGGTGGGCATCCTCGCCCTGGGGGACATCGCGGCGGAGCTCAGCGACCAGGAGAGCGGCAGGACGCTGGAGGAGGTGTCCGCGCCGTCGCAGCCGGCCCCGCACTGACGCGGGCTACATGCCGCCGAGCTTCGTCTCCAGCTCCGACAGGTCGCGGTGCACGGTTACGTCCGTCTCCCGCAGGCCCTCCACCTTGCGCACGGCGGAGATGACGGTGGAGTGGTCCTTGTTGAAGCGCGAGGCGATCTCCGGGAAGGAGCTCTTCGTCAGCTTCCGGCTCAGGTACATGGCCACCTGCCGCGCGTGCGCGAGCGCCTTGTGGCGCCGGTCCTCCTTCAGCGCCTCCACGGTGACCTTGTAGAAGCGGGCCACCTCGCGCTGGATGGCCTCCACGTCCACGGTGCGCTGCGCGGGCAGGATGTCGCGCAGCACCTGGGACGCGAACTCCTCCGTCACCGGCTGCTTCGTGAGGCTGTGCATCGCGGACAGCTTCACGAGCGCGCCTTCCAGTTCGCGCACGTTCTTCTGCACGTGCTTCGCGATGAAGTGCGCCACGGGGTCCGGCAGGTTGAGGCCCTCCTGCTCCGCCTTTTTCTGGAGGATGGCGACGCGCGTCTCGTAGGTGGGCTCGCGGATGTCCGCCATGAGGCCCATGGCGAAGCGGCTGCGCAGGCGGTCCTCCATGCCGGGCACCTCCGCGGGCACCATGTCGCTGGTGAGCACGATGGCCTTGTTGAGGCCGAAGAGCGTCTCGAAGGTGTAGAAGAACTCCTTCTGCGTCTCCTCGCGCTTGCCCAGGAACTGGATGTCGTCGATGAGCAGCACGTCGCACTCTTCGCGGAACTTCCGGCGGAAGTCCGTCATGCGGTGCTCGCGCACGCTCTCCACGTACTCGTTCGTGAACTGCTCGCTGGAGAGGTAGACGATGCGCTGGGTGGGGTCCTTCTCCCAGATGTGGTTGCCCACCGCCTGGAGCAGGTGCGTCTTGCCCAGGCCCGTGCCGCCGTAGATGTAGAGCGGGTTGTAGTTGTGGCCCGGCCGGTGGGCCACGGCCTGCGCCGCGGCGGCGGGGAGCTGGTTGCTGTCCGCGACGACGTAGGTGTCGAAGGTGAAGCGCGGGTTGAGCCGCGCGGGCCGCATGGAGTTCACCTTGACGGTGGGCGTGGGCGGCAGGTCCGAGGACGGCGGAGGTCCGACGACGACCTCATAGGCGACGCGGCCCAGAGACGGCTCCAGCCGGGCGATGTGCGTCTCCAGCATGGAGCGGTAGTGGTCATCCACCCAGTCGCGGAAGAAGCGGTCGGGCACGCCCAGGACCAGGGCGTTCTCGCGCACCTCCATGGGGCGCATCCGCTCCAGCCAGGTGAGGGCGTAGTGCAGGCCCTCCTGGCGGATGGCTTCCAGCGTGCGGGTCCAGATGACGCCGGCACTGGGCAGCGAAGGCGTGGGGGCGGAATGGGCGAGGGCGTTCACACGGAGGCTCGGGGACGGCGCGGATGAAGAGAACCAGCGGGCGTCCGGCGGTGCTAACACCCGCTCTCCGGCTGATCAAGGAACCGGCCTGTAGCACGGATCAGCGGGACCCCCTGGCGGGTGGGGATGATCACTCCCGGTGGATCCGCCTTCTGTCCCTGGCGCGAGCCGTTCCGATGGGTTGCGGGAGGTGGGCGGCGGCGCCACCTGAACGGCCTTGACGTGATCCACCCAACGTTGCACAGGACATGAACGCATGGCGAACATCAACGAGCGCAGGACGCTGTTCGCGGCGACGACCGGGGGACGCACGTTCCTGCTCCGCCGGCACGATCCACCGGGCGAGCACACGTCGCACGAGCTCTCCTTGTATGAGGACTACCTGGGCCCCACGCCGAAGGAGCTGCCTCTTCCGTGGCTCCCTCCCGAAGGCTTCACTTCGGAGGTGGAGGCACTGGATCACGTCCGGCGCTGGCACGCGGGGGTGACCGCGTTCGAGGACGTCCGCCAGGGCCGTCACGTGGCCATCGACTTCGCGCGGGCGCTGAAGCTCGGGACCCTGGAGCCGCTGAGTCCTTCAATGAGCGCCGAGGCGGTGGTGGCCTTGCTGGGAGTCCCCGAAGAGGTGACGCCCACGTTGGAGCCGGGCACCGTCTGCTGGTTCTACGGCGCCGTGCAACTGGGCCTGGAGGACGGCCGTCTCCGGTTCCTGGAGGTGGACAGCGGCGTGGGGGCCTTCACCAGCCTGGAGTTCACGGGCTGGTTCCTGGATCCGTCGATGACCAAGCCGCGGCTGGAGGAAGCGCTGACGGCCCGGGGCATCCCCTTCACGCGGGAGACCCACATGGAGGCCCCGGTCCTCCGTGTGCCCGGCGGCTTCCTGTTCGACTTCGACGCGGACACCGAGCGCATCCACGCGCTCTACTGGAACCACCCGCTCGCCGTTCCTTGCCCCGTCCCTCCTTTTCCTACATGATCGCCAAGTCCCCCCAGCGCAGGGCTGCACGGTCGGCGCTGGTGATCCTTGATTGACTTGTCCAGGAAATAGGGTTACGGACGCCCCCTTTCCACTGTACGGGTCGCGCCGGATGGTCCAGGCGCTGCCTTCAGCTCTCAGGAGTCGTTGTGTCCAAGCGCACGTACCAGCCGTCGAAGATCCGGCGCAACCGCGCCCACGGGTTCCGTAAGCGGAATGCCACCAAGGGCGGCCGGGATGTCCTCAAGCGCCGCCGGGCCAAGGGCCGTAAGCGCCTGGTGGTGTCGTCGTTCAAGAAGTAACTGGACGCACGGACGATGGCCGAGGGAGCGGCGCCGCGGGTGCCTCAGGCAACCGACGAGCGCTTCCCCAAGGCCTTTCGCCTGCTCCAGCGGCGTGAGTTCCTGGAGGTCCAGGAGGGCGGTCAGAAGGTTCCGTCCGACTGCCTCCTGGCCCTCGTTCAACGCAACAACCGGGCGCACTCCCGCGTAGGGCTCACCGTCTCCAGCAAGGTGGGCAACGCGGTGGTGCGCGCACGCCTTCGCAGACTGCTTCGCGAGCTGTTCCGCAAGCAGCGCGGGCAATGGCCCCCCGGTCTCGACGTAGTCCTGGTCGTCCGCTCCTCGGCGAAGGAAGCCTCCTTCGCGCAAGTTTCCCGTGCGTTCGACGGCGTCACCCGTAAGCTGCAACGGCTCTTTCCGGCACCTCGCGTGCCCCCTAAAGAGCCCGCCCCATGAGTCCACTCGCCTTCGTCATCGCCCTGCCCATCCGCTTCTACCGGCGGTTCCTGGGGCCGCTGCTGCCGAAGGCGTGTCGGTTCCACCCCTCGTGCTCCACCTACGCCATGCAGGCGCTGGAGAAGCACGGCGGGGTGAAGGGCAGCGCCCTCACCGTCTGGCGCCTGCTGCGCTGCCAGCCATTCCACCCCGGTGGATTCGATCCCGTCCCCTGACGGTTTGCTTCCGCCCGCCCTCCGGCCGTCCGCCGCCGGTACAGGGAAATCCATGACGAACGACCCGCTGTCGCCCCAGTCCAACGATTCGCAGAAGCGGCTGCTCCTGGCGCTCGCCCTCTCCTTCGCGGCGACCGCCGCCTACACCTTCTTCTTCGCCCCCAAGGGGCCGCCTCCGGGCGCGGAAGGCACGGACGGCGGGGTCGAAGTCGCGGCCACGCTGGACGCGGGCACCCCGGGCATGGCCGCCGTGCCGCCGCCGGGCATGGGCGCGGAGGACGGGGGCACCCACGCGGAGGCCCCGCCCCCGCCCGCGCGCACCGTGGACTTCGCCCGGCCGGAGGTGAAGTACACCTTCTCCTCCGAGGGCGCCGGCCTCACCTCCGCCGTGCTCCAGGGCACGAAGATGCGCGAGCAGCAGTCGCTCACCGTCAAGGAGGGCTTCGAGAAGCTCTTCGGCAAGGACATCCCCCCGCCGCCGCAGATGAACCTGGCGCACCCGGTGCCCGGCCAGCCCCTGCCGCTCGCGGTGACCATTGAAGGCGGCGCACCGCTGGCGGCGAACACCCGCTACGCCGTGCAGGAGGGCCCCTCCGACAACGGCGGCAGCGTGGCGTTCACCGGCCGCCAGGGCCCGTGGGAGCTGACGAAGACGCTCCAGTGGCCGCGCGAGGGCTTCGAGTTCACCTACACCCTCCAGGTGCGCAACACCTCCGCCCAGGCGCAGACAGGCGAGCTCAAGGTGCACTACGGCCGCGCCATCGACCCGGAGTTCGAGCACGCGCCGTCCTTCTTCGGCGGCGTGGGCAACCTGAGCCGCTCCGCGTGCTGGGTGGAGGACAAGCTCCACAACCTGTCTCCGGGTGACAAGCCGCCCGAGGAGACGCGCGGCCCCATCTCCTTCTTCGGCATCAACCAGCAGTACTTCCTGTCCGCGCTCTACCCGCTGGAAGGCGCGCTCAACGGCCACTGCACGCTGACCGCCACGCCCACCGGGCGCGAGGTGTCCGCGGGCTTCCCGCTCAAGGTGGAGCCCGGCCAGGTGGCCACGTTCCGCTTCGGCGGCTACCTGGGCCCCAAGGATCCGGACCTGCTGCGCCCGGTGCCCGGCGCGGAGCTGCGAAGCGTCGCGGGCCTGTCCGCCACGACGTTCCACCCGGCGCTGGAGGACACCGTCGACTTCGGCATCTGGGCGGTGGTCTGCAAGATTTTGCTCGCGGTCATGAAGTTCTTCCACGGCATCGTGGGGAACTGGGGCGTCGCCATCATCCTGCTCACCGTGGTGGTGAAGCTGGTGCTCCTGCCGCTCACCTACCGCTCCATGGTCAGCATGGAGGCGGTGAAGGTGCTGCAGCCGAAGATGGATGAGATCCGCAAGAAGTTCGCGGACGACAAGGAACGCCAGAACCTGGAGATCATGAAGCTGTACCAGGAGGCGAAGGTGAACCCCCTGGGCGGCTGTCTGCCGCTGCTCATCCAGATGCCGGTGTGGATCGCGCTGTTCACGTCGCTGCGCAACAGCTTCGAAATCTACGGCGAGCCCTTCTTCGGCCCCATCTGGCGCGACCTCACCTACAAGGACCCGACGTACATCCTGCCGCTGGCGCTGGGCGTGTCGATGATCATCACGCAGAAGATGCAGCCGCAGATGATGGACGCGGCGCAGGCGCGGATCATGACCTGGGTCATGCCCATCATCTTCACGTTCACGCTGCTGCAGTACCCGGCGGGCCTGTCGCTCTACATCTTCACGAACAACGTGCTCTCCATCGGCCAGCAGTGGGGCCTGCGCAAGTGGCTGGACCGCAAGAAGAACCAGACGGGCGGCGGGACGCCGGCGGTGGTGCCCGCCGGGGGAGGCAAACGCAAGTGAGCGGGACTCAGGGCGTGGCGGGCGGCGGGGACTTCCGCCCCCGGGTGGAGAAGCTGCTCACGGACATCCTCGGGCTGATGGGGTTCCCGGCGCGGCTGGACCTGCAGGACGCCACCGACGGCAGCCTGTCCGTGGCGCTCCACTTCGAGTCCGGCCCGCCTCCGGGCGTGGAGCCGGGCAAGCGCAGCCAGGTGCTGGATTCGCTCCAGTTCCTGCTCAACAAGATGCTCCACCGCCCGGGCGTGGAGCGCCGCTGGGTGATGCTGGGCGCGGGCGCGCACCCGGAGCCCCGGCCGCGCCGCGAGGCCCAGGCCCAGGCCCAGGCCGCCGCTCCGGCCGCGACCGTGGAGCAGGTGGCGGCTTCCACGCCCGCGCAGAAGCCGGCCCGGGCTCCGGCCGCCGCTCCGGCCGCGCAGCCGCAGCAGCGCAACGCCCGGGGTGGGCAGCCGGCGCAGCAGGCCTCGAAGCCCGCTCAGGCACAGGCTCCCGCGAAGGGCGCGGAGGCGGACGAGCGCTCGCTGCAGGTCGAGGAGGATCCGGCGTTCCGGGAGGCCGTCCGCAAGCTCGCGGAGAAGTCCGCCAGCCTGGGGCGCTTCTATGCGTTCGCCGCGATGAAGACTGAGGACCGCGCGCGCGTCCTGAAGGCAGTAGAAGGAGTGGGTGGAGTGAAGGTGGCGGCGGAAGGTGAAGGCCGCAACCGACGCGTGGTGTTCACCCCGGCGAAGCCCGCCCCGATGCCCAAGCGGAGCCTGCTGCCGGACGACGACGAGGACGACGTCGACGCCTGAGCAGGTGCCCGCTCGGGGCCGCCGGCGGGCGTGAGAGGAGCGAATGGGTAAGGCGAAGGGATTGAAAGACAAGCTGTATGGCGCGGCGGTGCTGAAGATGAGCTTCCGCCTGCGAGGGGATGAAGAGTCCCCGGCCTTCCGCTTCGTCTATCCGGGCGTGCTGCGCGACCTGGAGGTCGACGACGCCGAGGTGGAGAAGTACATCGAGCAGCACCGCGACGACGTGGAGCGCGCCGCCCGCGGCTCCACCCCGCCGCAGGGGCCCCGGTAGGATTCCGGGGCGGGGCGTGCGCCCGTCTTCCGGTGGTCCCCTGCCCCGCCATGACGCCTGAGTCCGCCACCATCGTCGCGCTCGCCACCGCGCCCGCCGCGGGGGCGGTGGGCATCCTCCGGGTGTCCGGGCCGGCCGCGCTGGAGGTGGGGCGCGGGCTCGCGCCCGGGGTTCCGGCGTCCCCGACTCCGCGCCACGCGTACCTGACGTCGTTCGTGGACGCGGCGGGCGCGGTGCTGGACGAGGGCCTGTTCCTCTACTTCCAGGCCCCCCGGTCCTTCACCGGCGAGGACGTGGTGGAGCTGCACGCGCATGGCAGCCCGAGGCTCCTGCGGCTGCTGCTCGCGCGGGCGCTGGAGGACGCGCGCGTGCGTCCGGCGCTCCCCGGTGAGTTCACCCGGCGCGCGTTCCTCCACGGTCGCATCGACCTGACCCGCGCGGAGGCGGTCGCGGACCTGGTGGCCGCGGACTCGGAGGCGGCCGTGCGCGCCGCCGCGGCGGGGCTGTCCGGGGCGCTGGCTGAACGGATCCGCGCGCTGGAGCTGCCGCTGCGCGAGCTGCACGCGGACCTGGAGGGCGTCCTCAACTTCCCCGACGAGGCGGAAGGAGCGGATGCGGAAGCCGGCTCACGGGTCGCCGCGCTGCGCTCCGCCGCGGAGGCGCTGCGCGCGGAGGTGGGGCGCGGACGGCTGGTGCGTCAGGGCGCGCGCGTGGCGCTGTACGGCCCGGTGAACGCGGGCAAGTCCACGCTGTTCAACCGGCTGGTGGGCGAGGCCCGCGCGCTGGTGGACGACGAGCCCGGCACCACCCGCGATGCCCTGGAGGCCCGCGTCGAGTGGGACGGCCTGGGCGTCACGCTCTACGACACCGCCGGCCTGCGCGAGGCCCCCGGCCGCGTGGAGGCCCTGGGCATCGCGCGCACGAAGGAGCTGCTCGCGGCCGTGGACCTGGCGGTGCTCGTGCTGCCGCCGGGGACTTCGCGGGACGAGGCCGCGTCGTGGACGCGCGAGGCCGGCGCCACGCCCGTGCTCACCGTCACCGGTAAGTGCGACGTCATGACCGCGGCGCGGAACCCCGTGGAGGACGACACGAACGCGGCCAGCGCCGTGCCCTCGCCGCTCGGCGACGCGGCGTCTGACGGGATGTCCGCCCTGCCCTCCCCCACCCCGCCGCGCGTCAGCGGCCTCACGGGGGAAGGCGTGGACGCGCTGCGGACCTCCGTGCTCTCGCGGCTGTGGGGCGGTGGCACTCCCTCCGCGGTGGCCCTCGTCTCCGAGCGGCACGCGGACGCCCTGCGTCGCACCGCCGAGGCGCTGGGCCGCGCGGAAGAGGCGTCCCGCGTGTCCACCCTGGAGGTCCTCTCCGGTGAGGTCGGGCTCGCGCTGGAGGCCCTGGGGGAAGTGTCCGGAACGAGCGTCTCCGAGGCCCTTCTGGACACCCTCTTCCAGCGCTTCTGCATCGGGAAGTAGTGCCTCCGCGGGCGGCGGTCCGCATGTCAGACCCCTCCCTAGAATGCCTCGCGTTCACCGGCGCTCCCCGAGGATTCATGACGGCACTCCAGCAGCTTCAACCCACCTCCCACTCCCTGCTCTCGGCGCTGCCGTCGGGCTGGGTGGGGGAAATCCTCGATGGCGAGCTGGTGGCCTCGCCCCGCCTCTCCGTGGCGCCCGCGCGCGCGGCCTTCATGATGGGCGTGGAGCTGGGTGAGCGGCTGGACCCGCGCCGTGGCGGCAACGGCCGCTGGTGCTTCCTGCGCGCGCCGGAGCTGCACCTGGGCGGGGACATCCTCGTGCCCGACCTGGCCGCCTGGCGCCGTGAGCGCGTGGCCGCCCCGCCGGAGCCCGGCGCCGCGTTCTTCACCCTGGTGCCGGATTGGATCTGCGAGGTCCTCACCCCCGCCACCACCGCGCTGGACCGGGCCCGCAAGCTGCCCCTGTACGCGCGGGCCGGCGTGTCCCACGTCTGGCTGGTGGACCCCGTCGCGCGCACGCTGGAGGTCTACCAGCGGCTCAAGCGCGGCTGGCTCCTCACCGCGAGCCACGAGGACGACGCCCTGGTGCGCGCCGAGCCCTTCCCTTCCGTCCCCCTGGAGCTGGGCTCGCTGTGGCTCCCGGACGCGGCGGAGGAGATGCCCCGGCTCGTCGCGCTGCCCTGACCTTCCGCCGGGAGGCCTCAGCTCGCGCGCTTGAGGCGCGCTTCCTCGGAGGCGCGCGACAGCCGCCGCACGGCGCGCAGCAGCAGATCCGGATCCACCGGCGCCGCCACGAAGCCCCGCGCATGCACCGCCTGCGCGCGGGGCAGGTCCCGCTCCGGCGTCTTGCCCGCCACCAGCACCTGCGCGCGCAGCCGCTGCGCCAGCACCTCCATCGCGGGCAGCGGCGCCACCACCACCTGCGTCTCGCTCGCCGTGCACACGTCGCCCGTGCTCGCCACCTTCACCGTGAAGCCCGCCCCGCCCAGCACCCGCACCAGCCCGGCCGCCGCGTCCGCGCCCCAGCCGTACACCAGCACCTGCTCGCGCACCGTCACGCGCGGCTCCGGCGCCGGCGTCCACGCGGGCTCCAGGGGCGCCAGCATGGGCAGGCCCGCGTCCCGCGCGGGCTCACGCACGGGTTCCCGAACAGGTTCCGGAGCAGGCATGTCCGTCAGCTCCGCCAGGGACTGCCCCACCACCAGGGGCAGCGACTCGTCCCACTCCGGCAGGGAGAAGCCCTCCATCCCGGGACGGCGCTGCGGCGTCGCCGGCTCGCCCCGGTACAGCCGCCCGATGGCCCGCCCCAGCGCCGCGTCCGTGGCCAGCCGCGGCACCACGCGCGCCTTGCCGGACACGCTCTTCACCACGTCCAGCGTGGCCAGGCTCGCCGGCGCGGCCAGGGCCACCACCAGCACCTCCCGGACCCCCTGCCCTTCCAGCCGCAGCGGCACCACCCGGTGCGCCTCCGCCAGCTTGCAGGGAATCAGCCTCGCGAGCGACGCGTCCAGCGGCTGGGCGTCCAGGTCCACCGCCTCCACGCCGGACTGGGCCGCCAGGGCGGACAGCACCGCCTCCGCGGTGCAGAAGCGCTGGTCCACCACCACCTGCCCCAGCGCCACGCCCCACTTGCGCTGGTACGCCAGCGCCGACTGCAACTGCAACGCATCCACCACACCCCGCGCGAGCAGGATGTCCCCCAGACGCTTCTTCATCGCACGCTCTCCTCCGGCCCCCCTCCGTGCTTCGGCCGGGACGACCTGCCCACCATTCCCTCCCCTCTACGCCAGGAGGGTGTAAAATTACAGCTAAACCGGAGGAAGTGGGGCGCGGGTCGGTACGGGTTGCCTGCTCGGACCCAGAAGACGCCGTGTGGCCACTTCTTCCTGAGGTTTCTGCGTTCTTCAACGAACCCCGCTCCAATCCTTGAAGGGGGGACGACAAAGCGGACGTTCACCGGAAGACCCCGGGGTGGCCGGATGTCGCAGACGTTCCTAGCCTGTACGCATGGCTGACGCGTGCCTGAGAGAGTTCGTGCGGATGCTCCGCGCGCGCCGTGCCGCTCCCGGGGGACTGGCGGGGGTGGATGCGGAGATGGCGGGGCTCCAACTGGAGCCGTCCAGCCTCAAGCCCTACCTGCACTTCCTGCCGGGCCGCTACACGCGCAACCTCATCCACCGCGACGAGGGACTGGAGATCATCGTCAACTGCTGGTCCCAGGGCTCGGTCTCGCCCGTCCACGACCATGACGGCCAGGAGTGCTGGTTCAGCATCCAGCGCGGCCAGTTCCTCCTGGAGAACTACCCGCTGCTGGAGGGTGGGATGGAGCCCGGCCTGGCGCGGCTGGGGGCTCCGGCGCGGGTGGGCCCGGTGGGCGCCGGGCACGTGGACTTCCGCGACCCGGGCGCCTCCATCCACCGCGTGAGCCTGGCCGGCAACGCCCCGGGCATCACGCTGCACGTCTACGCCGGTCCGGTGGCCCGCTGCCTCGTGTTCGACCCTCGCCGCCACCGCTGCGCGTCGCACTCGCTGCGCTACCACAGCATCTTCGGGCGGCCGGTGCGGCCCGACGAGGGCCGCGGCTCCGTCCCCCTGCACGTCTGACGCGGGCTACCAGCGCACGTCCGGCACGGGCGCGTACAGCATGCGCCCCTCCGCGCCCTGCCCCGTGAGGCCCAGCTTCGCGCCCACGCGGTACACGGCCCGCACCTGCTCCAGCAGCTGCGACGACATGACGGCCTGGCTGCCGGCGGCTTCGTCGTCGCTGTTGTCCGCCTCGTGCTTGCCCAGCATCTCCGACAGCACCTGCCCGGTGGGCCGGGGGCGCGGGAAGACGACGATGCGGACCGGTGCGTCCTTCTCCAGCTTCGCGGCCTCCTTCGCCAGCTCCAGCGCCTTCGGGTAGCCGCCGAGCGCGTCCACCAGCCCGCGCTCCAGCGCGTCCTCGCCCGTCCACACGCGCCCCCTGGCCACGGACTGGAGCTTCTCCAGCGGCATGTTCCGCGCCTGGGCGGCGCGGCTGGTGAAGTCCAGGTAGATGGTGTCCAGCTCGGACTCCAGCTGCGCGCGCTGCTCGGGGGTGAAGTCCTGGTCGGAGCTGGAGAAGGTGGCGTTCTTCCCGAAGGCGATGGTGTCGAAGTTCACGCCCAGTTTCGCCCACAGCTCCGACGTGACGAACTTGCCGTTGTACACGCCGATGCTCCCCGTCAGCGTGCCCGGCTGCGCGACGATTTTGTCCCCGGCCATGGCGACGAAGTAGCCGCCGCTGGCCGCGTACGTGCCCATGGAGACGATGACGGGCTTGCCCGCCTCGCGCGCGCGCTGCACCTCGCGGCGGATGGTGTCGCTGGCGGAGTAGCTGCCGCCCGGGCTGTCCACGCGGAAGAGGATGGCCTTCACGGACGGGTCCTCCACCGCCTTGCGGAAGGCCGCGGCCACCGTGTCGCCGCCCATCACCTGGCCGCCGGAGAGCGGGTTGGACTGGCTCTTGCCGCGCAAGACCTCCCCCACCCCGTAGATGAGCGCGATGGTGGTGCCCGTCTGGTTCGGCCGGCCCGCGCGCTCCAGGTACTTGTCCACGTAGAGCAGCTGCGCGCCGTCGCCGGCCTGCTGCTTGAGCTCGTCGTGGATCTCATCGCGGTAGCGCAGCCCGTCCACCAGCTTCGCGTCCACGGCCGCCTGGCCCATGAAGGGCGCGCGGTCGATGAGGGCGCGCACCTCGTCCTCGGACAGCTTGCGGCCCTCCGCCACGCCCTTCACCACCTGGTTGAAGAGGCTCTGGCCATACGCCTCCGTGGCCTCGCGCTGGTGGGGGCCGTAGGACGTGTCGGTGAAGGTGTTGACGGCGTTCTTGTACTCGGCGCGCTTGCCGAACTCCGGCTTCACGCCGAACTTCGCGAAGGCGTCGCGAGCGAAGGGCGTCTCCATCACCAGGCCGGTGAGCCCCACGTCGCCGGAGGGCTGGATGTAGACGGCGTCGAAGGCGCTGGCCAGGTAGTAGGCGCCGGTGCCGTTGCCCGCCTCGCCGAAGCCGTCCGCGTACGCCACCGCCCGCTTGCCTGACGCGCGGAAGGCCTTCACCGCGTCCCGCAGCTCCTGCACCTGCGCGGCGCTGCCCGGCTGCCCGACGCGCACCACCAGCGACTTCACCCGAGGGTCCGTGCGGGCCTTCTCCAGCCCCTCCACCACGTCCCGCAGCGACGTGGGCTCCTCGCCGAAGGCGCCCGCCAGGGACGTGTCCAGCGTGTACTCCGGCAGCGGCTGCTGCAGGTCCAGCTCCAGCACCAGGTTGGACGGCACGCCGGGCTTGCTCGACGCCGCGAGCATCAACAGCCCCACCACACCCACCACGAAGAGGATGGACAGCGCCCCGATGAAGGCCAGCGCGCCAATGAAGAAGCGTTTCATCCGGAAGGACTCCTGATGTCGACGTGCCCGAGGGACGGTCCCCGACCTTCAGGCGGCCTACCATCAACGCGCGCGCCCGACGACGCTTGCGTGCGGTGCAGTGACGGGCGGCGGACGGGGAGCCAGGGCCCGCCCGTCCTGGTGGCCGGGGGGCGTGCCGGCACCCGGGCCAGCGCGCGCGCCGCCGCGGTGCACACCGTCCCCACAGGAACCAGGGGCGTCCGAGCGTGGGCCCACAGGCGGCAGGCGGGCGCCCGCGCGCTTCTTCTTTTCGGCCCCGGGAGGCATGGGATGCGGAAGCGACGGTTGGGCAATTCCGACATGGACCTCACCGCGCTGGGGTTCGGCGCGTGGGCCATTGGCGGGGGCGGCTGGGCGTTCGCCTGGGGCGCGCAGGACGACGCGCGGTCCATTGAAGCCATCCAGCGCGCGCTGGATTCGGGCATCAACTGGATAGACACGGCGGCGGTGTATGGGTTGGGGCACTCCGAGGAGGTGGTCGCGAAGGCGCTGGAGGGCCGGGACAAACGGCCGTATGTCTTCACCAAGTGCGGCATGGTCTGGGATGACCAGGGCCGCGTCAGCCGCGGGCTCACGGCGGACTCGGTGCGCAAGGAGTGCGAGGCGTCCCTGCGCCGGCTGAAGGTGGATGCCATTGATTTGTATCAGGTGCACTGGCCGGTGGAGGACGGGGCGGAGCTGGAGGAGGGGTGGACGGCGTTGGCGGAGCTGCAGCGGCAGGGCAAGGTGCGCTGGCTGGGCGTGTCCAACTTCGATGTCTCGCAGCTGGAGCGGGTGCGGCGCATCGCGCCGGTGACGTCGTTGCAGCCGCCGTATTCGCTCATCCACCGGGACATCGAGGACGACGTGCTGCCCTACTGTCAGGCGCAGGGAATCGGGGTGATTGTGTATTCACCCATGGCGTCCGGGTTGCTGACAGGGGCGATGACCCGCGAGCGCATCCAGGCGATGCCGGACGACGACTGGCGCCGCCGCAGCGCGGACTTCCAGGAGCCGAAGCTGTCGCATCACCTGATGCTGGTGGAGCGCCTGCGCGAGGTGGCCGAGCGGCATGGCCGTTCTCCCGCGGAGGCGGCCATTGCCTGGACGCTGCGGGATCCGGCCGTCACCGCCGCCATCGTCGGGGCGCGCAGCGCGAAGCAGGTGGATGGCTTCATCCACGCGGGGAACTTCCGGCTCACGTCCGAGGAGGTCCGCGAGGTGGAGGAGGCGCTGGGGTCCGGCTCCGCGATGGCGCCCGGGGGTATCTACGCCTGAATGAACGCGCGCATGGAGGACTCAGTTCTCCCCGGGCTCGTCCATGCGCTTCTCCAGGACGTCGATGCGCTTGCGGTCAGACGACTGAGCATCCGCGAGGTGGTTCAGCGCGCGGCCCACCTGTCCGAACATGCGGATCTGCGCGCTTTTGATGCCGTGCACTTCCTGCGTCAGGGTCGAGACGTGCGTGGTGAGTTCACCCATGTTGTCACGCAATTCATTCAGCTCTCCATCAAACGCGCCAACCCGTTGCGAGAAGGCGCCAACCTGTTGCGAGAAGGCGTCGACCTGTTGCGAGAAGGCGCCAACCTGTTGCGAGAAGGCGCCAACCTGTTGCGAGAAGGCGTCGACCTGTCCCCTGAAGTCATGAACCCGATCCGACAAGCGCTGGGTCTTCCGGAAGAGGACCCGGCACTTCATGTGGACCGTCCTCAGCGCCTTCTCGGTCCGCGCGAACTGCTCCTTCGACTCCTCCTGCATCTCGCGGAATTCCTGCAGCATCCGCACCATCACATCCCCGCCCGTCGCCGTCGCCAATCCGTCCCTCCTGGTGATGGGCGGCGTTCCTACCAAGGTGTTCTGACATGACATGGCGTTCGGCCTCCGGAGCGGATCCGCGCCAGGATACCTGACAACCTGTGAGGTTGGAAGCGCGGGACAGGACCTGGGACGGTCCACCCTCCCCTCCTGGGTGGACGCCTGCCCGGAGGGCACGGGATGTGTCGGGATGGTAGGACCCGGTGGCGCGGTTAGAAGTCCCGTGCCCATTCCTTCGCACCCGAGGACCGCATGACGCGTCGTACCCCGCTCGCCCTGCTGGCCGTCCTGCTCGTGGCGGCCCCGCCTGTGTGGGCCGCTCCGGCTCCCCTCCCGAGGCCCGCTGCCTCCTCGGCCGCGCGCGCGCCCTCGAAGCCTGCCTCCCTGTCCCCCGTCGCGAGCGTGGAGGGCATCACCGAATACCGCCTGCCCAATGGCCTGCGCGTCCTGCTCTTCCCGGACCCCACCAAGGCCACCGTCACCGTCAACGTCACCTACCTCGTGGGCAGCAAGCACGAAGGCTACGGCGAGACGGGCATGGCGCACCTGCTCGAACACCTGATGTTCAAGGGCACGCCCACCACCCCCAACGTGCCCCAGGCCCTCACCGAACGCGGCGCGCGCCCCAACGGCACCACCTGGCTGGACCGCACGAACTACTACGAGACCCTGCCCGCGTCGGACGACAACCTGTCCTGGGCGCTCGGCTTCGAGGCGGACCGCATGGTCCACAGCTTCATCGCGCGCAAGGACCTGGACAGCGAGATGACCGTCGTGCGCAACGAGTTCGAGTCCGGCGAGAACGACCCGCGCGGCATCCTCTTCAAGCGCACCATGAGCGCCGCGTACCTCTGGCACAACTACGGCAAGGCCACCATCGGCGCCAAGGCGGACCTGGAGCACGTGCCCATCGACCGGCTCCAGGCCTTCTACCGGCGCTACTACCGCCCCGACAACGCGACGCTCGTCATCGCCGGCCGCTTCCAGCCGGAGAAGGCCCTGGCGCTCGTGCAGTCCACCTTCGGCAAGCTCCAGAAGCCCGCGGAGCCCGTGCCCCTCACGTACACCCAGGAGCCCACCCAGGACGGCGAGCGTGAAGTGACGCTGCGCCGCGTGGGCGACAACCAGCTGCTCTCCAGCGTCTACCACGTGCCCGAGGGCGCCCACCCCGACTTCGCCGCCATCGACGTGCTCACCCAGGTGCTGGGCGACGTGCCGTCGGGCCGCCTCTACAAGGCGCTCGTGGAGACGAAGAAGGCGTCGCGCGCGGGCGCGTTCAACTTCCAGCTGCGCGACCCGGGCGTCATCGGCTTCAGCGCGGAGGCCCGGCAGGATCAGCCCCTGGGCCCCGTGCGCGAAGGCCTGCTCAAGACCGTGGAGGAGTCCTCCAAGACGCCCTTCACCGACGAGGAGGTGAACCGCGCGAAGACGAACCTCGCGAAGCAGACGGAGCTGCTGCTCAACAACTCCGAGCGCGCCGCCATCCTCCTGTCCGAGTGGGCCGCCGTGGGCGACTGGCGCCTGCTCTTCCTGCACCGCGACCGCATCGAGGCCGTCACGCCCGCGGACGTCACCCGCGTGGCCGCCGCGTACCTCAAGGCCTCCAACCGCACCCTGGGTTCCTTCCTGCCCACGCCCAAGCCGGACCGCTCGGAGCTGCCGCCCCCGGTGGACGTGGCGAAGATGGTGGACGGCTACCAGGGCAAGGCGCTCGTCGCGCAGGGCGAGGCCTTCGACCCCTCCCCCGCCAACATCGAGTCACGCGTGCAGCGCGGTGAGCTGCCGTCCGGCGTGAAGTACGCGCTGCTGCCCAAGAAGACGCGCGGCGAGATGGTCAACCTCACGCTGGACCTGCACTGGGGCACCGCGGAGGCCGTGAACGGCAAGCAGCCCGCCGCCTCCTATGCCGGCAGCATGCTGATGCGCGGCACGAAGAAGCACACCCGGCAGCAGCTGGAGGACGCGTTCGACAAGCTCAAGGCCCGCGTGGGCGTGGACGGCGGCGCGACGGGCGCCAGCGTCGGCATCGAGTGCCCTCGCGCGAGCCTCCCGGAGGTCCTCAAGCTGGTGGCGGAGGTGCTGCGCGAGCCCGCCTTCGACGCGAAGGAGTTCGCGCTCCTCAAGCAGGAGCGGCTGGCCTCGCTGGAGTCGCAGCGCAGCGAACCGCAGCCCCAGGGCAGCATCGCGTTCTGGCGCGTGCTGAGCGCTCACTACCCCAAGGGCCACCCGCTCTACGTGCCCACCCTGGACGAGCGCCTGGCCGACGCGAAGGCCGTCACGCTGGAGCAGGCGCGCGACTTCCACCGCCAGTTCTACGGCGCCTCGCGCGGGGAACTCGCGGTGGTGGGGGACTTCGACGCGAAGGAGATCACCTCGCTCACGGGCAGCCTGCTCGATGGCTGGAAGAGCCCGGCGCCGTACGCGCGCGTGGCCCGGACGTACCAGCCCGTGGCCCCGAAGTCCGTGGTGCTGGAGACGCCGGACAAGGCCAACGCGTACTTCCTCGCGGGACAGCTGCTCCAGATTCGCGACGACGACGCGGACTGGCCCGGCATGATGATGGGCAACTTCCTCCTGGGCGGCGGCTTCCTCAACTCGCGGCTGGCCACGCGCGTGCGCCAGCAGGACGGCCTGTCCTATGGCGTGGGCAGCAGCCTGTCCGCCGAGGAGCTGGACACCGTGGGCTGGTTCGTCACCTACGCCATCTACGCGCCGCAGAACGCGCAGAAGCTGGAGGCCGCCATGCGCGAGGAGATCACCCGCGCCGTGCAGAAGGGCTTCACGCCGCAGGAGCTGGACAAGGCGCGCGCGGGCCTCCTGGAGTACCGCCAGTCCGCTCGCGCGCAGGATGGGAACCTGGCCCGGCAGCTGTCCAACGGCCTGTACTTCGGGCGCACGCTCGCGTTCGACGCGGACGTGGAGGCGAAGCTCCAGAAGCTGACCGCCGAGGACGTGCGCAAGGCCCTGTCCAAGCACCTGGACTTCAGCAAGGCCACCCTCGTTCGCGCGGGTGACTTCGCGGGCGCGTCCAAGCAGCAGGCTCCGGAGCCTGCCAAGGCGAGCGCGGCGCCGTAAGCGCCATGTCTGTCATTGGGCGGGCGCGGTAGAGTCCGCGCCATGCCCGTGCAACTGGTGGAAGGCGACCTGCTGGACCAGCCGGTGGACGCCATCGTCAACGCGTGGAACCGGAACATCATCCCCTGGTGGCTGCTCTTGCCCCAGGGGGTGTCCGGGGCCATCAAGCGCCGGGGCGGCACGGCCCCGTTCCGTGAGCTGGCGCGGGTGGGGCCCATGCCCCTGGGCTCGGCGGTGGTGACCGGGCCGGGGCGCCTTCCCTTCAAGGGCATCATCCACGTCGCCGGCATCAACATGCTCTGGCGCGCGTCCGCGCGGTCCATCCAGGACTCGGTGCGAAACGCGCTGGCGCGGGCCGGGGAGCAGGCTTTTCGCTCCGTGGCGTTCCCCATCATCGGCGCGGGCTCCGGGAGCTTCGACGAGGACCGCGCGCTGGAGCTGATGCGCGAGGCCCTGGGCGACGCCCCCGCTTTCGACGTGCGCGTGGTGCGCTTCCGCCGTTAGACGGTGCGCACCTCTTCACTTCGAAGCGAGGGTGACATGATTGACCTGTATACGTGGGGCACGCCGAACGGCTTCAAGGTCTCCGTGGCGCTGGAGGAGCTGGCGCTGCCGTACACCGTGCATGCGCTGGACATCTCCACCGGCGTGCAGAAGCAGCCCGCGTTCCTGGCCATCAACCCGAACGGCCGCATCCCCGCCATCGTGGACCGCGCGGAGGGCGACTTCGCCGTCTTCGAGTCCGGCGCCATCCTCATCTACCTGGCGGAGAAGACGGGCCGGCTGATGCCCACGGACGCGAAGGGCCGCTCGCGCGTCATCCAGTGGCTGATGTTCCAGATGGCCGGCGTGGGCCCCATGCAGGGGCAGGCCAACGTGTTCTTCCGCTACTTCCCGGAGAAGCTCCAGCCCGCCATCGACCGGTACCAGAACGAGACGCGCCGCCTCTACACGGTGCTGGAGAGCCGGCTGAAGGACCACGAGTACCTGGCCGGGGACTACAGCATCGCGGACATCGCGAACTGGGCGTGGGTGCGCTCGCACGACTGGGCCGGCGTGTCCGTGGACGGCCTGCCCGGGGTGCAGCGGTGGCTGGCCGCCATCGAGAACCGCCCCGCCTCGCAGCGCGGACTGGACGTGCCCACGCCTCGCAAGCAGCAGGAGGCACGGACCGACGCGCAGCGCATCGAAGGTGCTCGCGGTCTCATCCAGCGCTGAAGCGCCCTCCCCTCCCCTGCCCTCTCGCACGGACCCGGACATCCAGCCCGGGCGTGCGCATGATGGGGTCGTTCGTAGCTCCCGGGCCGGCCGGTGTGGCCCCCTTCCGGGAGCACGGGGAGTGGATGACATGGAAGTGGTGCGGAGCCTGGGCCGGTGGGCCGGACTGTGTCTGGCATTGGGACTGTGGGGCGGGTGCACGCCGAGCGGTGGCGGCGCCGTGCGCGCGTCGCGGGACAACGTGGCGCCGGACGGCTGCGCGCCGGCCACGTGCTCGCAGGCGATGGTGGCCTGTGGCCGGACGCCGGATGGGTGCGGCGGCTTCATCGACTGCGGCGACTGTCAGGCCGGCACCTGTTCCCAGGGGCGCTGCGTGGCGCCGCCAGTGCCCGTCGAGCCGAAGAAGGAGCCCCATGGCCCCCTCAGCACCTGCACTCCCGGGTGCAAACCCAACGAGTCCTGCGTGGACGACCGCTGCGTCTGTCAGCGCGCGACGTGCTCCTCGCTGGGGCTGAGGTGCGGCACCGCGGACGACGGCTGCGGCGGCGTGGTCCAGTGCGGTGCGTGCGTCCCCGCGTGCCGGCCGGACGAGATGGAGTGCTGTGGCGCGTGCATCCCGAAGTCCGAGGGGCGCTGCCCGGACAACGTGCACTGCCCCAGCCAGTCGAATCCCCCGGTCACCCGCTGACGCCGTGCGGTTCCGGGCCCTCGGTGAAGGGCCCGGAATCCGGAATGTCAGACCCCCCCGCTATACCCTTCCCCGTCGCGCACACGGGCGGTCCGCCGGCCTCGCTGGTTCGAGTCCGAAACCCCCATGCGCCCTCACCGCCTGGGCAGGCTTTGGCCCCCCGTGTGTGCGACGCCATGTGAAGGCACGAGGGCCGGGGGACTCGTGCGGGCAGGTCCCATGGATGCCATCGCCGTCGACGGGCCAGAGACGCCACCGGTGTGTCCGGCGCGCCCTTGACGGATCCACGATGACTGGTGCGCGCGAGGCGGGCGGCGTTGTTACCCCTCCCACCGTCCGCCTCGCGTGCTCCCGAACTCGTCGGGCATGTCTGTGATTGGGCCCGGGGACCGGGCAGGGGAGGAACCCGCCGGGTGGACGGTGTCCTCGCGCCCCGGCTTGCCACGGACGCGTCCGGGCGTGATACCCCCCGGGACGCGATGGAACTCCGATACGACATCGTCGTGGTGGGGCTGGGCCACGCGGGCTGCGAGGCGGCGCTCGCGTGCGCGCGCATGGGCCTGTCCACCCTGGGCGTGACGCTCAAGCGCGAGCGCGCCGCCGTGATGAGCTGCAACCCCGCCGTGGGCGGCACCGCCAAGGGCCACCTGGTGCGCGAGCTGGATGCGCTCGGGGGACAGATGGGGCGCGCGGCGGATCTCGCGGGCACGCACGTCAAGACGCTCAATCCCTCCAAGGGCCCCGCCGTGCAGGCCACCCGCGTCCTCTGCGACCGCGACGCCTACGCCGCCGGCATGCAGGCCGTCCTCTTCGCGCAAGCCAACCTCACCGTGCGCGAGGGTGAAGTGGCCGCCGTCGTCGCGGAGGAGGGGAGGGTGAAGGGAGTCGTGCTGGGGGACGGCACGCAGGTGGTGGCCCGCGCGGTGCTCCTCACCACCGGCACCTTCCTGCGAGCGCTCATGCACGTGGGCGAGCAGAAGGAGGTCGGCGGCCGGCTGGGGGACGAAGCCGCGCGCGGCCTGTCGGAGTCGCTGCACGCGCTGGGCTTCACGCTGGGCCGCTTCAAGACGGGCACGCCCGCGCGCCTGTCCCGGGACAGCATCGACTGGGACGCTGTCACGCCGCAGCCGGGGGACACCGGCGTGCGGCCGTTCTCCTGGCGCACGCGGATGGAAGAGGGCCTGCCGTTTCCGCGTCAGCCCGCCGTGATGTGCGGCCTCACCGCGACGACGGAGGCGACGCACCGGCTCCTGCGCGACAACCTGCACCGCTCGCCGCTGTTCCAGGGGGACATCGTGGGGCGGGGGCCCCGGTACTGCCCGTCGCTGGAGGACAAGGTGGTGCGCTTCGCCGCGCGCGAACGGCACCAGGTGTTCCTCGAACCGGAGGGGCCCACGTCGCCGCTCGTGTACCCGGCGGGCCTGTCCACCAGCATGCCCGCGGACGTGCAGTTGGATTTCCTGCGCACCATCCCCGGCCTGTCCCGCGTGGAGGTGGTCCGCTACGGCTACGCGGTGGAGTACGACTACGCGCCGCCCACGCAGCTGCACCCCACGCTGGAGACGAAGGCCGTCGCGGGCCTGTACTTCGCGGGGCAGCTCAACGGCACCTCCGGCTACGAGGAGGCCGCCTTCCAGGGGCTGTGGGCCGGCATCCAGGCGGCGCTCCAGGTGAAGGGCGAACCGGCGCTCGCCGTGGGCCGCGACGAGGCGCACGGCGCGGTGCTCGTGGATGACCTGGTGACGAAGGGCGTGGACGAACCGTTCCGCATGTTCACCAGCCGCTCCGAGCACCGGCTGAAGCTGCGCGAGGGCAACGCGGACCTGCGGCTCGCGCGTCACGGGCATCGCGTGGGGCTGCTGCCGAAGGAGGCCCTGGAGCGCGCCGAAGCGCGGGCCCACGCGGTGACGGCGGAGGTGGCGCGGCTCAAGCGCACCGGCCTGGCGATGCGGCTCAAGCGCCCGGAGGTGACGTACGCGCAGCTGGCGCAGGAGCGCGAGGACTTCCCGGCGCTCACCTCCGACGTGGCGGAGGAGGTGGAGGTGGAGGTGAAGTACGAGGGCTATATCGCCCAGGCCGCCCGGGCCGCGGCGCGCGAGGCGGAGGCGACCGACCGCTGGCGCATCCCGGACGCGTTCCGCTTCACGGACGTGCGCGGTCTGGGGACGGAGGCGGTGGAGAAGCTGTCCGCGCACCGGCCCGGGACGGTGGGGCAGGCGCGGCGGATTCCGGGCCTGACGCCGGCCGCGGTGTCGCTGCTCCTGGTCGCGCTCAAGCGCGGGCAGGGGCCGTCAAGTGATCAGGAAGAGGGTTGTGGATAACGTGTGGACAATTCTGGGGATGGATTTCCCCTGAGTGATTCCAAGGACTTGAAGGGCCCTTCGGGGTGGAGGTGTTGTGGATAACGCGCGGTTCTCAGATCAGCTGGCATCCGGATGCAGTGCGTTGGGCGTGACGGTGGGGCCGGACGTGGGGCCCCAGCTCCAGCGGCTGATGGCGGAGCTCCTGAAGTGGAACGCGAAGGTGAACCTCACGGCCATCACCGCGCCGGAGGAGGTGCTGGAGAAGCACTTCCTGGACTCGCTGGCGGTGCTGCCGGAGGTGACGGGCGCGACGTCGCTCCTGGATTTGGGCGCGGGCGCGGGCTTCCCGGGGCTGCCGCTCCGGCTGGCGCTTCCGGGCCTGGGCGTGACGCTGGTGGACACGGTGGGCAAGAAGATCGCGTTCATCAAGGCCGCCGCCGCCAGCCTGGGACTCACCGGGGTGCGCGGGCTGCACGCTCGAGCGGAAGGAAAGCCGGAGACGGAAGGGATCCCGCGCGCGCAGGTGCTCATCGCGCGCGCGTTCATGGACCTGCCGGACTGGCTCGGCCTGGCGCCCGCGTACGTGGAGGAGGGTGGGCGCGTGGTGGCGATGCTGGGCAAGGCGCAGACGGACGCGGAACTCCAGGCGCGCGCGGCGGAGCGCAACCTGCGCGTGGTGTCCGCCCGGGCGTATCGGCTCCCGTTCTCCGGCGCCGAGCGTCAGGTCGCGGTGTTCACGAAGGGGTAGGGGAGGGCACTCCCGGCTTGATCAAACTTCGAGGGGGCAGGGGCCAGCGCGAGCCCGCTCCCGAGAACGCCGAGCCTGCTTCAGTGGCCGATGGCGAAGCTGGAGCGGTGACGCGGATCCGCGTCACGGATTGATCCGAAGGGAGCATCCTGCTGGGCCGCCCCGGCGGTGGCGCACCCGATGAACTGGTCCGACAGTCGGACCAGTTGGGGCGGCGTCGGGCAGGGAGCAGCAGGGTGATCCGAAGAGAGCATCCTGCTGGGCCGCCCCGGCGGTGGCGCACCCGATGAACTGGTCCGACAGTCGGACCAGTTGGGGCGGCGTCGGGCAGGGAGCAGCAGGGTGATCCGAAGAGAGCATCCTGCTGGGCCGCCCCGGCGGTGGCGCACCCGATGAACTGGTCCGACAGTCGGACCAGTTGGGGCGGCGTCGGGCAGGGAGCAGCAGGGTGATCCGAAGAGAGCACCCTGCTGGACCGCTCGGCGGTGGCGCACCCGATGAACTGGTCCGACAGTCGGACCAGTTGGGCGGCGTCGGGCAGGAGGGAGACCGCGCCGCGCTCAAGGTCCGCGCCGCGTGGGCCTGTGCCCCGAGTGGAGTGATGGCCTGACGTGCGGCCGCATGACGGACTCCGCCCGCAGCCCCGGGCGCGCAGAGCTCACGCGATTTCTTCGCAGCCGCCGTGAGCGCGTGCGGCCGGAGGACGTGAGGCTCCGCTCCGGTTCGCGGCGGCGCACGCCGGGCCTGCGGCGCGAGGAGCTGGCCCGCCTCGCCGACGTGGGCGTCAGTGGGTACACGTGACTGGAGCAGGGGAGGGACATCCACGTCTCGGAGCCGCTGCTGGAGCGCTTGGTGGCCGCGCCCCGGCTCACGCTGACGGAGCGTTTGCACATCTTCGAACTGGCGCACGGCCGGCCCGCGCCCAGGGCCGTGAGCGCAGCGGATCCGGTCAGCGACGCGCTTCAACGGCTCCTCGACGCGCATCCCTTTCCGGCGCTGGTCTCCATGCGGCGCTGGGACCTCATTGCGTGGAACGCGGCGGCAACGGTCCTCTATTCGGACCTGGCACGGCCTGCTCCGGGGGGGGCGCAACGCGCTGTGGGAGCTGTTCATGAATCCGGACCGTCGCGCGAGCATGCCGACGTGGGCGCAGGCGGTGCGCCGGGCCGTGGCGGGGTTCCGGCTGGACGCCGCGAGGGCCGCGGACCGCAGCGGGTTCGATGCGCTGGTGGAGAAGCTCCAGGCCGCGAGCCCGGAGTTCGCGCGCCTTTGGAGCGAGCACGACGTGGTGGAGACCCCATCCATGCTGAAGGTGATCGAACGTCACGCTCACGTACTCGGAGCCGGACGGGCGGGAGCTGCGCGTGTCCTTCCATGCGCTGCGTCCCGGGCTCCATCTGGAGCGCGCGTGGAAGCTGTTTCCGCGGCCTTGAGTCACCCGGTCAGGTCCGGGTGTGACACCGGATCCGCGGGGCGGCGTTCGACAGGGGTTCGAACACTCCATCCAGGACCGCGCATCACGGGTTGAAGCGAACGCCGGTCCACGCCTCGCTCGCGGACCACAGTCGGTCGGCCCGCTTCGGATCCACGGCGAAGTCCTTCACCCCGCGCCGGACCGTGGCATCGGTGGGCGCCATCACGGCGATGTCGACGTTCTCGCAATAGACGCCACCCTTGCCCGCGAGCTGGGGACTGGTCGCGCACCAGACCGTGGTCGCGGCGCCCTGCTCGGGCGTCTTCAGCGGTTCGATCTTGTTGGAGTTCTCGATGGAGGCGCGGACCTCTTCTTCGGGCATGGACCGGACCAGCTCCGTGAGGATGCCGCCGGGGTGCACGGCGAACGCGCGCACGCGGTGGGCTTCGCCGCGCGCATCGAGCCCGACAGCGAAGAGGATGTTCGCGGTCTTCGACTGTCCGTAGGCGACCCACGGGTCGTAGGGGCGCTGCTGGAAGAAGGGGTCCTCGAAGTCGACGCCGGAGAAGAAGTGGCCGCGCGACGACAAGCACACCACGCGCGCGCCGTTCGCCTGCTTCAGCGCGGGCCAGAGCCGGGCGGTGAGCTGGAAGTGGCCCAGGTGGTTGGTGGCGAACTGGGATTCGAACCCGCGCGCATCGCGGCGGAGCGGCCCGGCCATGACGCCCGCGTTGTTGATGAGCAGGTGCAGGGGCCGGCCGGACGCGAGGAAGCGCGATGCGAACGCATCAACGGAAGCCGGGTCGATGAGGTCGAGCTGCTCCAGCTCCACGCGCTCCCATCCGGTGAGCGCGGCGCGGGCCTTGTCGGGTGTCCGGGCGGGGACGATGACGGTGGCACCGGCGGCCTGGAGCGCGCGGGTGGTCTCCAGGCCGATGCCCGCGTAGCCGCCGGTCACGATGGCGACCATGCCATCCAGCCGCGTGTTGCCCAGCGCCTCACGAGCGGTGGTGGTCGCGCCGAAGCCGGAGTTCAGGGGCTGCTGTTTCGTGGTCATGGGCCCATGGTGCAGGCCCGAGCGCCGCGCGAAAAGAGCGTCAACTCATCCGATGTGTGGCACCACTCGGATGCGGTTTCCGGAAGGGGAGGGCTGCGCATGGACACGGTGAAGCTGCGGGTCGCGAGGCCGACCACGAACCTGGACGCGGTGGTGCGCTTCTACCGGGACGGGCTGGGCTTCGAGGTGCTCGGAGGATTCGAGGACCACGCGGGGTTCGACGGCGTGATGCTCGGGCACCTGGGTGCGCCGTATCACCTGGAGTTCACGGTGGAGCGCGGACACCCAGCGCCGCGAGCCCCGTCCGAGGACCACCTCCTGGTGTTCTACGTGCCGGACCCGGAAGCGTGGTCGGCGCGAGTCCACCGCATGGAGGCCGCCGGCTTCGCGCCGGTGCCGTCGCGCAATCCGTACTGGGACGCGAACGGAAGGACCTTCGAGGATCCGGACGGCTACCGCGTCGTGCTTCAGCGAGCCGCCTGGTCACGCTGAGGCAAATCGCGGCGGCGCGTGTTCCACGTGGAACGTCCACAGCCGGGTTCGCGCAGCGAGAGCCTGACGGTGGATGGATTTCCGAGGTCCACGGGTCGGTGCTCACGAGGCCCCACGTTCCACGTGGAACGGTGCTCAGTGCGGCCTGTGGATGAATTGAAGCGCAGGGATTGGGACCCAAGCTCGGGTCATGAGAATGAGCGGGACGCTCCATGTTCCACGTGGAACGGTTCCCCGGCGCGGCCTCCGGATGAAGCGAAGCGCTGGAGGCAGGGCAGGGGACACGCCTCACTGTGAACCGCACTGCCGACGCGGGACGCATGAAGCAGATGCGGCGGCGATGGATCCACGCGTCCCCCCCTTTGTTGTGCGGAACCTCCAGCCTCATCCCGTCATGAAGCCCCGCGTTGATGGGGCGCGTGGATGGCTGGCCATGTTCCACGTGGAACACGCGGTGCCGGAAGGTCTGGTCGGTGAAGCCCAGGGTTGAGGCACCGAGAGCGTGAAGGCGCCTTCCCGTGTGGAAGCTGAGAGCCGGTGCGCGGGGGACGAAGCGCGCACCGTTGTTCCGGCGTGGTCCGACGGTCGGAACTCCGGACCGGGCATGTGCATGACGGTGCGTTTCACGCCGCACTTCCGAACCTGCGCACGAGCGCGAAGTCGTCGAACCGGGTCCGAACCTGTGAAGCAGGTGCTGACGGACAGGCCGCCATGGGGAGCAAGGGCCGCACGGTCGAACGGTGTTCCACGTGGAACACGGGCGGCTTCCGGTCCGCACGGAGGCTCCGGTCGAAGTACCTGCGAGCAAGTGGAGCGGTATCCAGTTGGTCGACGCGGTGGTGGAAGTGCCCGGCTTGAAGCGCTTGATGAAGCGCAGGGCAGGGGACGTGGCGAGCATCCGGTCCCGCATGTTCCACGTGGAACACACCTCAAGGAGGGGCTCCGTTGGTCGCTCGGACTCCGGCCTTCAGCGTGAGGGGCGGCGTGCTGGATGCGTTCCCTGGAGGTGGCCGGGGGACTTCATGAAGGGCCGCGCATCAAGCATTCACCGCACCCATGCGAGGACCCGCATGCAGCGGATCCGCGTGCTGCTCGCCGCGTCGGCTGTTGCGTGCGGATGCGAAGCGAAGATGAGTGGAAGGAAGCGCCAGGTCGGCTGCTCTTTCCTCGACCGTCATGCGGAGCAGGGGAGTCGCGGATGCGGCTCCGGGACCTGTTCCACGTGGAACGTCCCGACTTCGATGCACGGCGGATGACGAGCACATCCACTTCAAGCACTGACCGTTCCGCGCAGCGAGGCCATGTAGATGCGTGGCCCTGCTCCACGGGAAACTCATGCCTGGCGCAGCACCACGCGCCGGAGAATGAAGACCGCTCCCCCGGTTCGTGGTGCTTGAAGAAGCGCGCGTGTTCCATGGGGATCCGCCGGCCCTGGCTGCGGTGTCTTCAACGGGCATGGTGCTGAGAAGCCGCCTGCGTGTTCCACGTGGAACCTCCACTTGGGTCTGGTCCATGGTGAGTTCGTTCCTAGGAAGCGCGGACCGTTCTTTTGAAGCGCTGTGCGTGCAACGGCTTGAGCGCGTTCCAGGGGGCACGTCCCGCATCGGATCCGTGGCTTGAGCCGGCGTCGTCCACGCGAACTGCCTCAAGGCCGTCGCGACGAGCGGCCGCGATGACGTGCGCGTGTTCCACGTGGAACGCCCGCCCTGTCTTCACTGCTCCGTGTTGGATGGACCTGCGCCTACTCACGAGCGGTTGCCGCAGCGGGTGATGGCGATGGCGTTGGCGTGCTCCACGCGGAACGTCCTGTCAGCGCCCGCGCTGGTGTCGGTTGGGGCTACGCCAGCTGAAAGACCGTCGTCGCGCGAGTGCTCGTAAAGGCGTCGGCGTGTTCCACGTGGAACGTCTTGTCGTGTTCTCCGCACGGGGTCGCTCGGGGCCACGCCAGTTGAAGGACCGTCGTCGCGCGAGTGCTCGTGAAAGCGTTGGCGTGTTCCACGTGGAACGTCCTGTCGTGTCCTCCGCATGGGGGGCGGGCGCGGCCATGTGCGGCCGAAGGTCAGTCGTCGCGCGAGTGCTCGTGATGGCAGGAACGGGCCCACGCCGGATGACGGGCCGTCGCCTCATCGTGCGCCCATCCATGCGTGAGCGTGTTCCACGTGGAACGCCCGGCCTGGATGGAGCGCCTTCGACTTCTCCGGTCCGTGAAGCGAACCAGCGCCGCCGGCGCACCCTTCATGTGGAAAGACCGCCTTCGGTGGGAAGGCTTCGGACCTCCCGTGCGCGGCACCGTGCTCGCGTGGGGATGAGGGGTGAGGCGACACGTCTTCAGAAGGTCGCTTCGGCTGGCGTGGTTCGCGGTAGGCGCCGGGCCGTGCTTCGCGGCGTGGTGGGCGCCACGACATGGCGCGTGCTCCACGTGAAACGCATGGCCGGTCCGAAGCGGGGACCGCCGCGCCGTTACGACCCGCTACTTCCGTGCGGCGCTGACCTGAACGCCGGCGCCGTCACGTGTGATGAGCACGGACCCGCATCCCGTGACGCGGTCGTCGTGAAGCGCGGCTCCGCGAACCGAAGCCGACAGCCTCAGCGACAGCCTCAGGTCGATGACTTCGGTCGACCTCTTCGCCGTTCCATGGGGATGCCCGGCAGCTCCATCCATTCCGTTCCGCGCGCGGAGCACGCCGGTGCATCCGCAGCCCGGACGGACGCGGAGCCGTGAGGATGGGGGCCGCTCCAGGCGCGGTGGTTCATGCCTCCGGTGGGACTCAGGAACGGCCAGCCCATCAACGGAGTCGGCATGGATGGTCGATGGCGCATGTCCTCGCCGATGCGTGTTCCACGTGGAACCACGGGCGCGGCCATCGCCCAGCCGGATCCTCCAACGATGGGCCGACATGACGCCGCGGCGGTCCCGGCCATTGCGGCATCGCGCACGCCGACGTCGGCGCCGCGAAAACGCGGAGGAGGGGAGTGCATCCGGAGGACGCGGAGGAGGGGAGCGCATCCGGGGGGCGGAGCGAAGAAGGGCATCCGGAGGGCGCGTCGAACCGGACGCCATCCGGTGCTGCCGCGAACCGCGCGAAGTCCACACGCGCGCATGCGGCTCCTTCCATGCTCGTCGCGGCGATGCCGTCACGGAACCCGGCGCGGTAGCGGAGCCACTCCTCATGAATCGCTGACGTTGAAGGTCAGGCCCATGAAACGCGGATGCGGAACGCGCGGTCGCTGGCCGTTCGGAACGACTCCGCCCCAACGCCGACGCGGGCACCCGGACCGACAGCACGGCTTCCACACCACCGACCCCGAATCTCGAACTGGCCGCCCATCCGGAACCCGCGCCCCGCATCCGCGACGCCCCGGCCCCCGCGAACTCCGCCGGCTTCACGGACCCGTGGGGCCAGCCCGTTCCACGTGAAACGGCGGACCCGTGAAACCCTCCGGAGCCCGACCCCGAAGTTCGCCCCGCGCGACCCCCTGAAAAAACCAACCACCCGCCGCCGGCCCGAAAACCCCCGCCCAAGAGCAGCCGAGCAGGCACGCCCCGACCCCCTCCTCCGCGCCCATTCCCACCCCCTCGCGGCCACGCATAGGCCCCCGAGCGAGGGGCCGGGCAGCGGGAGGGGCCTGCTTACGGATGGGAAATTGATCCGTCCTCGAACCCCGTGCTAGCTGCCTGATCAGGCCCCGATTCGCGCGCACGTCCGCGCGAACCGCGGGCGGGGCTCTGGCGTCAGCCGGGGCGAGAGAGGATGGGCCACGTGGGTCGTATCATCTGCATCTCCAACCAGAAGGGCGGGGTGGGCAAGACCACCACCGCCATCAACCTCGCCGCGAGCCTCGCGTCCGCGGAGCGCCGCACCCTGCTGGTGGACATGGACCCCCAGGGCAACGCGGGCAGCGGCCTGGGCCTCAAGCGCGACTCCCTCAACGGCACCGTCTACGACGCGCTCCTCGGCGGCCGTCCCGCCTCCGAGCTCATCCACCCCACCGAGCTGCGCTTCCTCCAGGTCATCCCCGCCACGCCCGACCTCACCGGCGCGGAGGTGGAACTGGTGAACCAGGAGCGCCGCGAGTTCCGCCTGCGCGAAGCCCTGCTGCCGCTCAAGGACAAGTACGACTACATCATCATCGACTGTCCGCCCTCGCTCGGCCTGCTCACGCTCAACGCGCTGGTGACCGCGGACTCCGTCCTCATCCCGCTGCAGTGCGAGTACTACGCGCTCGAGGGCCTCTCCCAGCTCACGCACACCATCGACCTGGTCAAGCAGGGGCTCAACCCCTCGCTGAAGATGGAGGGCATCCTGCTCACCATGTTCGACGCGCGGGCGAACATCGCCCACCAGGTCGTGGACGAGGTGCGCGGCTACTTCAAGGACCAGGTCTTCCAGGCCGTCGTGCCGCGCAACGTGCGCCTGTCCGAGTGCCCGTCCTTCGGCAAGCCGATCATCCTCTATGACATCAAGTCGAAGGGCTGCGAGAGCTACCTCGCCCTGGGCCGCGAGCTGATGCGCCGGGACTCGCCCAAGCCGTCCAAGCGCCGGGTCGCCTGACCGCCCTCCTTATTAGACGTGAATGGCGGGACCGGGTGCCCGGTTCGCCGTGAACCACCAGGCCCATGCTCGCCGGCCCCACGCTGGCGCGGGAGTTCCCAACCGCCGTGCAGAAGAACGCAGACACCCAGAAGCGCGCCCTGGGCCGGGGCCTCTCCGCCCTCATCCCCCAGGCCGCCCCCGCCGCTCCGGCGCCCGCCGCGCCTCCGAAGGCCGGCGTGCTCAAGCTGGCCATCGAGTCCATCCACCGCGACACGCTCCAGCCCCGCCGCCACTTCGACGAGACGAAGCTCCACGAGCTCACCGAGTCCATCAAGGCGCAGGGCCTGCTCCAGCCCATCCTCGTCCGCAAGAACCCGAACAAGGGCGGTGACGGCTACCTCATCATCGCGGGCGAGCGCCGCTGGCGCGCCTCCCAGGCCGCGGGGCTCAAGGAGATCCCCGCCATCGTGCGCGAGGTCACGGAGGCGGAGTCCTTCGAGCTCGCCCTGGTGGAGAACCTCCAGCGCGCGGACCTGAACCCCATCGAAGAGGCGGACGGCTACCGGCGCCTGGTGGAGGAGTTCAAGCTCACGCAGGAGCAGGTGGCCCAGAAGGTGGGCAAGGAGCGCTCCACCGTCGCGAACGCGCTGCGCCTCCTGGCCCTGCCCCCGGACGTGAAGGCCATGGTGGCGGACGGGTCGCTGTCCATGGGCCACGCGCGCGCGCTCCTGGGCGTGCCCCGGCTGCCGGAGCTCCAGAACCTGGCGAAGCAGGTGACGGAGAAGAAGCTGTCCGTGCGCGACACGGAGCGGCTGGTGCAGCAGGGCAAGTCCGCGAAGGGCGGCAAGGACGCCGGGAAGCCGGCGCCCAAGGTGAGCCCCCAGGTGAAGTCGCTCACCGAGGAGCTGCAGCGCCGGTTGGGCACCAAGGTTCGTCTGACGGAGAAAAGCCCGGGAAAAGGCACCCTGGAAGTCGACTTCTTCTCCTACGATGACCTGGACAGGCTGTTGAAGCTTCTGAGGAAGGAGTAGGGCGTGGCGCTCCTTGGCGGGAAGAAGGACGAAGCACCCAGCAAGCCCCTGTTCAAACGGGAGGAGGATTTCGTGTCAACGCGTCCGGGTGAGGTTCACACGCTTCTGGGTAAGGGAAGCGAGTTCGAGGGGAAGCTCTCCTTCGAAGGGCAGGTCCGCATCGACGGCAAGTTCAAGGGGCAGATCATCACCAAGGACGTGCTCGTGATTGGTGATGGCGCCCAGGTGAACGGGGATATCCAGGCCGGCACCGTCATCATCAACGGCACCGTGGAAGGCAACGTGCGCGCCACGCAGCTCATCGAGCTGAAGGCGACGGGGCAGATCCGCGGCGACATCGAGTCGCCGGCGCTGACCATGGAGCGCGGCGCGTCCTTCGACGGCAATTCCAAGATGCGGAGCCAGGGCAAGGGCGGCGGAAACCCGCCCGCGCCCGGAGAGAAGAAGTAGCGGTGCGCGTGCCCGCGTCCAGCGCGCGGAAGGTCCCGGGGCTTGAACGCCTCGGGCTCGTCTCGCTCGTCTCGCTCGGCGTCCTGTGGGGCGGCTGCAAGGGCTGCTCGGAGGAGAAGCCGTCCGTCGAAGGGCTGACGGAGGACGCGGGGCTGCGCTCGGGCGTGAAGGTGCCGCTGCCGCCGGGATGGTCCGCGCAGGTGGCCACCGACGGCAGCTTCCAGGCGGGCCCTCCCGGCCGCCCGGCGCTGCGCGTGGATTTGAAGCCGGGGCAGGGTGAGGACATGCCCTCCTCGGAGAAGCTGGCGGACACCGTCCGTCAGCAGATGAAGCAGTTCACGCTGTCGCTGGACCAGGAAGAGGACACCCCTTCCTTCTCCCTGCTGCGCGTGACCATGGCCCCGTCACTGGGTGACGGCGGCCTGGGCGCGGAGGCGCCCGCGTTCTTCGGCGCCCGGCGCGTGGGGGACGACCTGTTCCTCTGCGCCAGCCTGCCCGGCGCTTCCAGCGAGGAAGTCCGCCTGGCCACCGAGGCCTGCCGTACCATCCAGGTCCAGGCCGCGCCCCGCTGAAGTCCACCGGGCTCGCGGCCTCCTTCCAGAAGGAGCGCGCAACCCATGGACGACTGGCGCAAGAACCTCATCGAAGACGCGGCGGGCATCGACGCGCTGCTCGCGCGCACGAAGCGCGTCGCCGTGCTGGGCATCCGCCCGGAGGCCCAGGCGGACAAGCCCGCGCACGCCATCCCGAAGTTCCTCAAGGACCACGGCTTCACCGTGCTGCCCGTACCCACGCACGGCGAGCAGGGGAGCATCCTGGGCGAGCCCATCTCAGCGTCGGTGAAGGACGTGCCCGGAGAGGTGGACGTGGTGCAGGTCTTCCTGCGGCCTGGCGACATCGACGCGCACGTGGACGCGATGCTGGCGAAGAAGCCGCATGCCGTGTGGTTCCAGCTGGGCATCCGCAACGACGCCGCGGCCGAGCGGCTGGCCCGCGCGGGGATCCGCGTGGTGCAGGACCACTGCATGAAGGTGGAGTGGAAGAAGCGCCACCCGGAAGGCCGATAAGCGACAGCGCCCGGAGCATTTCGGGAACGTCCTGCGCGGCCCGGGTGTCCCCATTACGTGAGACGGGTGATGTTTCTGGCGACTGGCACGGGGAGGGGATGGACTTCGGGACCGGCCCGGGGTGCAATTCCGTCCACGCCCCGCCAGCTGAGGTCTCCAGGACTTCCCCAAAGCCGTCCGACTTCCTAACCTTAGCCTTCCCGGCCTGTGTCGAGCGCCCGCCCGGCCCCGGCCTTCACGCTGTGCCCCCTCGTAAGGAGTCCGCGCATGACGCTCACCGAGATGCTTCCCCTCCCCCTGGCCGCCGTGGAGATCGGGCCGCTGGGTGAGCAGCTAGCAGCGGCGGGGGGACTGGTCATCACCGCGGCGGCGGCGCTCTGGGCCGCGTGGACCCGCCCGGCGCAGCAGCCGGCCCCGGTGCCGGTGCCCGTGCGTCGCAATCCGCCGCGCCGCCGCTAGGCCGTCCGCGGCACCTGTCGTCCCCCGGATTCGGGCCCGGGCCCGGCGCGCTGGAAGCAGCGCCGGGCGGCCCCTCCTCCCAGCCACTCCGGGTTCAGCGCTTCATCGCCAGCGACAGCGCGAAGTCCCCTTCCGCGTCCGTCCACCACGCGGCCAGGTCGAGGCCCGCGTCGCTGAGCTCCGCCTGCACCTGCTCGCGACAGAACTTGCAGCTCACCTCCGTGCGCAGACATTCGCCCTCCGCGAAGTCCACGCGCCGCCCCAGGTCCGCCAGCCACACGGACTGGGCCTTGCGGGAGATGAGCCGCATCTCAATCCACTTGTTCGCCTCGTCGAACGGGGCCAGGTGCTCGAAGGCCTCCGGGTCGAAGTCCGCCTTCAGCTCGCGGTTGAGCACGCGCAGCACGTTGCGGTTGAAGTCCGCCGTCACGCCCGCGCTGTCGTTGTAGGCGGCGAAGAGGCGCTCGCGGTCCTTGATGAGGTCCGTGCCCAGCAAGAGCCCGTCCCCCGGCTTGAGCCCCGACGCCAGCTCGCGCAGGAACAGCGCGCGCTGCGCGGGCTTCAGGTTGCCGATGGTGCCGCCCAGGAACGCGACGAGCCGCCGGCCGCCGCCCGGGATGCGGCCCAGGTGCTGCTCGAAGTCGCCCACCACCGCGTGCACGGTGATGCGCGGGTACTCGCGCGAGAGGTTCTCCGCGGCCTTGCGCAGGAACGCCTCGCTCACGTCGAAGGGCACGAAGCGCTGGAGCTGCCCGGCCGCGTCCATGGCGTCCAGCAAGAGGCGCGTCTTCTCACTGGTGCCGCTGCCCAATTCCACCAGCGTGTCCGCGCCGCTCAGCCGCGCGACGTCGTCCGCGTGGGCGCGGAGGATTTCGCGCTCGCGGCGCGTCGGGTAGTACTCCGGCAGGCGGGTGATGTCGTCGAAGAGCTGGCTGCCGCGCTCGTCGTAGAGCCACTTGGGGCTCAGCTCCTTGGGCCCGCGGCACAGCCCCTCCAGCACCTCCGCGCGGAGCGCGCGCTGCGCGTCCCCGGGCTTCACGTGCACGTCCACCTTCACGCCCGGCCCCGAGCCGCCTTCCGCGACGCGTGACTCGCCCTGCTCCGTCCTCATCCTCATGCGACCCTCACCTCACGTCCCGTGCACAGCGAAAGCCGGCGAAGATCTGCCGGCGGATGGGGAAATCCCAGTTGCGGAAGCTGTTGCGCACTGCCACCGGCGCGCTCGCCCAGGCGCCGCCCCGCAGCACCTTGGACGCGTCGCCGAAGAAGACCTCCGAGTACTCGCGGTACGGAAAGGCCTGGAAGCCCGCGTACGGCTGGAAGTCGCTGGCGGTCCATTCCCAGACGTCGCCCAGGAGGCCGAAGACACCGTCCGCGCTGCGTCCCGCGGGGTGGCTGCCCACGGGCGACGGGCCCCAGCGCGTCCCGCCCAGGTTGGCGTGCGCGTCCGTGGGCGCGGCGTCCCCCCAGGGGTGCGCGCGAGAGACGCCGTCACTGCCCTGCGCGGCCTTCTCCCACTCGGCCTCCGTGGGCAGGCGCTTGCCGGCCCAGCGCGCGTACGCGTCCGCCTCGTACCAGGACACGTGCTGCACCGGTTCGTCCTTGGGCAGCGGCTCCACCGTGCCGAAGCGGCGGCGCAGCCAGACGTGGTTCCCCTGCGGGATCCAGAAGAGCGGGTGGCGGATCCGCTCCGCTTGAATCCAGGCGAAGCCTTTCGGATCCCACCACCGCGGATCCTCGTAGCCGCCGGACTCCACGAACACGAGGAAGTCCCCCGTGGTGACGGGGTGCGCGTCCAGGAGGAAGGGCGCCACGTCCACGACGTGCCGGGGGCGCTCGTTGTCGTAGGCCCACGCGTCGTCGCTGCCCAGGTGCACCGGGCCGCCCGGGATGAAGACCTCGTGCTGGGGCACGGCGCCGGGCCGGGGGCGGGGCCCCTCCAGCGGGCGGTACTCCACCTGCGTCATCAGTTGCAGCGTGGCGGCCAGCGTCTCCGCGTGCTGCTGCGCGTGCTGCGCCACCATGCCGAAGACGAAGCCGCCGTGGAGCAGCGGATCCGCGCTGTCCTCGGGCAGCGTCTCCAGGTGCGCGGCCACGGCCGAGCGCACGCGGGTGGCGTAGGCCCAGGCGGCCTCCGGCTCCAGCAGGGGCAGCGTGGCGCGGGTGCCGCGCGGGTGGCGGAAGGCGTCGTAGATGGCGTCGAACGCGGGGTCCGTGAAGGCCGGGGCCCCCAGCGTGCGCAACAGCCACTGCTCTTCATAGTTGGCCACGTGGGCCACGTCCCAGACCAGCGGGGACATGAGCGGCGAGTGCTGCCGCATCAGCTCCGCCTCCGGCAGCGGCGCGAGCATCGCCTGGATGCGTTCGCGCCCCGCCTCCAGCTCCCGCCAGGCACGGGCCTTCCAGGGCGAGGCCTCGCGGGCACGGGGGATGGGTTGCTCCAGGCTCCTCAGCGACATGGTCGGCCCAAGGTAGGAAGGGGCGCCGGGGCCCGCTAACCCCCCGGGCTCCCCTGGTGGGAGGAACCCGTGAGGGAGCACACGTTTGCGAGCCTGCTTCCCCTGCGTGATGCCCCGCAGTCCTAACCCCCGGGGCGAAAGCCGGCGGCGAATGATGGACCGGAGGGTTCGTTTTTGCCCAAACGATGCCGCCGGAGCAAGGGCCCCCGGACCTCCCGGAGTGGCCGCCCAGGGCCCGGGGGGGTCATCCTCGGAGGCAGTCATCTGTCCACCAGTGGTCGGGGTTTTCCGGGAAGGCGTGTCCGTATGGGGGAGGGGGTCTCTATGCTGCGGGACATGGCCAAGCCCGTGCCGCACAAGCCCGTGCTCGTGGTGGAGGACGACGAGGATGCTCGCGCCGCCATCGCCGAAATCCTGGAAGCCGAAGGCTACGAGGTCGCCGTCGCCGCCAATGGCCGCGAGGCCCTGGACGAGCTCCAGCACCTGCCCGCGCCCAGCCTCATCCTCCTGGACCTGCGGATGCCGGTGATGGATGGCCCGGAGTTCCTGCGCCACCTGCGCGCGGACTGGCCCCGGCTCAAGGCCGTGCCGGTGCTGCTCTTGTCGGGCGTGGGCGTGGAGCCGCTGCCGGACACGGGCGGCCTGTTGAAGAAGCCCATCGTCCCGGACGAGCTGGTGGCCACCGTGGGGCGGCTGTCCGGCCGCACCGCCTGACGGACCCCGGGCCCGCGCCGGGCCCGGGGCTCAGCCCACCCGCGTCACCGCGAGCAGCGTGAGCGTGCTGGCGCGGGGGTCCCGCTCGTAGAGCAGCTCCAGGTCGTGGCCCTCCACGCGGTGCCGCGCGGGTCCCGCCACCGAGTCGTGGTTCTTCGACCGCTCCGCCAGCCGCGCCAGGGTCTGCTGCAGGGCCTCGAACGCCTCCGAGGACATGCGACCCACCTCCCGCCACGCGGGCGGCGCGTAGTGGACGCGGTAGGGCAGGACCAGGCGGTTTCTTGCGGAAGACTGGGACACGGGTTCGGTTCCTCGACGTGTCTCCTGTCTTGCGAACGGCGTGCCCACCCTCTGCTCCCGGGAATTCCGGGCACTTTCGCGGTGGGTCGGCGCCGACGTCTGAAGAAGTTACGGGCCCGTCCGAATCGTAGGGGAAGAAATGACTGTCCGTGTGGCAGGCCTGGGAGGGGGAGGTGGGGCCCCCGTCCGCCCGTCCGGGTGGGGCTGGGGCGGGCCACCGGCGCGGGGCGGCTGCCCCCTTCCGCGGGGGTGCGCAGCGTTGAACGGACGGGCCCGCTTCCGGCGCCCGCGCACCCCCGAGGAGGCACACCCATGGCGCCGAGGACTCCCACCCCCTGGTCGGTGACGAACGGGCTGTTGTTTGGCCTGGCTGCGGGCGTGTTGCTGGCGCTGGCGGAGACGGCGCTGGCGGTGGCCGCGGGCGAGGGGCCGCTCGTGCCGGTGCGGATGAGCGCGGCGGTGGTGCTGGGGCCGCCGGCCTTCACGCCGCAGGTGTCCACGGCGCTGGCGGTGGCGGTGGGGCTGGGGGTGCACCTGGTCCTCACGGCGGGCTGGGGCGTGGTGTACTCGCTGCTGGACGCGATGCTGCCGGTGGACGGGCGGGGGCGCTGGGAGTTCCAGGCGGCGGTGGGGATGCTCTTCGGCATCTTCGTGTGGCTGGTGGACTTCCAGCTGCTGGGGCGCGGCTACTTCCCCTGGCTGCTGAGCGTCCCGCAGTTCCTCCAGATTGTGTGGCACGCGGTGTTCCTGGGGCTGCCCATGGCGCTGCTGTTCACGGCGGCCGAGCGCCGGCGCTCGCCCGTGCCGGAGCCCACGCCCTGAGAGGGCCCGCGCCCGTGCGGCCAGAGGGGGGGCCGGCCCTGGTGGGAGGTGGGAAAAAACGCCAGAGGTAAGGTGACATGACCCGACCTTCAGGGTTATGCCCTGCGGCCGAGGCCATGGAGGCGCTTCGCACCGGGGACTGGCAAGGGCATGGACACTGAACTGGCGGGAATCCTCGGGGCGGCGGCGCGGACGGTGCGGGTGAAGCTGGGCCTGACGCAGGCGGACGTGGCGGACCGCATCGGCATGGCGTCGGAGGTGTACGGCCGGCTGGAGCGCGGCCACATGCTGCCGAGCGTGCAGAACCTGCGCCGCCTGTGCGTCGTCCTGAACATCCCGCCGCATGACCTCCTGGGGTTGGGGGACGAGTTCGCGGCGCCGCCGCCGAAGGAGAAGCCCCGGCCGCGCGGTGACGAGGAGGTGCCGGAGATGCGGCGGCTGATGCGCAACCTGCGGCGGCTGACGCCGGTGCAGCTGAAGCTGATGAACCTGGTGGCGTCCGCGATGCAGCAGCAGAAGAAGAAGCCCTGAGGGGGCGCGGCGTTAGACTGGGCTCACCATGGTCGAAGAGCTGGTGCGCAGGCTGGACCTCAAGCCCCACCCGGAGGGCGGCTACTACCGGGAGACCTACCGGGCGGCGTTCCAGGTGCAGACGCTCCGGGGGCGCAGGTCCGCGGGGACGGCCATCTACTATCTGCTGCAGCGGGGGGAGTTCTCCGCGTGGCACCGGGTGGTGGGCGCGGACGAGCTGTGGCTGTTCCACGACGGCGAGCCGCTGGCGTTGCACCTGGTGCACGAGGACGGCCGGCTGGAGTCCACGGTGCTGGGCCGGGACGTGACGCAGGGCCATCAGCCGCAGGTGCTGGTGCCGGCGGGGGTGCTGCAGGCGGCGGAGCCGCTGGGCGCGTACACGCTGGTGGGCTGCACGGTGTCGCCGGGGTTCGACTTCGCGGACTTCGAGCTGCCGGGCGCGGAGGCGATGGTGGCCCGCCACCCGGCGCACGAGGTGTTGCTGCGGCGCCTGTCGAAGCCCGGGCGCTGAAGGCGAGGCTTCAAGTGCCCCAGGGGCGCAGGGGCGTGAGCAGCCCCGCGGCCTGGAGGCGCGCCTGCACGTCCGCGGCGAGGGCGACGTGGGCGGGGTTGGAGGCGGAGAACTTCTCCTGCGTGAGGGTGATGAGCGTGCCCCGGTCCGGGATGTGCTCCACCTGGACGGGGGAGGGCAGCGGGGGCACGGGCCCGCGGAAGTCGGCGAGGTAGGTGACCCAGCCGACGAAGGTGCCAGCCGCTGAGAACTGGCCCGCCGAGAGGCGTTCCTGATGCGCATGAGAGGTGGCGATGGCGAACTCGGGTTCCCACGCGAACGCCATGGCGCGCACCAGGCCGGTCAGGACGGGGGCGGTCACGACACGCTGCGCGACTTCACTCTGGCCCAGCGAATTGAGGATGCAGGCGGAGCTCACGTGCATCGAGGAGCCACCGCACCTGCCATTGAACGCCGAGGTCTCATCTGGGGTCTCGCCCGCCCAGAGCCAGAAGCTGGAGCTGTCGCGAAGCCGGTTGCTCTTCTGGCCCAGGAGCTTCGCGAGTGTCTTGGCATCTGGCTGAACCTGTCGCTTGCGTGCCTTTTCAAAGGTTGCCGCGGATTGATGCCAGCGGTTCCAGGTTGGCTCGAGCGGGGCCAACTTCTCGAGAAAGAATTCAAGGCGCTGAGCGCAGGACTCGATTGGCTCCAGACGAGCCAGCCAGTAACAGCCTGCGTAATACGTCTCCATCATGGCTTCAGCATGCCTCAGCGGATTGGTGGAACGGATACCACTTCGATGGGGTAGTTGTTCGCCTCGAAGGCTCTGCGGAGGAACATGGCGAACCGCTCCTCCGCGACAATCCAGCGGATGCGCCGTCCTCCTGCCGCATCGAGCTGGCGTTGCGCTTGGGCAAGCACCTTGTTGAAGCCCCGGTAGAACTCCTTCAGGGTCATGTTGTCCTGGATGAACTTCGCGTAGCCTTCACCCTTGGCCTCCAGCAGGAGGTCCTCCTTCGGGTCGAAGCCATCGAAGTCGACCTCTTCGTCCCCCTGCTTGATCCGGTACGCGGAGCCCTTCGGCGCTCCGGTCACCTGGGCCTGATACTCGCGGGCGCGGTCGGACATCGTCTCATTCACCTGCACCCACTTGCCCGGGCCTCCTCCTGAGCTGCTCGGAGGAGGCGGGCCCACCGCCGCCATCGTCACCGCCGTGGACGCGAGCGTCACCTCCACCACTCCGTCCACCACCGCCACCGCGCTCACGTCCAGCACGCGCGCCACACTGAAGCCTGCCTGCGCCGTGCCCAGCCGCACCGCATCCGGGAAACCCGGCATCAACGTGAGCGCGGATGACAACCCCACCGTCACGCCGTGACTCACCAGCACCGTCACCGCGAGCACGAAGATGCGCGCCACCTCCGGCCCCAGTGTCTGCGCGAACGCGTCCGCCGCTTCCTCCAGCTCCTGGAACGTCTGTGCCCGGTCCGTCGCCGCCTTCAGCGCACCGCATGCCCGGACCACCGTGAGGAACGACTTCACCCCCACGTACGCCAGGAACACGGCGGCAATCACCGCCGCGGCCTTGGTGAACACGGGCTCCGGAGCAGCGGCCAGCACCACCCAGGACGCAATCGCTCCCGACACCACGGACACGAAGAACGCCGGGTTCAGCGTGTCCTCCAGCGCGTCCCCAATGCTCGCGCGCAGCGGGTCCAACGACATGCCCACCGCGAGCGTCAACCGGTCCAGTTCGTTGAAGCCCGCGCCGTCCTCCAGCAACGACAGACAGTCCCCTGGAGCCTCATGCACCCGGCACCACCGCCCGTAGCGCTCCCGCAGCATGAACCCGAGTCCCCGGTCCAGCTCCGCGCCCTTCCTGGCCACCGCGCGCACCACCCTTGGGGACCGCACTGTCAGCGGTACATCCAACACCAGCCGCACCAGCGCCTCCTCGAACTCCCGAGCACTGACCGGCACCCGCCGGTCCCAGCTCACCGGCGCATACGTCCGCGTCCCCCGCTCCGTGCGCAGCCGCACCGTGGGCCCACCGGCGCAGCCCGTGAGCAGCACGAACAACAACATCCAAACGCCGGCCCTGTGTGCGTCCATGCGGCCCATGACACCCCCAAAGACAACGGGGCGGAAGGCCCGTGAGGACCTCCCGCCCCGCTGGGGCATCGCCGTCAATGACAGACGACTAGTTGTTCTTCACCGTGAAGCTGAAGCTCTGGATGACGAAGTTGTCCACCGCGTCCGTCATCCACACGTCCACCGTGTGCGTGCCATCCAGCAGCTCGCGGGTGTCCAGCTCCGCGATCCACGTGCCGTTCGACTGGAGCGTGCCGGCGCGGATGCCCGACCCGTCCCGCGTGAACGCCACGTTCTTGATGCCGCTCAGCGCATCCGTCACCCGCGCCGTCAGCGTCACCACTCCGCTCACCGTGCTGCCCGGAGCGGGCGTCACCAGCGTCGCCACGGGCGCCTGCGTGTCGTAGCGCACCGTGCGCGTCACGCGCGTCGTGCGGCCCGCCTCGTTCGTCGCGTCGATGGTCAGCGTGTTCACGCCCGACGCCAGCGTCACCGACGTCTGGATTTCACCGCCGCCGCGCGGCAGCTGGAACTGCTGGGCGCCCAGCTTCACCGTCGTGGCGGACACGGACGAAACGCGAATCACATACGGCAGCGTGTTGTTGGCGCGCGGCCCGAACGTGGCCCCGTCCGCCGGGTCCGTCGTCACCGTGGGCGTGCCGGAGTCCACGAACACGTGCACCACGGCCTCCGTCACGTTGTTCGCGGAGTCCGTCGCGCGCACCAGGATGCCCTGCTCGCCGAAGTTCGGCAGGCTCACCGGGTGCGTCACCGAACCGGTGCCGAACTCCAGCAGCGTGGTGTTCACCCACTGCGTCTCCACGCGGGTCGGCGTCCGGTCGTCGATGAGGCTCGTCACGTCCACCAGCCCGCCCACCACCTGGCCCTGCACCGGGGACTGGATGGTGATGACCGGCGGGACGCGGTCCACCGTCAGGTTGATCTGCTTCGTGGTGACGCCGCCCAGGTTGTCGCGGCCCGTGAGCTGGATGATGTTCGGCCCTTCCACCAGCTCCACCGGGATGTAGACCAGACCGCCGCTCAGCTCGGGGTTCACCACCACCGGCGTGCCGCCGTTCACGATGAACGCCGCGTAGGTGATGACCGCGCCGTTGGTGGCCGGCTTCACGAAGCCCCACGCGTTCAGCGTCGTCTCGCGGAGGAACGCGGGCTGGTTGCCCATGATGACCTCCGGCGGCGTGTACGGATAGGCGTTGATGTTCAGCGTCTGCGCCGCCGTGCTGCCCAGCAGGTTCTGGCTGTTCGGCTGCAACGTCACGCCGGAATACACCGCGCGGTAGTCCTGCGCCCCCGTGGCGGTCCACGTGTCCGTCGCGATGCTCCACGGCAGGCTGAACACGCCGTCGCCGTTCGCGTCGTCATCCGCGCCAATCGCCACGCCCGCCACGAAGAAGGTCACCACGCCCTTCAGCGGCCCCACCACCACGTTGTTCGACGCATCCCGCACGCGCGCCGACAGCAGCGTCGCCTGGCCAATGGTCACCTGCGCGTTCGCCGCCGGCGTCAGGATGGCCGTCGTCGTCGCCACGCCCGTCACCGGAGGCGGCGGAGGCGTATACGTCTTCGCGCGAGCCGAAGCGGACACGCCCGGCGCGCCACCCGAGGCCGCCGTCACCGTGACCTCCGACAAGAGCGAGGGCAGCAGGTTCGCCGGAGCGCGCACCGTCAGCGTCACCGTGGACTCCTGGCCGGAGGCCAGGAACACCGTGGGGCGGCTCAGCGTGGCCGTCCAGCCGGGCAGGCCGCCCGCGGCGCTCAGCGTGTACGTGTCCGCCTGGTAGCCGTGATTCTTCACCTTGAACGTGTAGGTCGTCTCCTGCGCGGCCGGGTCGTAGATGGGGAACATCTTCGTGTCCTCGCCCACCACGGACACCTCCACGCTGAAGTCGCCGAAGCACGCCAGGCCCAGCGACGCGAACGTCGTCGGGATGTCCGGCGTCGCCGTGCCCGAACCCCAGCTGCCGTCCGCCGCCTGGCGGGACTTCAGCCATTCAATCGCGTTGAACAGGCGCGCGTTGCTGGCCGGCTCCAGGCCCGCGAGGCACAGCGCGTACACGCCAATGCCCGTCGCGAAGTCGTTGGACGCTTCCGACGGCAGGTTGCCCCAGCCCTTGCCGCTCACCGCGGGCATGGCCACCAACTGGTTCGCCAGCGTGGTGATGGCGGCGGTGTTCACGTTGCCCGTGCCCGCGCCAGCGGCCTTCAGGCCCACGATGGCCCACGACTTCTGGAACGTGTACGGCATGCCGTCACCGGTGCCGGACGTGTCGTTGTTGTTGAGGTTCGCGCGCAGGTACGCCGCCGCCTTGTCGATGGCCGTCTGGTATTGCGCCGCCTTCGCCGGGTCCACGCGCTGCTTCGCCTGCGACAGCGCGACGATGAAGCGCGCGGTCAGCGGCACGCTGCCGTGGTCCACCGGGAAGTTGATGTGGTCCTCCGGCCACCGGCCGCTGGCCTGCTGGATGCCCACGGCCCAGTTGGCCGCCATCACCAGCGCGCTGCTGTACTGCGTGGACACGTACTGGTCGAAGCCCGCCAGGCCGAAGGACGCCCAGCTCGTCTTCTCGTTGGGGTACGCGCTGCCCTCGTGCAGCCAGTTGCCCGCGGGCCGCTGGTCCGTCTTGATGCGCGCGCCCAAGAGGTCCAGGTTGCCCTGGATGGTGCGGCCGTTGGAGGTGGCCTGCGCCATGTTGTAGCCATTGGCCTTGGCGCTCGACAGGCCGAACACCGCCGCGCCCTGGCGGTGGCACGCGATGCAGTTCTGCGACGTGGTCCAGTTGGCCACGTCCGCGCTGAGGAACTGGATGGCCTTCTGCGTGGCCTCCGTGTTGGTGGCGGCGGTGGCCGGCACGCTGAAGGCGGACAGCAGCAACGCCGCGAACACGACGAGTCGCGCCGCCCAACGGGGCGACGAACGGGAGACAGCGGATGACATAGGGGAACGTCCAGGGGCCTACGGGTGGGCACACCCCGGACGCGGGAGGCCGCTGCCCAGCGCACACCCCGGCCCGTCCACCCGCGCTTCACCTCAGCGCCCCGGCGTGCGGAACCCGCGTCTGTCTGGAAGAAGCACCCCGCGAAAGGCGTGCGGGGCAAGAATACTCAAGCTTGGCTGTAACTGTCCAGAGAGGGGGAAAGCGACTCAGCCTTAGAAATCAAGGACATACGGCCAGTCGCGCGAGTCCCCCAGGACTCAGCCTTCCTGTGAACCCCGGGTGCGCTTCCACAGCTCGCGCAGGAGGATGACCCCGAACTGGGAGTCATTGAGGATGTAGCGGCGCCACAGGCGCTTGGGCTCGTGGGTGAGGCGGTAGAGCCACTCGAAGCCGGCCTTGGCGATCCACTCGGGGGCGCGCTTGGCGGTGCCGGCGATGAAGTCGAACCCCGCGCCGATGCCGATGGCCACCGTGGGCCCCAGCTTCTGGGCCACCTGCGAAATCCACACCTCCTGCTTGGGGCTGCCCAGCGCGACGAAGAGCAGGTGCGGGTCCTTCTCCCGGATGCGCGCGACGATGGGGTCGTTCTGCGCGTCGCCCGCGTCCAGGTTCACCATGGGCGAGTCCCAGCCCACGACCTCGATGCCGGGGTACTCCGCCTGGAACTGCCTGCCCACCTTCTCCGCGACGCCCGGGCCCGCGCCCAGCAGGAAGATGCGCCACTTGCGCTCGGCGCCCAGCTTCACCAGCGGGAGGATGAGGTCGGAGCCGGCGATGCGCTCCGGCAGGGACACGTCCAGCATGCGCGACGCCCAGACGATGGGCATGCCGTCCACCACGGAGAGGGTGGCCTTCTGGTACGCGTCGCGGAAGCGCGTGTTCGTCTCCGCCAGGACGACGTGGTCCACGTTGGCGGTGAAGACGTAGCCGCCCTGGTGCGCGTCCACCAGCTCGCCAATGGCCGTGATGGCCTGGGGGAAGGTGAGCTGGTCGATGGCGAGCTGGCCGATGTTCAGGCGCGGGCGGGAGGCGGCGGCGGGGGCGTGTGCGGTGGTCAAGGCGTCGTCTTCACTTCACCGTGAGGTCCAGCACGGTGATGGAGTAGGGGGGAAGGCGCTGCGAGAGGGCCTGCTCGGCCTTCTTGCCGGTGGCCTGTTCGGTGAAACCGCCGGGCGCGCCCGAGTACCCCATGACGCGCACGGTGTTGAGCGAGCCGCAGCCCTTGAACTCCAGCTGCGCCTGGGCGGGCTGCTCGGGGTCGAAGTTGAGCAATACGGCAGTGAGCTTCTTGCCGGAGGAATCCCGGGACGCGAAGAGGCTGGTGCCCTCCGGCGCGGTGGTGGACAGGCCGTTGTCCTGGAAGCGGCCGCCCCGCCCGTCGAAGTCGCGGTACGCGCGGAACGCCCAGAACGTGGGACTGTTCTCCGCGGGGTACTGCCAGAAGAACGCGGACGTGAGCCCCTGCTGCCCGAAGCGGCCCAGGGCCTCCGCCTGCGCCAGGCCGCCGCTCATGTGCTTCATGGCGCCGAAGTTGTACTCGCCAATGGACAGGCCCCGGCCGGGGTAGTTCTCCGAAATCCACTGCTTCACGCGGGGGATGAGCTGGATGGGCTCGGCGATCCAGGACTCGTCCTTGTACGTCGGATCCCACAGCGCGCGCGTGGAGCGGATCCGCCGCGCGTTGGTGTCCGGATCCGTGGCGCCCTCCATGCCCAGGCCCACGTTGGTCTGCGGGTAGAAGTGCACGTCCACCACGTCCAGGAGGCGCACGCCGGTCTTCTTCTCGTAGTCGCGCAGCTCTCGCAGGTACCAGGGTAGGAGGGGCACGTCGCCGTGGGCGCGGCGGTCGGTGTACGGCGGGCGACCGGGGGCGAAGTCCGCGGCGGACCAGAAGTAGTTCGTCCAGCCCCACTCCGCGGGACCGGCGATGACGGCGTCCGGATCCGCCTTCCGCACGGCGGAGCCGTAGTCGATGGTGCGCTTGAGCAGCTCGTCGTAGGTGAGCGGTTCGGGGTGCACGTCCCGGTGCGTGGAGCTCCAGAGGGCGGGCTCGTTGTCCAGGATGTACATGTTCACGCCGCGTTTGGCGGCCTTGAGCGACTTCACCCACTCGGAGATGAACTCCGGCGGGGCCTGCACGCTGGTGGTCGTGGGCTGGCCGGGCACCAGGGGCGTGCCGTCGCGGCGCACGCCGTTGCCGCCCGCGGGCTCCGTGTCGTCCTGGGCCTGCTGCGGGCCGAACTCGGAGACGGGGAAGCCCACGGAGGACGTGTCCTTGGCCACCCAGCCAATCAGCGGCAGCGTGAGCGCGGACTGCACGTTGTTCTTCCGGTTGGACTCCAGGAAGTCATCCGCGCCGAAGCCCAGCTGCACGTTGCGGAAGTACCAGTCGTTGCCGGTGTTCCACGCGCGCCCCAGCTTCCAGTTGTAGCGGGACGTGGGGTTGCCGCCCCAGCGGCGGATGGTGGCGCCCAGCTTCCACTGGTGCGTGTCCGTGGTCTCCTTGTTGCCGTCCAGCGCGATGCCGTAGATGAGCGGGCTGATGGGCTTGGACGGCGCGGTGCAGTCGATGACCATCTTCGACTCGCGGCCGTCGCCCCGGCCCACGCGCCCACCGCCGGCCGCGCGCGCGGCGGCGATGTCCGGCGACAGCGGCACCAGGGCCACCTTGTCGAAGAGCACCCAGTCCCGGGCCACCTCCTTCGACGCACGGAACACCAGGCGGTCGAAGGGCTCGCTGCGCGGGTTGAGGACCTCCATGGGGACGACGACCTCCACCCACTCGCGGTCCTTCTTGACGATGAACTCCGGGCTGATCCGCACGTGCGGGAACGTGGCGGCGCCGGGGGCGTCCAGGCGCACGTCCAGGAACTCGCCGTAGGACTCCGGGGCGGTGAAGCGGAAGCTCAGTGCGCCGTACGCGCCCGGGAGCTTGGGCCGGTAGAGGATCCACCCGCCGTAGTTGAACATCCGCAGGCGCGCGGGCGCGCCCTTGGGCGTCTCACGCGGCGCCCAGCCGATGTCCTTCCACCCGGCCTGGAGGCCCCCGTCGTAGACGGCCACCGTGTCCGTGGGGGCGGGCTGCGCGGCGGTGTCCTTCGAGGGAGCGGCGTCCTTCGCGGCGGTGTCCTGCTGCTGCGCCATCGCCACGCCCGCGCCGCTTCCCAGCACTGCGCAGGTGAGGATGACGGTGCGCTTCCACCGCGCGTGCTTCGCCCTGTCTGCCATGACCTTCTTCAACGCATCCCCCGGAACGAACCCGGCACAGCGGATCCACTTGAAACAGCGAGACGGCTACAGCGGGACCTCGTCCTGGTCCTTGCGCGGGAAGATGCGCGCGGGGATGCCCACCGCGACGCTGTCCGGCGGCACGTCCTGGAGCACCACGGCGTTCGCGCCAATGCGCGACCGCGCGCCAATGCGCACGGGCCCCAGGATGCGGGCGCCCGCGCCAATCCAGACGTCGTCCTCGATGACGGGGTAGCCGTTGTCCTTGGCGGTGCCCACGGTGTTGTTGCCGTAGAAGCGCACGCGGTCGCCGATGCGCGCGTCCCCGCCGATGACGACGCCCAGGCTGTGCACGAAGTACACGCCCTTGCCCAGCGTCACGTCCTTGCCAATCTCGATGCCCATCACCGCCGTCTGGGCCACGCGCAGCACGTGGTTGACCAGCGGGATGTGCAGGGCGAGCGCCGCCTCCCGCGCGCGGTTGAGCGCGGTGATGCGGTACGAGTCGCTGGTCAGCACCACCTTGGCGATGGACTTCGCGTCCGACGAACCGGTGGCCGCCTTGGCCATCTCCAGCGCGTCCGAGATGAGGGCTCCGAACATGGCAATCATCCTTGGGGATTTCCCCGGCCCTGCAGGTAGCGCGCGACGCCCTTGGCCACGCCCCGCCAGCCGCCGGCCTCCGTGCGGGCCCCGCGCAGGTACTCCATGCCGTACGCCACGGAGGTGCCCGCGAACGCGGCGCCGGTGAGCCCCAGCTTGTCCGCGACGGTGGAGGCCTTCACCACGGCCTCCGTCAGCTTGCGGGACGCCTCCGGCGCCACCACCGCGGAGGCGAGCAGCGGGCGCGACAGCAGGTTCGTCTCGAAGAAGAGGCGCCAGGGGTTCACGCCCTTCACGTCCGGGTGCTTCACGGAGACGTGGGTGTCGAACATGCCGTAGCGGTGGGCGCGGCGGATCCACTTCTCGAAGCTGACGTGGTCGCTGCCGTGCAGCACGTACGCGTCCGGCGCGAAGAGGAACGCGCAGCCGGCCTTCTCCAGGCGCACGCCCAGCTCCACGTCCTCGGACTGGCCCAGCGTCTTGTCGAAGCCGCCCACGCCCACGTAGTCCGCGCGGGGGAAGGACACGTTGCCCGTGTACAGGTGGTTGCCGCGCGCCTTCGCGCCGGGGACGGACAGCTCCTCCGCCATGCGGTTGTTGAGGTGCGCGTACCAGCGTTCGAAGAGGGGCATCTCCCCGATTTCGGGGTCCGGGCTGATGCGGCCCAGCACCACGTTGCGCGAGCCCGGCGGGTGGTGCGTCAGGTGGCGCGCGAGGAAGTCGGAGGCCACCTGCATGTCGTCATCCGTGACCAGCACCGTGGTGCCCCGGGCGGCCAGCACGCCCCGGTGCCGAGCGGCGGCGGCGCCCGCGTTCTGCTGCACCTCCACGCGCAGGGTGTAGGGCAGCTTCAGGGCCAGGAGCGGGCCCTTCACGTCGGTGGCGGAGCCGTCGTCCACCACCACCACCTCGAAGTCCTCGGGCGGCAGCGTCTGGCCGGCCAGCTGCTGGAGCAGGCGGGTGATGAGGGGCAGCCGGTTGTACGTGGCGATGACGACGCTGAGCCGGGGGGCCGGGCCAGCGGAGGAGTCGGAAGGGCTCATGGCTTCTTCTTCTTGGCGGCGTCGGCGCGCTTCTGCTTCTTCGTGGGACGCGGGAAGGTGACGCTGCCTGCGAAGCGGTCCTCGCCCACCAGCGCGAGCGTCTTCTGCGCGGAGCCGAAGTCCGTCTCGCCCAGCGTGACGACCAGCAGGGCGGTGTCCGCGGCCAGGGCCAGCGGGAGGCTCGCCGGGTGGGTGAGGAGCGAGTCGACGACCACGATGACGCGCTCCCCCTGCTCCACGCGGCGGCGCACCTCGAGGACCATGCGCGGGGCGCCGGCGGGCTCGATGCCGGTGGCGTCCACCAGGCGCAGGGGCGGCTCCGGGTAGGGCGAACCGGCCTCCATCAGCGCCTGGGCCGCGTCCTGCGCGGGGGCGCCGGGGTGGGCGGGGACGACGACCAGGTAGCTCCAGGCGCGGCGGTCCAGCGCGAACCACAGCCGCGACAGCTCCGGCGAGGGCACGGCGCTCGCGGGCGGGGTCTCCTCGGTGGGTGACGGGGGGCTCGAATCGGCGGACATGGGAGCGCGGACGGTATAACGCAATGAGGCGTCATGACCCAACGACCCGGGCGGGCGGGCAGGCGAAGGAGCGCGCTGCCGGTCTGCTGTCACGCCTGACACCCCCGCCGGACCCCCGTGGCCCCCTCCGGGCGCGGGGAGCGAGGGGGACGCGGCGTGTTATGGATGGGGCGTGCAGAAGATCGGCTACCTGATTCCCGAGTTCCCCGGACAGACCCACATCTTCTTCTGGCGCGAGCTGCAGGCGCTGCCGGGGAAGGGTGTGTCGCCGGAGCTGGTGTCCACCCGTCCGCCGCCCGCGCGCATCATCAGCCACAGCTGGGCCCGCGAGGCCATGTCGCGCACGGAGTACCTGGCGCCGCCGCCCCCGCTGGGCGTGCTGCGGGCCGCGCTGGAGATTGCCCGGGCCATGCCCACGGGCTGGGCGCGGGTGCTGGCCTCCATCGCCCGGGCGGAGGGGCTGGACGCGAAGGGCCGCGCGCAGCTGGTGGCGTTCGCGGTGATGGGCGGCCGGCTGGCTTCGCTGGCGCGCGAGCGCGGCTGGACGCACGTGCACGTGCACTCCTGCGCCAACGCGGCGCACGTGGCCATGTTCGCGCACCTGTTGTCGGGGCTCACGTACAGCATGACGCTGCACGGGCCGCTGGACGACTACGGGCCGAACCAGCGGGAGAAGTGGCGGCACGCGAAGTTCGCCTTCGTCATCACGAAGAAGCTGCTGGCGGAGGTGCGCCAGGAGCTGGCCGGGAGCCTGCCGGACCAGATCGAGCTGGCGCCCATGGGCGTGGAGCTGTCGCGCTTCCAGCGCTCGGTGCCCTACGAGCCGTGGTCCGGCGAAGGCCCGCTGCGGCTGTTCGCGTGCGGCCGGCTGAACCCGTGCAAGGGGCACGCGGACCTCATCGACGCGGTGGGGATGCTGCGCAAGAAGGGCATCGACGCGCGGCTGTCCATCGCGGGCGAGGACGAGGCGGGCGGCACCACGTACCGCAAGGTGCTGGAGGCGAAGCTCGCGCAGGACGGCCTCACGGACGCGGTGACGCTGCTGGGCGCGGTGAGCGAGGACGTGGTGAAGGACGGCATCCAGCGCTCGCACCTCTTCGCGCTGGCGAGCCTCCAGGAGCCGCTGGGCGTGGCCATCATGGAGGCCATGGCCATGCGCGCGCCGGTGGTGGTGACGGGCGCGGGCGGCGTGAAGGAGCTGGTGGACGACGGCGTGGACGGCGTGCTCGTGCCGCCGCAGGCGCCCGCGGTGCTGGCGGAGAAGCTGGAGAAGCTGGCGAGGGATCCGGCCGAAGCGGTCCGGCTGGGTGAGGCGGGTCGCCGCAAGGTGGAGGAGCAGTTCAGCAGCGAGCGCAGCGCGGACATGCTGGCGCGGATGCTGGACGCGCGGGCCTAACGCACGGCCTTCCAGAAGAAGAGGGCGGTGGCGCGCTTGTTCCGCTTGTCGCCCTGCCCGAAGTACGCGGTCGCCGAGTGCACGAAGTCGGCTCGGTAGACGATGAGGCGGTTGAAGACGTTCTCCACCTCCACGTCCTGCACCCACGCGTTCGCGGGCAGCTTCGTCACGCCGAAGGCCTGGGTGAGGTTGACGCAGCCGGGAGGGCAGGTGTTGCCGCCCAGCCCTCCGCTGGGGAGGCGCAGCCGGTAGAAGGACGTGCCCAGGTGCTTCGCGGGCGGCTTGGGGTGCAGGTAGATGACGCCCGCGAAGTCGCACAGCGCCAGCGAGTCCACATGCGGCTTGGCGGTGGACTCCTTCTCCCCCACGAGCTGCACGTGGTTGTGGGACAGCGAGCCCTGCGCCGGGGCCTCCTGCTTGAGGGCGCGCACGCCGGCCTGTTCGCAGATCCACCGCTCCACGGGGGCCAGCTCTTCGGGAGTGAGCGCGTGGGGAGCGCGGATGCCGGGCCAGATCTCCGGCCGCCACGGGGCACCCATCGTCCAGTCCTCGCGGGCCAGGTTGCGCTCGTAGACCTCCAGCGCGTTGGGCAGGACGTCGTCCTTGATCCAGTAGTCCCGTCCCAGCTTCGGCTTCCGGTAGGGGAGCACGTCGCGAACGGCCGACTCGGGGCGCCGTGGTTCCAGCATGAGCGGTTGCCGCCTTCCTGCCTCGCGGCCAGCGCCGGATCCGTAAAAGGGGTGTGGGGCGGAGGATCCGGCACTGGCCGTGAGACAGGGGCGTGTCAGCAAGAACCCTGCCGGGTCTTCACGCGTGTTTCATGCATGGGCCCGGGGCGTTCTGCCCCATGCGCCCACGGGCCTGACGGCTCCGGGGCGTTTTGCCCCACACGCCCCGGAGCCGCGCCGCGCGAACCTGTCCGACAGTCGGACCAGTTTGGACGTGGCCTCAGGGCACCTCGTACATGGCCACCACGCCGTCCGCGGCGGGGCCCAGGCCGAAGGTGGTGGGGTTCTCCAGGATGACGGAGCCGGTGTTCTCGATGGTGCACTGGCTGCGCAGCTTCTGGGCCTCGCCTGCGTCCTGGCAGTTGGAGCCGCCCACCCACGAGAGCGTGATGCCGTGCGCGCTCCCGTCCGCCGAGCGCACCTGCGCTTCAATCTCATAGTGGCCCTGGGGGAGGCTCCAACTCGTGCGCGCCCCGTCGTTGAGCAGCAGCGGCTCCGCCTTGAGCTTGCGCACCACCGTCACGGGCGTGGTGGCGGTCCGGTCGCCCGCGGACACCTCTAGGTTCGCGGTGCCCACGGACACCGGCGCGAGCGCGCCCGCCTCCACGCGGAAGATGGCCGGGTTGGACGACGTAAGCGTCACCGGCACGTCGTGCAGCACCGCGCCGCTCGCGTCGCGCGCGGACACCTCCGCGACGACCGGGGCGTTGGGGATGATGAGGCGCAGCGCGGAGGGCGCGCGCAGCGTCTCCACCAGGCGGCAGCGCAGGGGCTCCGAGCGGCTCACGGGGCCCGCGGTCACGGAGAGCGTCCCGTCCCCGGAGCGCAGGCAGCGCAGGCCCGAGGCCGCCGTGACGACGGCGAGGTCCGCTGGCGCCACGGAGAGCGTGGGCCGCGAGTCCTCCAGCACGTCGCCGCCCTGGGTGAAGACCCGGGGTTTCAGGGCCACTTCACTGGAGGACAGCACGTAGCCCGGGGGCTGGAAGTCGATGCGCGCGGGCGCACGGTCACAGGCCTGGCACCACAGCAGCAGGGGAACGACGGGGAGCAGACGCTTCATGGCACTCCAGGGAGACGAAGAGCCCGGAGCCTCCTGCATCCCTCCTGAAAATACGCTCCCCCGAAAGGAGTAGGGCCACCCGTCCAGCGCGAACCGCCGGGCCATCACCCTCCGGGGCAGGTGCCCGCTGTTTCACGCGGAATGATCCGTGGAGCAATGCCCACGCGTGGAGCTGTCTGGAATCGCGCCGCCCCTGCCCCCGGTGGACACCCGAAAGACAGACACTGGATGCATTCGCGACAGCGGCGGCGGAAATCGCCGGGTGGGATAGGTTTTCCAGACACTCTTGGTAATTCCAGGAAAGGATGTGCATCCGTATTTGAAAACCCTTGTCATCATGGTCGTGCACGGAACGCGGCTTGGGGGGCACTTCCATGGCTGACAAAGAGATGCAGACGTTCGCGGAGCTGGTCATCCAATTCCGTTCGGGGCTCTTGAAGCACGCGCAGCGCATCCTGGGGAACGCGGCGGACGCGGAGGACCTGGTGCAGCACGCGCTGGACGAGGCGTGGAAGGAGCGGCTGCACCTCCAGGGGGCGGAGGCCTTCCGGGCGTGGACGGGGCGGGTCATCAACACGCGGGCCATCAGCCTGTTGCGCCACCACCGCGCGGAGCAGCGCAAGGCGGTGAACGCGGGCTGGGTGACGGTGCTGGCGGACGACCCGCAGGAGGCCGAGGGCGGCGAGCTCTGGACCTTCATCCAGGAGAAGGACCTGCGCGAGGCGGTGGACCGCCTGCCGCCGCAGCAGCGGGAGGTGTTCCGCCTGCGCGCGCAGGGGCGCTCCTACGTGAGCATCGGCGCCCAGGTGGGCCGCTCCACGGGCACGGTGGGCTGGTGGCTCCACCAGGTTCGCGAACAGCTGCGCGAGCGGCTCCAGCCCATCGCGGAGGAGCGCAAGCTCTCCGTGGGCACGTGGCACTGAGCGCCGGCCGTCAGCGCTGGGGCTCCACGCGGGCGTTGTTGCCCACGCGCGCGGCCATGAGGGCCGGGCCCGCGGCCTTCTCCTCCGGGAAGGGCAGGGGCGTGGCCTCCGCGCGCAGGAGCGGCAGCCCGTGCGGCTGGGCCTGGAGGTAGGCCACCAGCTTCTCCCGCACCAGGCAGCGCAGGTCGAACGCCTTGCCCGAGTCCGCCGCGCTCACCAGGGCGCGAAGCTTCATGGTGCGCTCGCTCAGGTCCGTCACCTGGAGCCCCTGCACCTTGCCGTCCCACAGCCCGTTCGACTCCTGCTCCAGGATGCGCCTCAGCTCCGCGCGCACCGCGGGCACGTCCGTGCGGAAGTCCACGTACAGCTCCGCCGTGCCCAGGATCTCCGGCGACACCTTGCTCCAGTTCTGGAAGGGCTTCTCCAGGAACTGCGTGATGGGGATGACCAGCCGGCGCAAATCCCACACCTTCACGACGACGTAGGTGAGGGTGATCTCCTCCACCCAGCCCCACTCGTTCTCGATGATGACCGTGTCGCCAATGCGCATGGGCTGCGTGATGGACAGCTGGATGCCCGCGAGCAGCGTGGACAGCGACTTCTGCGCGGCCAGACCAATGGCCAGGCCCGCGATGCCCGCGGACGCCAGCAGCGACACGCCCACGTTGCGCACCGCCTCGAACTGGAGGAGCAAGAGCGACGCGGCCACCAGCACCACCGCCACCTCCACCACGCGCCGCAGGATGGACAATTGGGTGCGCAGCCCGCGCACCCGCGCCACGTCCGTGCCCTCCGGCGACTGCGCCACCTTCTGCTCCAGGAAGCGCGCGGCCCGGGTGAGGAAGCGCAACACGAACAGCGCCACCGCCACGATGATGACCGAGCGCGCCGCCAGGTCCACCGCCCCCTGCGCCGGCGGAGGCAGCTTGAGCAGCCGCGCGCCCGCCGCCGCCAGCATGCCCGCCAGCACGTAGCGGATGCTCCCGCGGCCCGCGGCCAGCAGCTCGTCATCCCAGCCGGACTTCGTCAGCCCCGCGGCCCGGGCGCCCACGCGCAGCGTCACCGCCTCCACCAGCCGTCCCAACGCCCACGCCAGCACCAGCACGACCCCCAACCCCAGCCACTGCCACGCCTCCAGCACCCACAGCGGGCGCGTGAAGAACACCGGCGGCAGCATCTCCAGCAGGGGCGACCCGTGCTCCTGGAACAGCGTGTCGATGGCGCCCACCGTGTCCGCGCTGAAGACCCACACCGGGCCCCCTTCCGCGTCCACCCGCTCCAGCACGATGTCCTGGGGGCCTCGCGCCGTGGCCACCTGACCCAGCACCTCGCGGCGCGCGCGCTCCCCCGGGCCCGCCGGCTCCTTGCCGATGCGCGCGAAGTCCAGCCACAGCGTCCGGTCCATCACCACCACCAGCCGCCGCGCCAGCCTCAAGCCCTCCTCCGGCTGCTGCTCCGGAGGCATCCGCGACAGGTCCAGGTAGTGCGGCGCCCGCGCCGCGTCCCGCGCGTGCGCCGCGTCCAGGAACCCCGCCGCCGTCGCCGCGGGCGTGCTCCGGTCCACGTCCGCTGGAGGAGGCGGCAGCCCCCCGTTCAGCGCGAAGGCCCCCACCGGCCCCAACAGCAGCAACGCCCACAGCCACGGCGGCACGAAACGACGCACGGCACTCTCCCGGTTCTCTGAATAATTTGAGAACAAACAATCATCCCGGGCGGGGGCTGTCCAGCGGCGATGACGCGGAAGGCCAAGGGCTGGACGCGGTGCGGACGGGCGGGGAGGCGCCGGTCCTGCCGCGTCAGGGCGTCATGGTAGGTTTCGCACCTCCATGTCCGCTCCTGCTTCGTCGCTCAAGGCCGTCATCGTCGCGCTGTCCGGCAACGTGCTGGTCACGCTCATCAAGTTCATCGCCTTCGTGCTGTCGGGGTCGGGGGCGATGCTGTCGGAGGCGATCCACTCCGCGGCGGACACGGGCAACCAGGTGTTGCTGTTCCTGGGGCTGAAGCGGGCGGCGCGCGTGGAGGACGACTCGCACCCGTACGGCTACGGCGGCGAGCGCTTCATCTTCGGCATCCTGTCCGCGTCCGGCATCTTCTTCGTGGGCTGCGGCGTGACCGTCTACCACGGCATCCAGTCGCTGCTGCACCCGCACCTGGCGGAGACGGGCCCGGTGACGTTCGCGGTGCTGGGGCTGTCGTTCCTCATCGAGGGCGGCGTGCTGCTGTTCGCGGTGCGGGGGCTCTTGAAGCAGGCGGCGGGCGAGCCCTTCTTCCGCTTCGTGCGGACGAAGGCCGACCCCGCGTCGGTGGCCATCCTGCTGGAGGACGGCGCGGCGGTGCTGGGCCTGGTGCTGGCGACGGCGGGCATCGGGCTGGCGCACGTGACGGGCAACCCGGTGTGGGACGCGGCGGCGTCGCTGACGGTGGGCGTGCTGCTGGGGCTCATCGCCCTGTACCTCATGGTGGAGAACCGGGAGCTGCTCCTGGGCCGGTCGGTGCCGGCGGACGTGGAGCAGCGCTTCGAGGACCTGCTGCGCGCGCGGCCCAGCCTGGCGGACCTGCACGACGTGAAGACGCGCCAGCTCACGCCGGAGGTCTACCAGTTCAAGGCGGAGCTGCGCTTCAGCGAGGCCTTCGTCGCGGCCCGGCTGGCGGAGGCCCTGCCCGCGCACGGGCTGCCCCCCGTGGGCGCCGAGCGCGAGCGCGCGCTGGGCGACGCGGCCCGGCACCTCATCCGCACGATGAGCGAGGAGATCGACGCCATCGAAGCGGAGGTCCGCCGCGCCATCCCGCAGGCGAAGCACATCGACCTGGAGCTGGAGCACCTGACCGCCGCCGCCGCCGAGGCCGCCGAGGAGCTCCGCACCCAGGCTGGCTGAGCTTTGCGTTGAATCCTGGTTTTGTTGCTTTGGCGGTGCTATGCGTCCTGTCGGTTCCCCTCACGGGAGCGGCGAGACGGGATGCGCGGACGGAATGCATGGACGGTGGGTGTGGCGTTGCTCTTGGGCTGCGCCGGCACGTCCTACCTCCAGAGCGGCAGGGAGACCCTGTTCGGCCAGCGGGGCGCCCGGGTCTGGGTGAAGGGCCCCTGGCCCGCGGTGCACCCCTCCGCGGACGTGGACGAGGTCATCGACCAGCTCTGTCCGGCGGTGATGGCGCTGGACCGGGCCAGGGAGCGTGACTATGGCCAGGAGTACTGCGGGCTCATCTACTCGCTGGGCTCCGGGGAGTACTACGCGAGCTGGCCGTCGCCCCTGGGCCGCACGACGCTGGTGGGCGCGGACCTGCGCCGCAAGAGCTGCAGCGTGCCCAGCGTCGTGAAGGACGACCGGGGGCTCGCGTCCACGCTGGCGGACTTCCACAGCCACCCCTGGTTCCCGTCGGGAATGTCACAGGAGGACCGCTGGAGTCAGTCACAACGTTGGACCCTGCGAGTCCAATTTGATTCAGGATGCACCATCACGAAGCTCGTCCCCCACCAGGGCGAGCGCCGTCCGGGCGAGGTCTATCTGCGGCAGGGCAAGGCGTGGAAGCTCATCGGGTACATCCATGAAGCGGACAAGGACACGGGCTTCATCACGCCCGTGGAGGACTAGATGGGGCGCCAGGGTTGGTCAGGGCTGTTCGTGAAGCGCGGGCTCGCGGCGCTGCTCGCGTTGCCACTGTGCGGCTGCGTCCTCTTCGGCAGGCCCATCCGCCCGCCGCGCGCCTCCGACCAGGAGATGGCCCGCTTCCAGTTCCCGCTGGACCTGCCCGCGGAGGGGCGCATGCAGACGCCCGCCACCGTCGCGGTCGCGACCCAGCTGGCCATGGACGACTTCCGGCCGCTGGACCTCAAGCCGCACAAGGGCGCGACGCCGGACGAGCTGTGCCTCTACCGGCGGGACTCCTTCGACGTGTGGACGGCGCCCGGCCCGGAGGGCGTGATGTTCGTGCGCTTCGTGCCCCGGCAGGACGTCTGCAACTCCGAAGGGCCCGTGACGGACGCGAGCGCCACGTACGCCATCGACACGCGCCAGTGGCGCATCCTGTCCATCCAGCGCTAGGCCAGCGCTAGGCCGCTGTCGCCCCGGTGGGCGGGGCCTCTTCCGGCGCCGCGCGCGTCAGGCCCAGCACCTTCTCCCGCTGCGGCCAGGGCCACGCGCCGGTGACCATGGCCAGCTTGCCCGCGAGCACCGACGCCACGGCCACTTCGAACGTGCAGATGTACGAGATGATGCCCATGTCGCCGAACACCTGGTTCAGGTACGACGCGATGACGCCCACGATGACCAGGCACGCTGTTCGATGTTCCGCCGCGTGCGCCCGGTGGTACGAGCGCGCCGCCAGGTACACCGTCACCACCAGGTACATCCACACCATCGTGTAGCCGAACCACCCTCCGAAGGCCAACAGGCCCAGGAGCGAGTCATGCGGGTGGAACCGGTACGTGGGGAACACGAACGCGATGTTGGGCAGCGGGTAGGGCTCCAGGAACTCGTGCCCGTAGCCCGTGCCGAACACCGGGTTGGTGGCCCACGTCGCGATGAGGTTGAGGTTCTCGATGTCGCGGTAGTCCAGCTCCCCTTCCGCGTGCTGGCCCTCGATGATGGAGCGGAAGGTCGCCACCGGCTTGAAGATGCCGCTGCTGGAGCCCCACCCCACCAGCATGTACACGACCAGGAGCGGCGAGCACGCGATGAGCGCGCGCGTGACGAGCTTCTTCAGCGGCGTCCACGGGTTGAAGAGGTACGCCGCCGCCAGCCCGCCCACGAGGCTCACGTACGCGAGCCGGCGGTCGTTGAAGAACATCCCGATGAACACCAGGACGATGATGAGGAGGCCTCGGATGGCGTGGCCGGACTTGGGCCGCTCCAGCCAGCGCGCGATGCACACCGTGATGGCGAAGATGAACGTCATCGAGTCCGAGTGGCAGGTGGTGTACTCCACCTCCAGCCCCTGCGCCGGGATGATGACGAGCGCGAAGTAGGTGCTCACCGCGGACTTGGTGAGCGCCGCCGCGATGATGGTCTTCGCCACCGCGGGCCAGTCCTCCGGCCCGCGCAGGCTGTAGTGGTACATCATCGCCACCAGCGGCAGCACCGCGGCCTGGTGCCACTGCCACAGCGAGTTCTTGATGTCCCCGCCCCGCGCGATGCCCCACACCTCCATCCACATGATGGCCATGAAGGACATCGTCAGCGTCACCACCAGCGGCCGGGGGATGGGCACCACGGGCGGATCAATCTTGGACTTCGTGGCCCGCCGGTAGATGCCCAGGCCAATGGCGAAGACGATGAGCCCGTCCACCAGCGGGAACCGCAGCGCGCCAATGCCCACCAGCTCGTGCATCTGGGTGAAGAGCAGCTTGCCGAAGGGGAACATCGGCGAGGGCCAGAACATCGACTGGGGGCGCTCGGGCGTGTAGTCCGCCGCCAGCACCAGATAGAGCACCGCCAGCGCGAAGTAGCGCAGCGGCATCTTCAGGATGCACCACACCACCGTGAAGGCCAGCACGGGCGCCAGCGTGACGATGGGGTCCCCGTTACCCACGGCGGCCGCACCCAGGGTGACGGCGCCCAGGCCCACGACCATGACGATGTACTGGAGCCAGGCGGCGGGGGAGGGTTTGAAGGCCATTGGAGCGAGGGGGGAGGCTATATCCCGGGCCCGGGTTGGGATAGATGCGGAAGGCGTATGGCTGGCTCCCGACCCCGCGTCCTCCTGATTGCTGAGCTGTGCAACCCAGACTGGGTGAGCGTCCCCCTGGAAGGCTGGTCCCTGGCCCGGGCGCTCGCCGAGGTGGCGGACGTGCACCTGGTCACCCAGGTCCGCAACCGCGAGAACATCCTCAAGCAGGGGCTGGTGGAGGGGAAGGACTTCACCGCGCTGGACTCCACGCCGGTGGAGCGTCCGCTGGAGAAGGTGGGCGAGGTGCTGCGCGGCAAGGCGGGCGTGGGCTGGACGACGGCCACGGCGCTGAGCGTGCTGCCGTACTACTACTTCGAGGAGCTGCTCTGGCGGCGCTTCGGGGACCGCATCCGCGCGAAGGAATTCGACGTGGTGCACCGCTACACGCCCATCAGCCCCACGACGCCCAGCACGCTGGCGGCGCGGTGCGCGGACGCCGGGGTGCCCTTCATCATGGGGCCCATGAACGGCGGCCTGCCGTGGCCCAAGGGCTTCGGCGACGCGCGCCTGCGTGAGCGCGAGTGGCTGAGCTACATCCGGGACGTCTACAAGCTGATGCCCTTCTACCAGTCGACGCGGAAGAACGCGGCGGCGCTGATGATGGGCTCGCGGGCGACGCGGGCGCAGCTGTCTCAGGAGTACCAGGACAAGGTGGTCTACATCCCGGAGAACGCCATCGACGTGCGCCGCTTCGGCACGTCGAAGGCGGAGCCGCCGAAGCCGGGGGAGCCGCTGCGGGTGGCGTTCGTGGGGCGCTTCGTGCCGTACAAGGGCATGGCGATGCTCATCGACGCGGCGGCGCCGCTGGTGCGCGAGGGCAAGGTGACGGTGGAGCTCATCGGCGACGGCGCGGAGATGCAGAACCTGCGCGCGCAGGTGGCGAAGGGCGGGCTGGAGAGCGGCGTGACGTTCGCCGGCTGGGTGAAGCACCAGGAGCTGCAGGGCCGCCTGTCGAAGAACCACCTCTTCGGCTTCCCCAGCGTGCGCGAGTTCGGCGGCGCGGTGGTGGCGGAGGCGATGGCGCTGGGGCTGGTGCCCATCGTGATGGACTACGGCGGTCCGGGAGAGATCGTGAGTCCGTCCACGGGCTTCGCGATTCCCATGGGCACGCCGCAGGAGATCGTGGAGCGCGTGCGCGGCGTGCTGGAGAAGCTGGTCGCGGATCCGTCCGTGATTGGCCCCATGGGCGAGCGCGCGCGGGCGCGCATCTTCAAGCACTTCACCTGGAAGGCGAAGGCGGAGCAGGTGCTGGAGGTGTATCGCTGGGTGTCCGGCGAGCGCGGCCAGCCGGACTTCGGCATGCCGCTGGCGGACTGAGGGGTCGGGGCGCCGGGCTAGAGTTCCAGGCATGAGCCCCTCCCTGCTCCACCGTGTCATCCGTGGCTTCGCGGTCTACGACCTGTGCGTCACGCTGCCGTTCGCCACGCCGTGGACGGCGGGCGCGATGCTGGGTGTCATGCAGTGGGCGCACGAGGGGTTGGCGCTGCGCGGTGAGGCCATGCCGGCCTTTATGCCCGTGCACCTGTTCTTCGTCGCCCTCTTCGGCGTGCTGGCTGTCATCTGGGCGCTGGTCCGCATCCTCCAGCCCACCGCGCTTCATGGCGCCATCGACACGGTGGGCCGGGGGCTCGTCGTCGCGTGGATGGTGCTGGCGCTCACGCAGGGGGCGACGCGGGTGCTGGGCGCGTTCCTCGTGATGGAGGCCGCGGGCATGTTCGTGCAGGGCGCGCTCCTGCTCGGCGTACGGCGGCGCGTGGCGGCTTCCACGATGGGGAACTGAACGGAGGCCCTTGCCTCTGCACCAAGGTGCAGGGGTTACGGTCCTTCGCATGAACCCTGAACCGTCCCTGCTTCGCCGCGTCGTCTTCGCCAGCGCGCTGTACGACCTCGTCGTCACCGTCCCCTTCGCCACGCCGTGGACCGCGGAGGCGGTGCTGTCGAACCTCCAGGCCTTGCACCACGCGCTGGGGGCAGGCGGTGAGCCGCTCCCCGCGTTCACGTTCACGCACCTGTTCTTCGTGGCCCTGTTCGGCACCATCGTGACGCTGTGGTCGGTGGTGCGGCTCGTCCAGCCCACCGCGTTCAATGGCGCCATCGACACCGCGGGCCGGGCGCTGTTCTCCACGTGGATGGCGTGGGCCCTCACGCAGGGCGCGACGCGGGTGGTGGTGGGGTTCCTGGTGCTGGAGCTGGCGTGGATGTTCGCCCAGGGCGGTGCCATCCTGGGAAGCAGGAGGTGGCGTGGTGGCATCCCCGCGACGGCCCGTTGAAGTGAGTCCCCTGCGCATCGGCGAACTCGCGCGTGAAGCCGGCGTGAAGCTGTCCACGCTGCGCTTCTACGAGCGCCGCAAGCTGCTCTTGCCCATGGACCGCAGCGAGAGCGGCCAGCGCCTCTACGGTCCCGAAGCCGCCATCCGCGTGCGCTTCATCCGCCGCTCGCAGGAGCTGGGCTTCACGCTGAAGGAGGTGTCCGCCGTCCTGGCCCTCACGGACCGGCGCGGCACCCCCACCCGCGACGTGGCCCGCTTCGCCGAAGCGAAGGTCCAGGCCATCGACGCGCGCATCGACGACCTTCGCCGCATGCGCCGCGCCATCACCACCCTGATGGCCGAGGGCTTCTGCCCTCCGGACACCGTGTGCCCCATCCAGGCGTCGCTCGGGGCACCGAAGTCCCCGGCGGAGCGCAAGCTCGCGAAGCGGCGGGGGGACGCCTAGAACAAGGTCGGCACCAGCGTGGCCACGAAGGAGTCCACGGCTGGCACGTTGCGCCCCCACAGCGTGCGCTGGTAGCCCACGAGGAGCTGCAGGTCCGGGCCGAAGAGGACTTCCACCCCGGTGCCGAGCACCAGCTCGCCAAGGGCGCCGTCCGCGGCCTCCACTCCCTCCCGCCGGGGCGCTCCCTGGTGACGGCCGCTCGCCTCCAGCATCAGGGCGAAGCGCTCCGGCAGGAAGGGCCACTCCCCGGAGAAGCTCCAGGAGAAGGTGTCCCCATAGGCCGTGGCCACTTCGCCCACGTGCGCCGGCAGCGCGTGCGTATAGAGCAGGTCCAGGTGCAGGAGCACCGGCCGTGCGCCCTTGCTGAAATCCAGGCCCACCGTCAAATCCGCGCTGCCCGTGCCGCGCACGTCGGTGTCGAGCAGCGTGCTCGCCGCGCTCTTCACCCGGCCGGTGGGCAGCTTCACCTGTGCCAGCAGCGTCGCCTCCGGAAGGCCCCCCGCCGTCTCGTGCAGCAGTCCGAGGCGCCCGAAGAGGAGCGTGTCCCCCGGCCCCGTGGCGTGGGCCTCCCTGCCGCCCGCGCGCCGCCGCTGGTGCAGCACCGTGAGCTGCGCCCCGGCCGCCACGCGCTCGAGCACGCCGTACTCCAGGAAGAGCGACATGGAGGTCGCGAGCTGCGAGGCGCCCGGCGCCAGGGGGACATGGCGTGCCCGCGCGTCATAGGTGCCCCGCGTCCGCGCCACGGAGAGGATGGGCTGGAGCAGGAGCCGCCCGCACGCGGTGAGGGGGGCGGTCAAGGCGACGAAGGGCCCGGACGTCGTGGGCCGGTAGACCCCCTCGCCGGCACCCTCCGGCGCGCCTTCACACCGGGAGGGCCCCTGCGGGGCCTCCGCCAGCGCCCTCCCGGGGAGCAGCAGGCCGGTCAGCAATGGCAGCAGCAGGCGCCACGGGCGGAGCATGGCGATGCAGCGTAGAGGGCACGCCCCTGGAAGGGGAATTCCTCCGGAGGGATTCCCGTGCCCCCAGGACCGCCCGGCCTACCGCCGCTCCGCCTCACGCGTGGTGCGCACCCACTCGCCCTTCTTCTCCGCGCCGGGGCCGCGAATCATCAGCCACACCTTCCACACCACGTAGATGGGCGCCCACGCCAGGTCCAGCAGGCCGCGCGGTCCCACGCCGGACACCCACCAGCCGCGCAGCACGTACAGCGCCAGCGACATCAGGCCGAACGACGCCAGCGCGGACGCCGCCACCGCCGTACCGCCGGACAGCCACGCCACCCCGGCCGCCAGCACGGAGCCCGCCACCGTCGCCAGCACCAGCTGGCTCAGGGGCGGTACCAGCACGTCCATGGACAGGTCCAGCAGGAGCCCGCTCTTCTGCTTCAGCGCGTCACTGAGCAGCGGCCACCCGTGCAGCTTGCGCATCTGCGCGCGGCCGCCCTCCCAGCGCTGACGCTGCGAGCGGCTCTGCTTCTCCGCCGTCACCATCTCGCCCAGCACCTCCGCCTCCCAGGCGTAGTGCACGCGGTGCCCCGCGCGCGCCAGGCGGATGCCGTACTCCAGGTCCTCCACCACGCTGAACGCGTCGTGCGGCACCTGCTTGAGCACCGCGTGCGTGAAGCACATGCCGTTGCCGCGCAGGCCGCAGGACACGCCCAGCCGCTCGCGCCCCATGGAGCGCACGCGGTGGAACATGCCCAGCGCGATGGTCATCAGCCGCGTGCGCCACGACGCCGTGGGGTTCATCACGCCGTAGTGCGCCTGCACGCCGTGCGCGCCGTCCTCCAGCCGCCGGGAGAACGCGTGCAGCAGGTTCGAGGACACCACCGTGTCCGCGTCCACCACCACCACCGCGTCCGCGAAGCCGTCACGCTGGCTGTGCTCGAAGGCGTGCGCCAGCGCGTAGCCCTTGCCGCGCTTCTCCGCGTCCTGGCGCTCCAGCACCGTGGCGCCCGCCTCCCGCGCCTTCTGGGCCGTCGCGTCCGAGCAGTTGTCCGCCACGACGATGATGCGCCGCAGGTGCGCCGGGTAGTCCACCGCGGACAGGTTCGCCACCGTCCGGGCAATGCCCAGCTCCTCGTTGTGCGAGGGAATGATGACGTCGAACTTCCGCGTCGCGGGCGACGGCGGCACCGGCGCCGCCTTGCGCCCCGACAGCAGCGTCAGGAGCAGCAGGTAGCCGCAGCCCACCGCCACCGGCAGGAGTCCCACGCACAGCGCCACGTCCACCCAGGTCCAGACCGTCACGACAGTGTCACCCCCGCGCTCGCGCCATCCTTCGAGGGACGGCCGCGCGCTTGAATCCTCAGCGCCGTTCCAGCTCCGCCAGCACCGGCAACTTGAGCAACCGCTCCACCTGCCACCGCTCCAGCACCCGGCGGCGCAGGATGTCCAGCGCCACCGCCGCGAACACCGCCAGCGCCACCCCGCCCACCACGCCCGCGATGGCGATGAGCTTCGGGTTCGGCTTGGACGGCTTCTCCGGGAAGAGGGCCGGCAGGAGCACGCTGTAGCGGTGCTTCATGGACGCCTTCGAAATCTCCAGCTCCGTCTGCGCCTGGTCCAACCGGCGCAGCTTCTCCTGGTGCCGCATCACCACCATGCGCATCCGGTCCGTGGCCACCGCCACCTCCGGATCATCCGGCGTGCCCAGCATCGCGCCCGCCAGCGGCGCGCCGAAGCCCGCGGCCAGGCTGGTGCCCTCCGTCGCGGAGTCCACGTCCGTGCCGCCCATGCGCAGGTACTCCTGGATGAGCGACTGCTCCTCGGCGCGCAGCGAGATGAGCTGCGGCGAGTCCGCCTGCATCGTCGCCACGCGCTGCTCCAGGTCGACAATCACCGGGTGCTGCGGGGAGAAGACGACGCGCTGCTCCGCCAGCTGCGCGCGCAGCTCCGTGAGGCGGCGGCCGCGGAACTCCTCCACGTCGCGGATGGCGCGGCGCTTGGCCTGCACCAGGAACTTCAGCTGCGCGAGCGCGTGGTCCGTCTGCAGCAGCGCCTGCCGCGCGCTGGCCTGCTTGGGGTCCGCTTCCTTCTTCTTGCGGCGCGCGTCCGCGGCCTTCACCGCGCGCTCCAGGTCGGCGATGGCCTGCTTGATGTTCGCGGCCTCGTTGGCCACCTGGCCCTGGAGGATGTTCACGGACTCGGAGATGGCGCTCATCTCCGACTCGTGGCGCATGTCGAGGAAGTTCTGCGACGCGGCCTCCACGATGTTGAAGGCCATCTGCGGGTCGCTCCAGTCCACCCCGATGGTGACGGTGCCGCTGCCGCCCTCCGCCATCACCGTGAGGCTGGTCTCCAGCATGGCGATGAGGGCCTCCTCCTTGTCCTCGTCGGACATGGGAGGCGGGGCCTTCTTCAGGTACTGCTCCTTCATGCGGCTCATGGGCGAGCGCATGTGGTCCCAGTACTCGATGAGCTTCGCGTTCTTGATGACGGACTTGAGGTTGCCCCGGCTGAGCACCATCTCCCACGCGGCGCGCGTGGGTTGATCCGCCTCCACCGGGATGGAGCGGCCCGGGTTCACCAGCGAGGAGATGATGAGGTTGCGGTACGTCAGCATCCGCGTCTCGACGTGGTACTTGCGCGGCATCAGCTTCGCCGCCAGCGACCCCAGCCCGCTCATCACCGCGATGATGCACAACCCCAGGAACCAGTGCCGGAAGATCGCCCGGCGCACGAAGCCCAGCCCGTCGAAGAGAAAGCCCCAGTCGATGAGGTCGGCCGGCGCGTTCGTCTCCTCGCGCTCGGGGACGTACGGCGGCGGGGGCGCGGCGGAGCGCGGCGTGCGGGGGGCGGGCGTGGTCATGCGCTGCCCCGGGCGGCCGCGGCCTTCAGCACCTGACGCACGCGCTTCTCCAGCTCCTCGGGCGTGAAGGGCTTGCCCAGGTAGCCGTTGGCGCCCGCCTCTTCCGCGTACGCCTTGTCCTCCGGCAGGTTGCGCGCGCTCACCATCAACACGGGGATGTGCGCGATGGCGGGCGTGCGGCGGATGTGCTCGCAGACGTCGTAGCCGGACACGTCCGGCAACGTCAGGTCCAGGCACACCAGGTCCGGCTTGAGCGCGCCCGTCTGGAGGTACTCCATGGCGGCCTTGCCGTTGGGCTGCTCCACCACGTTCTTCACGCCCATCTGCTGGAGCATGTCACGCAGCATGACGCGGAACATCGGAGAGTCCTCCACCAGGAGGACGGTGAGCTGTTGGAGCTCCATCACGTCTGACGCCTTTCCTTCCCTCACCCGAACCCGTACTTGGGCACGAGGACGAGCACGCCATATGCGTACGCCACGTTGAAGAGGGCCACCCACAGGATGGCCTTCTTCATCCCCCGCCAGGGGTGCGCATCGCGCGCGGCCGCTCCGGGCAGCGCGATGGTGGCAACGAGGACGGACAAGAGGATGAGCTTCGCCATGTCGGGAGCCTCAGAGGATACCCGTTTTCTGGACCGTCAGTCCCAGCGTCGCGGACCACACCATGCGGGCCGCCTCCACGTCGGGCGAGCGAGTCCACGCCGTGCGGGTATCCACCTCCAGGGCCACCCACCGGTTCAACGTCCAACCCGCGCCCACACCGCCCACCACCTGCCGGTCCCCCACCGCCCCACCCACCGCGAACGCGCTGCCCCCGGTGCCGGAAAGCCGGAAGCGCGGCCCCAGCGCCCAGGTGCCGTTCAAGGTCAGGTCGGCCCTCGGGTAGACGAGCCCCGTCAGCCGGTCCACGAAGGGCGTCACCCGCGCGGAGAGCCGGCCGTTGAAGTCCGCCACCCGCGACGGCACCCGGTAGGACACCGCCAGCGTCAGGTCCGGGAGCAGCTCCAGGCGCTGCGCCGGGTCCGCCGCCGGCGTGTCCCCGACCTGAAGGGTCGTCAGCCGTCGGTGACCTGACGCGGTGGTGTCCGGCGTCTCGGGGTCGTCCGCGGCGGCGTCCTCCGTCGCGCGCACGGAGTACGCCACGCCCACGCCCACCCCGGCCTCCAGCGACGTGCGCCGGTCCAGCCGGTGCGTCCAGGCGCCGGTGAACGTCGTCACCGTGGCGCGCGCGCCGGTGGAGAAGCGGGAGTCCGTGTAGCCCACCGTGGTGGCCAGGGTGTGCCGGGGCGCGGGGGAGTACCCCAGGGACAGCTGCGCGCGCGGGCCGTACTGGAAGGGCACCGCCTCCTTCGCCGCGTCGTCCAGGCCGCCGCTGGCGGAGAAGCCCGCGCTGCCCGACAGCCGCCAGCCCGGGCCCAGCCACACCGTCTCCGCCGCCAGCGTCGTCAGCGAGGACAGGAAGAACACCGTGTCCACGCCCTCCGGCAGCGGCTGGATGGGCAGGTCCGTGGCGGGCGTGTCCCCGGGCACCGTCGGGTCGTCGCCGGGCCCGCCGCCCAGGGGCAGGTTGGTGAAGAGGTTCACCTGGCCCAGCACGAACTCCTGGGTGCCGTGCAGGGTGAGGCCGCGGGACGGGCGCCAGTCCCCCAAGAGGCGCCCCACGTGCTGCACCTCCGTGCGGGGGGCGGTGGTGGCCTCCCGGAAGGAGATGCGCGGCGCGTACTGCACGGACGCCACCGCGCTGCCGTCGTCGTACTTCAGGCCCAGCGTGGGGACGATGTCCATGTCCGCCGCCACGGGGGCCACCGGCTCACCCGTGGCCTGTGCGTCCATGGAGCGCGCGCGGGTGTCCACGCGGGCCGCGGTGCTGTACGTCACGGAGGCGGAGGCCACCTCCAGCCACAGGCTCGCGAGGGCCGCGTCCAGCATCCGGTTACTCCACCACCACCACGTCGCCGGGGCGCAGGCGGAAGGCCGCCGCGCGGCCCTCGCCGCGGATGATGTCCTCGTAGCGCACGCGGATGCGCGTGGGCTGCTCGGCCTGCGGGTCGTCCCGGCGCAGCACGAAGATGCGGTCGCGGTGGGCGTAGTCCGTGAAGCTGCCCGCGGCGCCCAGCGCCTGGAGCAGCGTCGCGCCCGGGTCCAGCACGTGCGCGCCCACGTTGGCCACTTCCCCCAGCATCGTCACGGACATGGGGCGCGCTTCCTCCAGCGACACCGTGACGACAGGGTGGTTGATGAAGTCCTTGAGCCGCGTCTGGATCTGCTGCGCCAGCAGGGCGGGGGAGTGCCCCGCGGCCTCCACGTCGTCGAGGAAGGTGAGGCTGATGTGGCCGTCCTCGCGCACCTTGGCGCGCGTGGTGAGCGCCTCCTGGCCAAACACCTTCACGTTGAGCACGTCACCGGGGACGATGCGGTAGGCCTCGTCCGACGCGACGGGCTTCTCCTGGTAGTCGTTCACCCAGGTGTACTTGCCCAGGCCGCTGCACGCGGGGACGAGCAGCAGCAGCCCGGCGCACGCGAGGGCGCGGGAGACAGGACCGCGGAATCGGGACGGACGGGACGGCATGGCGCTCCTCACGCGGTGGGGGCGGCCGACACGGCCACCTCGGCGGCTCCATTACCACCCCGCTGGCGCGCCATGCGCACCACCTGCAGCAGTTCCGCGGGGCGCACGGCGCCGGTGCCCAGCACGCCCGCCACGTAGGTGGCCGCCGTCAGCCCCAGCCGGGGCCACGGCGCCAGGCCGGCCCCTATCAACACGCGGTCCAGGGCCACGCACACGCCGCACACCACGGCCGTCTTCGCCACCATGGCCAGCGAACGCCGGTCGAAGGAGTTCCTTCCCATGCGGCCCAGGAAGAGCACCGTGACGATGACCTCCGTCAGGAACATGGACAGCGCCGTGGCGGTGGCGCCGCCGGACGGGCCAATGCGCCCGTACAGCCACGGGATGAGCGCCAGGTTGAAGAGGGGGTTCACCACCGCGCCCATGGTGGCCGCCAGCGTCACCCACCACTCCTTGTTGGACATGGTGAGCCAGATGCTGCTGACCATGGTGACGTAGGCCATCACGAAGATGGGGGACAGCACGCGCAGGGGCAGCGCCGCGGGCTCGAAGCCGGGGCCGCACATCAGGCGCACCCACAGGTCCGCGCCCAGCACCATGGCCATCATCACCGGCACGGTGAACGCGAGCACGCCCTCCAGCGAGCGGCGCGTCAGGTGCGACAGCTCCTCCGGGGAGCGGGCCGCCGCGCGCGACATCATGGGCATCAGCACCCAGCCGAAGATGGGGGAGATGAGGAAGGTCAGCCCCGCGATGCTGAACGCGCCGCCGTACCAGCCCACCTCCTCCTTCGACGCCAGCTTGCCCAACAGCGACATGTCCGTGCGGCCGTTGCACGCCAGCGCCGCGGCGGTGAGGAAGAACGGCAGGCACGCCTTCATCACCTTCTTCGTCGCGGCGACGTCGATGCGGAACTTGAGGCTCAGGTGCTCCTTCGCCAGCTTCCAGCTGATGACGAGCTTCACCGCCTCCGACAGCACCATGGGCACGGCCAGCCACTGCAGGCCCACGCCGAACGCGGCCATCAGCGCCAGGCCGCCGCCCCAGACAATCTTGGTGATGACGTTGGACACCGACAGGCCCGCGACCTTGCCCTTGGAGTGCAGCAGCGCGGCCATGGACGCGTTGACGACGATGAGCGACTGGGCCACCGCGAACCACTGCACCAGGTGCTGCACCTCCGGGGGCTCACCCGTGTGGTGGAGCACCAGCGCCAGCGCCACCATGAGGACGAGCGTCATCGCCAGGCGCAGCAGCATGGTGGTGCCGAAGAAGTCGCTCGCGTGCTCCGGGCGGACGGGCACCTCCTTGCGGATGTACGTCTCCAGGCCCAGGTTCGTGGCCACGAAGAACGTGGCGGCGAACGCCTCCGACCAGTTGAAGTAGCCGAAGGCCTCCGGGCCCAGGTAGCGCGGCATCAGCGCGCGGATGCCCAGCGCGATGGCGTACGTCACCATCAGCGAGCCCCCGAGCTGCAGGGTGCTGCGGACCGCGCCGCGCACCTCGTTCGCACGGGCGCCGTCGTCGGCTTCAGCGGAGGGGGAGATAGGACTGTTCACGGTCATGGATGATGCGGGCCTTCAGGGGGCTGCTGCGCACTCAAGGGGAGGAAGGCCCGCCCCATGGAAAGACAAACGGGCCCGGCGCGTCAACGCCGGGCCCGCGAAGCTCACTCCGGTTGCTAGCTTGCCCCGCGACCGGTGATGACCACCGGCACCGTCTGCAGGAGCAGCCGCAGGTCGCCGGTGAGGCTCCAGTGGTCGATGTACTGCATGTCCAGGTACATCCACTGCTCGAAGGAGATCTGGTTGCGGCCGGACACCTGCCAGATGCAGGTGAGTCCCGGACGCACCGACAGGCGGCGGCGCTGCCACGTCTCGTACTTGGCCACCTCGCTGGGCACCGGCGGGCGCGGGCCCACGATGCTCATCTCCCCGCGCAGCACGTTGAGGAACTGGGGCAGCTCGTCGATGGAGAACTTGCGGATGAACCGGCCGATGCCGGTGATGCGCGGGTCGTTCTTCATCTTGAAGACGGGGCCGGTCTGCTCGTTCTGCGCGGCCAGCCGCTCCTTGAGCTCCTCCGCGTTCACCACCATGGAGCGGAACTTCATCATGTAGAACGGCTTGCCGTGCTGCCCGGTGCGCAGCTGCTTGAAGAAGATGGGGCCGCGCGAGGTGAGCTTGATGGCCGCCGCCACCACCGCGAACAGCGGCAGCAGCGCCCACAGCGCCACCGCGGAGACGGCGATGTCGAACAGGCGCTTCATGGCCATCTGGTGCGGCTTGGGCGCCACCGCGGCGAAGTGCAGGTAGCCGTCCGCCACCGCGCGGGACTCCACCGGGCGGGCGCGGTCCAGGCGGAACGAGTGCGCCGGCAGCGCGAACGGCACGCCGAAGCGCTCCGCCAGCTTGATGGCCGCCTGCATGGACTCGCCCTGCTTGAGCGTGTTGCCCGCGATGTAGACCTCGCTGACGGGCAGCGTGCGCAAGAGGCGCTCCAGCTCGTCCGCGGGCCCCAGCACGTCCGCCGGCAGGCTGTCTCCGGAGGCGTGGTCCTCCGGGAAGCGCACGTAGCCCAGGATCTTGTGACGGCCGCGCTTGAGCAGGTCCTCGCCCGTGTAGCGGCCCATGGCGCCGGTGCCCACGATGAGCACCTCCTCCGTGGGGGCCTCCTGCGAGGCCACCTGGCGGAAGACGCCCAGGCGCAGCAGCAGCGCCACCGGCCAGAAGATGAAGAGCAGCGGCGCCAGCCCCACGTGGGCCGCCGCCGGCATCGCCAGCTCCAGCACCGCCTGCACCGTCACGACGGCCAGCGTGGTGACGGACACCAGCGCCACGTGGTCCAGCTTGCTGCGCTCGGCGAAGCGCGAATCGTAGAGGCACAGCGCCGTGCCCGTGATGAGCCACACCAGCACCGCCGTCACCACCATGCTGGGCAGCTCCCAGCTCATTGGGAACGTCAGCCCGCCGCGCATCCACGCGGACCCCAGCAGCACCCCCACCAGCAGCGCCACGTCCACGGTGAGGTTCAACTTCGCCGCGAAGCCCGGCGCCAGGCGCGGCGGATCGGTGACCTCGGTCGAGGCCCCATTCACCGCCGACGCGGGAGCCTTGACCTCGGCGCTTGCAGTCGCACTGCTCATCGTGTCCACCCCCCTCTGCTCACGTTCAGGTTTCGCAGAGGATACCGTCTAGACTAGAAAAGTTTAACCAGGAGGAAATGCAAGACTGCCAAATTGTGCGTCGCGGCGCAACCACTGCTCAGCAAGAAAGACATGACATCAGGTGAAAACTTGGACACCTGCGCCGGACGTCTGATGCGAATTTTCTTCCGGAGACATTGAAGTCTGGCGGGGTCATTGGATCTCCCCCGGACTCCGCCCTGACCCGGCCGGGTCGTGGACTGCATGTACGATGCCGGTCTGACACCTGGCTGCCTGCCCCTTCACCGGGGTGCGTCATGGCGGAAGTCATGAGGGATTCCCGGAGGTTGGAGGTGGGACTGCAGGCGTTCTGTCGCGGTGTAGACGTTGCAGCGGCCGTTCCTTGAGAACGCAGCGAGCGTCACGCCGGCACGCAGGGCCAGGTCAATGGCCAGGGAGCTGGCGGCGGACACGCTGACGACGACGGGGATGCGGGCGCGGGCGGCCTTCTGGACGATCTCGAAGCTGGCGCGGCCGCTGACGGCCAGGACCGTGGGGGCGGCGGGGAAGGGCGGGGTGGGCAGGCGGCGCGGGCTGCGCACGGCGCCGGCCAGGACCAGGGCGCCCACCACCTTGTCCACGGCGTTGTGGCGGCCCACGTCCTCGTGGGCGGCGAGCAGCTCCCCGTTTGCGTCCAGCGCGGCGGCGGCGTGCACTCCGCCGGTGAGCTCGAAGGTGTACTGGATGGCGCGCAGGCGTTCGGTGGCCAGGGCCACGGTGCGGGGGGAGAGGACGGGGCCGGGGGCGACGCGGTCGCAGCGGGCCATCAGGTCGTCCACGTCGCGGCGGCCGCACACGCCGCACGCGGAGGTGGTGAGGGTGCCGCGGCGGGTGGCCTCCACGCGCTCCAGGTCGAGCACGGCGCCGGCGGCGGGGATGACCTCCAGCACGTTGCCGTAGCCTTCCTCGCCGGGGTGGCCGCAGTGGAAGAGGCTGCCCAGGTCGGCTCCATCATCAAGGATGCCCTCGGCGAAGAGGAAGCCCACCGCGAGCTCGCGATCATGGCCGGGGGTTCGCATGGTGGTGGCGACGGTGTCGCCGCTCACGCGGATCTCCAGGGGCTCCTCCACGGCCACGCGGTCGTCCTCGGCCGCACGGAGGGTGTCACCGTCGAAGCGGCGCACCGCGCGGTGGGTGACGCCGCGCGGCTCTGGGAGGGAGACCTTCCTCGGCGCGGACTGATCACTCAGCCACGCGGTGAGGAAGTCCGCGACGGCGAGTGCGGTCGCGGGCAGGCGCGTGCGCGAGGCCACGGCGGGCGGAGGCGCGGGCGCGTCCGTCACCACGGCGAGCACGTCGGGCCGGGAGGCCGCGAGCGGCGCTTCCAGCCCCTCGCGCCACACCTCCAGCTTCGGGAGGGGGCCGTCCTTCCAGCCCTCCACGAGCACCAGGTCCACGCGCTCCGCGTCGCGCGCCAGCAGCGCGGGGGACAGGGCTTGGTGGGTGGTGCGCTGCGTGCCGTCCGGCGTGGCGAAGCCCGTGAGCACGGCGCCCGCGGCGTCCAGGCGCGCGGTGTCGCTGCCCGGGCGGTGGAGCGGGTGCGCGTCCGACGAGTGCTTCACGTACGCCACGCGCAGGCCGCGCGAGGCCAGCTCCGGCAGCACGCGCTCCAGGAGCGTCGTCTTGCCGGCGCCGGAGTGGCCGATGACGGCGAGCGCGGGGGGCGGCTTCACGGGGCCTCCACGGGGTGGAAGTCCGGCTGTTCGAAGAGCTGCACGTCCACGGCCTCGCCCTCGGCGAAGTCGGCGCGGCCGGCGGGGAGGACGGCCCAGCCCCGGGCCGCGACGTTCTGGAGAATCTGTCCCGCGCCCTGGGGCCGCAGGCGTGCCCACGGTTCGGCGCCGTCCCCGCGCGCTTCGAGCGCCGCGACGGTGACGAGGTACGTGAGGCCCGCCTGCTTGTGACGGGCTTCGGAGAGGCGGGCGCGGGTGACGCGGCGCTGTTCGAGGACGCCCTGGTGCTTGAAGAGGAGGGGCCGCGCGAATTGATCAAACGCGACGGTGGCGGCGCCGGGGTTGCCGGGCAGCACGACGACGGCGGTGGAGCCCAGGCGGGCCACGGCCACGGGCTTGCCGGGCTTGAGCGCGACGCCGTCCACGAGGAAGCGCGCGCCCATCCGGGTGAGGACGCGCTTCACGCAGTCCTTGTCGCCCACGGAGGCGCCGCCGGTGGTGATGAGCACGTCGACCTGGGGCGCCAGCGTCTCCAGTTGTGCGTGCAGCTCCGCCTCGTCGTCGCGCGAGCGGCCCAGGTGCGTGACGTCCGCGCCGGCCTCGCGGGCGAGCGCGGCCACGAGGAGGCGGTTGCTCTCGAAGACCTGGTGGGCTTGCGCGGGCTGGCCGGGAGGGACGAGCTCATCCCCGGTGGCGACGACGGCGACGCGCGGCGCGGGGCGCACGAGCGCGGTGGCCTCACCCAGCGACGCGAGCACGCCGAGCACGGTGGCGTCCACGCGCTGGCCCGCGGCGAACAGCGGCGTGCCGGGCATCACCTCTTCGCCGGCGCGGCGCAGGTCGTGGCCGGGCCCGACGGAGACGAAGAGGTCCACGTGGGCGCCGTCGTCGGTGGGGCGCGCGGCCTCCTGACGGACGACGGCGTCGGCGCCGGGGGAGAGCGGGGCGCCGGTGAAGACGCGCGCGGCTTCGCCGGGCTGGAGGGCGCGGCGCGGCAGGTGGCCGGCGTAGACGGTGTCGACGATGCGCAGGCGCGCGGGGCGGTCGCGGTTGGCGCCCCGGGTCTCCTCAGCGCGCACGGCCCACCCGTCCATGGCGGAGTTGTCGCAGCCGGGCAGCGCGCGTGAGGCGACGACACCAGCGGCGAGGAACCGGCCATGGGCTTCCAGCAGGGGAAGGCGCGCGGGGGCCGCGGGCGCGATGGCATCGAGCGCGGCCAGTCGCGCGGCGGGGAGGGGAGTCAGCGGCATGCGTCCAGGAGGGGGAGCTGGACTCTACGACGGGGGGCGCGTGCCTTGTCCACGGGTGGCGTGGGAACGGAGGCTGCTCCCTCCCTCTGGGGCTTGGCGAAATCCGGGGAGTGGCGTGTTTCCCGGGCGGGAGGGAGGTGTGTAGGGTCGGCGGACATGGACGGATCCGCGACCTTTCCCGACGTGACACTGGCCATCCTGGCAGGAGGGCAGGGGACCCGTCTGGGAGGTGTGGCCAAGGGGCTGCTGAGCGTGGGAGGGCTCACAACCCTGGAACGCCTGCGGGCATTCGGGTCGCATTTCGAGGACGTGGTGCTGGTGGCGAATGTTCCGGAACCGTACGAGCGCTTCGGGCTTCGCACGGTAGCGGACGCGGTGAAGGGCAAGGGAGCGCCCGGAGGCGTCCATGCGGCCCTGGGTGCGGCGCACACAGCGTGGGTCTTCGTGGTGGCGTGTGACATGCCGTTCGTCACGGAGTCCGCGGCGCGGGTGGTGTTGGACGCGCGGGCCATTGACGTGGACGCGGTGTGCTTCGAGCGCGACGGACGGTGGGAGCCACTCTTCGCGGCGTACCGCACGGAGCTGGTCACGCGGTGGGGTGAAGCGCTGACGGAGGATCCCTCCATGCGGCGGGTGCTGATGCGCCTCCGCACCCGGACGCTGCTCGTGGACGCACTGCGCGCGGTGGATCCGGAGCTGCGCGCGCTGGCGAACGTGAACACGCCGGAGGACCTGGCGCGTTACGGCGTCACGTTGCCCTGATCATAACGGCTGCGGCTGCGTCACCATGAACCGTGCATACGGTGCATCCGGCCTGGGAGGGCTGGCCTGGCCCAGCACGGGCAACGGGAAGCTCAGCGGCTTTCCGTCCGACGCCACCGTGTTCCCGTCCACCTGCGCCGCACCCAGTCCCTGTCGCTGTCCCTGGAACGTGGCCTGTGGATTCCGGGCGGAGGCCTTGCCCGCCTGGATGATGCCGTAGCGCACGGCCACCGCGCCCACCGTGGACAGCACGTCCGCTGTCACCTGCTTCCACCGCGACCGCCCCGGCAGTACGTCCACCACCAGCCCCGCCAGCGAACACGTCCGCGACAGCATCCACAGCGCTCCAGACACTCCCGAGCGCAGCGGCTTGCCCACCTCCACGACCTGCCGCGCCTCCAGCTCCACCGCTTCGCGCGTGAACAGCTCCGCCACCTTGCCCGCGATGCGGAAGCGGCGCAGCACTCGCTCCTCCTTGTCCGTGTGCGGGAACAGGGACAACAGGCTCCCCGCGCTCGCCGTCGCGGAGGACATGAAGAACAGCGGCAGCGTGCGCCCCACCTGCTGCCACAGGGGCACCGCCGTGTTGCTCACCAGCACCGCCGTGTACCCCGCGAGCGGCAGGCCCAGCACCGCGCCCATCCAGCCCGCCACTCGCCCCATGCCGCCCAGGACCCCGGGCCTCCGCCGCAGCACCCACGCCGCCGAGTTCACCGCGCCCGAACCCGCCAGCACCCACGACCCCATGCTCATGGGCGACGTGGGCCGGAACACGCGCAGCATGTTCAGGAAGCGGGACGGCCTGCCCAGGTCGTGGATCAACAGCCCCGCGCTCATGATGTCGCCCGCCAGGCCCACCGTGTGACAGCGCTCCGCCAGCCGCCCCAGCCGACGCCCTCCGAAGGACTCCAGCGCCACCCCGAGCACGCTCGCCGCGCCCGCCACCCCGCCCACGTAGAAGTACGCGGGCACGGTCCAGATCCACAGCGGCTCCTTCAACACCGGCATGCCGTAGTAGCTCGGCGCCTCCGCGCTGTCCGGCCCTGACCTCGACGGCACCGTGGACAACACGTCCATCCCCTGCCTCGTGGGCTCCGGATCCTTCACCCGCTGCTGGGCACCCTCGCCCTCCAGGATGCCCGCGCGCGGATCGATGTTCCGCCCGTCCGCCTTGCGCTGCAGCCGGTCCAACAGCGTGTCGTCGCTCATCACCCCTCCCGCCCCAACACCACCGCGCCCACCGCCACGGCCACCATGCCCACCGCGCCCATCGCCACGGACGCCCACGACCGCAGCGCCTTCTTCGTCGGCACCACGGGGTCGGGCGGCAGGTTGTAGACCTCCGGCTTGTCCAACAGCAGGAAGAACGCGTTGAGCCCGCCCGTGCCCGGCTGTCCTTCCGCGTCCTTGCCGTACAGGTACGCGTCCGTCACGCCCTGCTGGTGCAGGTCGCGCACGCGCGTCTCCGCTCGCGCGTGCAGTTCGTCCAGGTCGCCGTACTGGATGGACGCCGTGGGACACGCCTTCGCGCACGCGGGCGTCTGGTCGTCGCTGATGCGGTCGTAACAGAGCGTGCACTTCCACGCGCGCCCGTCGTCCTCGCGCCGGTCAATCACGCCGAACGGACACGCCGACACGCAGTAGCCGCAGCCGTTGCACACGTCCGGCTGCACGTAGACCGTGTCGAACTCCGTGCGCACGATGGCGCCCGTGGGACACGCCTCCAGACAGGCCGCGCGCTGGCAGTGCTTGCACACGTCCGACATCATCAGCCAGGAGAAGTCCCCCGCGCCCGACGTCTGCCCCTGCAACGGCACCGGCCGCTCCACGAACGCCACGTGCCGCCACGTCGACGCGCCCAGGTGCGCCGTCTGGTCGTACGACATGCCCGTGAAGTGGAAGCCGTCGTCCGGAAGCTGGTTCCACTGCTTGCACGCGACCTCGCACGCCTTGCAGCCGATGCAGAGCGTCGTGTCCGTGAAGAACCCCTTGCGGCTCCCCATGCGCCTATCCCTTCCCCTCGGGTTCCTGCGCTTCCGTGTGGTCCGCCTCACCCGGCGGCGTCACGTCGCGAGGCACCTCCGGTACCGTGAGCGGAGGCGGCGCCGCGCCCGCCGCGGCCCGCTCGCCCGAGCGCATCCGCCCCGCCCGCAGGTCCGCCGTGAACGCCTTCGACTCCTGGATGTCCACGTTCTGATCCGCGACGAACGCCGTCAGCTCGTTGGCCCCTTCACCGCGCACGCGCCCCGTGACGCCCCAGTGGTACGGCAGGCCAATCTGGTGCACCCGCCTTCCCTTCACCTTCAGCGGGCGGATGCGCTCCGTGACCAGCGCCCTGCACTCCAGGTCCCCTCGCGCCGTGGCCAGCGTGCACCAGTCCCCGTTCCTCAGCCCCTTCTCCCGCGCCAGCTCCGGGGAGATTTCACAGAACATCTCCGGCTGCAGCTCGCTCAGCCAGGACAGCCAGCGCGACATGCCGCCCGCGGTGTGGTGCTCGGTGAGCCGGTAGGTCGTGACGACGTACGGGTAGCGCGGGTCGCCCCAGGCCCGGTGATAGGGATTGTCCTTGCGCCTCCACTCCTCGCGCGTGGGGCTGCACTGCTGCGCGTAGAGCGGGTTGGGCACCACCGACTCCATGGGCTCGTAGTGCGTGGGCAGCGGCCCGTCCATCATCCCGCTGGGCGCGAAGAGCCAGCCCTTGCCGTCCGCCTGCATCAGGAACGGATCATTGCCCGCGAGCGTCGCCAGCCCCGTCGCGCCCTCGGGGGGCCGGTACTCCGGCGGCCGGTCCACGATGAAGTCCGGCACGTCCTCTCCGGTCCACTTCTTCTCCCCGGCGTCCCACCACACGTAGCGCTTGCGCTCGCTCCAGGGCTTGCCGTCCACGTCCGCCGACGCGCGGTTGTAGAGCATCCGCCGGTTGGACGGCCACGCCCAGCCCCACTCGGGCGCCACCCACGTCTGCGCCTGCCCCGGCTTGCGCCGCGCCGTCTGGTTGACGCCGTCCTTGTAGCAGCCCGAGTAGATCCAACAGCCGCTCGCCGTGGAGCCGTCGTCCTTCAGCGCCGTGAAGCCGTCCACCGGCTTGCCGTCCGCCACCGTGTAGCCGTTGATCTCCTTGAGCACGGCCTCCGCGGAGGGCTCCGCGTGCGGCCCGTGCGTGGGGTAGTCCCACGTCAGGTCCAGCAGCGGCGCGTCCTTGGGGTCCGTGGAGCCCGCGTAGAGGGCGCGCAGCTTGCGTCCCAGGTGGTAGGCGAAGTGCAGCTCGCTGCGCGCGTCCCCCGCCGGCTCTACCGCCTTGTGATGCCATTGCAGCAGCCGCTGCGTGTTGGTGAAGCTGCCGTCCTTCTCCGTGTGCGCGGCGGCCGGGAAGAAGAACACCTCCGTTTGGATGTCCTCCGGCCGCACCTGCCCGGCCTGCACCTCCGGCGCCGTGCGCCAGAACTCCGCCGTCTCGATGAGGGTGAAGTCGCGCACCACCAGCCAGTCCAGCTTGCGCAGCCCCTTGCGCTGGAGCGCCCCGTTCATGCTGCCCACGGCGGGGTTCTCCCCCATGACGAAGTAGCCCTGGAGCTTCCCGTCCGCCATGTCCGCCACCGTCTGCATGTGCGAGTGGTTCCCCGTCAGCCGGGGCAGGTGGTCGAAGAGGTAGTCGTTGTCCTTCGTGGCCCTGTCCCCGAACCACGCCTTGAGCAGCGACACCGCGTACTTGGGGAACTCCGACCACCAGCCGCTGCCGGACTTGTTGTTGCGGATGTATTGCTCCAGCCCGTCCGGGGTGGGGATGGCGTGCGGCATGGGCAGGTAGCCCGGCAGCAGGTTGTAGAGCGTGGGGATGTCCGTGGAGCCCTGGATGGACGCGTGCCCGCGCAAGGCGAGGATGCCGCCCCCCGGCCGGCCGATGTTGCCCAGCAGCAACTGGAGGATGGCCGCCGTGCGGATGTACTGCACGCCCACCGAGTGCTGCGTCCAGCCCACCGCGTAGCAGAACGCGCTGGTGCGCTCCGGGTTGGAGTTGTCACACAGCGTCTTCGCCACCTGGAGGAACAGCGCCTCGTCCACGCCGCACACCTGGGACACCACCTTCGGCGTGTAGCGGGAGAAGTGGCGCTTCAAGAGCTGGAACACGCACCGCGGATGCTGGAGCGTCTCGTCGCGGTGCTCCTCGTGCACGTCCACCCGGTGGTCGTGTCCGCCGCCGCCCGCGCCCGGCTCGTCCGTCAGCTCCTTGTGGCCCGCCGCGGGCACGGCGCCCGGCACGCCCTGGTACTGCCAGGTCGTGATGTCATAGCGGTTGTCCTTCGGCTGGTAGCCGCTGAAGAGGCCCTCCAGGTCCTCCGTGTCCACGAAGTCCTCGCGGATGAGCGTGGCCGCGTTGGTGTACTGCACCACGTAGTCGCGGAAGTACCGCTCGTGCTCCAGCACGTAGTGGATGAGCCCGCCCAGGAACGCGATGTCCGTGCCCACGCGGATGGGCGCGTACACGTCCGCCACCGCGCTGGTGCGCGTGTAGCGAGGGTCGACGTGGATGACCTTCGCGCCCCGGGCCTTCGCCTCCATCACCCACTGGAAGCCCACCGGATGGCACTCGGCCATGTTGGAGCCCTGGATGAGAATGCAGTCCGAGTGCTGCAGGTCCTGCTGGAACGTCGTGGCGCCGCCGCGACCGAACGTGATGCCCAGACCGGGCACCGTGGACGCGTGTCATATTCGAGCCTGGTTCTCCACCTGCACGACGCCCAGCGCGGTGAACAGCTTCTTCAGGAGGTAGTTCTCCTCGTTGTCCAGCGTCGCCCCGCCCAGGTGCGCCAGCCCCAGCGTCCGGTTCAACCGGTGGCCCTGCGCGTCACGCTGTTGGAACGTCGCGTCGCGCGTGCGCTTCACGCGCTCGGCCACCTTGTCCATCGCCTCTTCCAGGGGGATGGGCTCCCACTCCGTGCCGCCGGGGCGGCGGTAGAGGACCTGCTGGACGCGTTGCGTTCCCGTGACCAGTTGGAAGGTCGCGGCGCCCTTGGGACACAGCCGCCCGCGTGAGATGGGGGAGTGCGGGTCGCCCTCGATGTCGAGGATGCGACCGTCGCGCACGTGCACCTCCTGTCCGCAGCCCACCGCGCAGTACGGACAGATGGACTTCACGACCGCATCAGCGGACTTGGTGCGCGGCGCCAGCGCGCGGCTGCGCGCCGTCATCGCCGTGTCTCCCAGCGCCCGGCCGTCCCCTCGGGTGAGCTGCCGAAGCACGGGCCAGGCCTTCAACACGTCGCGGAACTTCAAGGCCGCTCCTCCCCTGACTGGCAGCGCACGTGGAACCCCGGCCCGGAAGATGGGGACGCGCCGCGCGAGAGGCCAGTGCCCGCGCCCGGAAGCAGGCGAGCAGGCACGAAAACGCACCGCGCCCGAAATCAGGGTGGGGGGCTCCAGCCGTTATTTCTCCACGGTGCCAACACCTTGTCCGGCTCCTCCCTCCCCGTGGGCCTTCGTGCCTTCACGAGGAACCGGACGACCCACAGCCACATGACGGCCGGATGTGTGGCGGAAAGCGAGTGGAGACACTGCATGACAGACAGTGCCCCCCCCATCCTCTTGATCGAGGACGAGGAAGACATCCGGGACGCGGTCGCGACGCTGCTGGAGATGGAGGGCTATCGCGTCGCGCAATGCATCCACGGAGAGGACGCATGGAACTGGCTGAAGTCCCATCCGCGCCCAGGCCTGGTGCTGCTGGACCTGATGATGCCGGTGATGGACGGACAGGCCTTCCTCGCGAGGCTGTCCGCGGAACGCATGCTGGAGGGCGTCCCCATCGTCGTGCTGTCCGGCAGCCCCTTCCATCCTCCGGGCGCGACGGCCTATCTGCGCAAGCCGGTGTCGGTGGCTTCCCTGCTGGAGGTGGTGCGCCACTTCCTGCCTTCATCATCCGGGGAAGGCCCGGAAGGACCTCGCACGTCGTGAAACATGTGTCGCGTGGCGCGAGGCAGGTCCATCCAGGACTCGCGATGGAACGGGACCTGTGGAATCCTCGCGCCCCGCCGGGTCCCCGCCTGGTCCAGTCCCCCTCATTCAAAGGACGACGCTGATGCCGCACGGCGCGCTGAATCTCCCCGACGACGTCGCCCGTGACCTGGAGGCTCGCCTGGCCGCAACGACGCCGGAGGACACGAGCCGGGGCCTGTTCTTCCTGGGCGTGCTGGACGCGGTGCGGTTCCTGGGCGGACCGGAGGCGGTGTCGCGCTGTCTGGAGCAGGTGGGCGAGACCGCCGACTTCATGCCCATGCAGACCTATCCGTTCCCGCGCTTCCTGCGGCTGTCCTACGTCGCGGCCGAGCAGCTCTCGTCGCTCGTGGGCGGGCATGAGGCGGCGCAGCGGCAGATTGGCACGCAGGCGATGCTGGACTTCCTCAACTCCATGTTCGCGCGTGACTTCGTGCAGCAGGCGGGCGGCGACCCGAAGCGGCTGCTGGAGCTGATGCACTCCGGCTACCGCACGGCGCTGAACTTCGGCGAGCGCACCGTGGAGTGGACGGGGCCCACGTCCGGCCGGGTCATCATGAAGCGCTCGCTGATGCCGGTGCCCTACAACGAGGGCATCCTCCAGTCCGCGCTGGAGGTGACGGGCGTGCACGACGTGCAGGTGCGCGGCAAGGCGCAGTCGCTGGTGGACGCCGTCTACGACGTCTCCTGGGCCTGAGCCCCGCGCGCCCTGCCCGCCGGCCCGCTGAGCGGCCGGGCGAGGGAGGGGCGCGCGGAGGATTTCGGGGGCCTGGCTCGTGCGAAGCCCGTGCGGAAGTCCCACCTCTTCGCGAGGAGGGGTGAAAACGCATGGCGCGTCACGAGGACTTGAAGGGACAGGTGGCCATCGTCACGGGCGCGTCGAGCGGCGTGGGCTGGCAGTCCGCGCTGCGCCTGGCGGAGGCCGGCGTGCGGCTGTGCGTCACCGCGCGGCGCCAGGCGGCGCTGGAGCGGCTGCGCGTGGAGGTGCTCCAGCAGGGCGGCGAGTGCCTGGTGTGTGAAGGCGACGTCACGGTGGCGGAGGACGTGGAGCGCGTGGTGCGCGAGTGCGTGGCGCACTACGGCCGCGTGGACCTGCTGGTGAACGCGGCGGCGGTGCAGTCCTACGGGTACTTCGACCAGCTGCCCTGGGAGCACATCACGCGCGTGTTCGACGTGGCGTGCTTCGGCTACTTCCGCTTCGCGCGCGCGGTGCTGCCGCACTTCCGGAAGCAGGGCCACGGCCACCTGCTCAACGTGCAGTCCATGCTGTCGTCGGGGTCCGCGCCGCTCTTGTCCGCGTACGCCGCGGCGAAGCACGCGACGCTGGGGTGGGCGCAGTCGCTGGAGATGGAGCTGCAGGGCACGGGCATCCAGGTGTCCAACGTGCTGGTGCCGTCCGTGTCCACGCCCATGTTCGACCACGCGCCCACGATGCTCGGGAAGAAGCCCGTGCCGGTGCCACCCACGTACGACGTGGACCTGGTGGCGAAGGCGGTGGTGCGGCTGGCGAAGCGGCCGGGCCGCACGTCGGTGCCGGCGTTCCTCCAGGGGCGGCTGATGCTGTGGCTCAACGGCGTGGCGCCGTCGGTGGGCAAGGCGGTGCTCTCCCGCTTCGGCGTGCGGATGCAGATGACGGACACGCCGCTGGACCGCCCCGAGGGCAACCTCTTCAGCCCCGTGGCCGAAGGCGTGGGCCCCCGCGGCAGCGTGCCGCCGACGCCCGCGTGGAAGCGCTTCACCGCGACGCTGGGGTTGGCGGCGCTCACGGGCGGCGTCGTGGGCGGCGCGGTGCTGGGCGCTCGCGGCCTGGTGCGCGCGGCGCGCTGACGTCCCCGGACACGCCACCTCCGCGCACGGGACGGTCCGGACCTGTCCGACAGCCGGACAGGTTCCGGCGGTGCACTGTGGACGGGGAGTCCACACGGGGTTCTCTCTTTCTCATCCCTGTAGATAGAGAGGCGCGCGATCAGGATTTTTGTGTTCGCGGCGCTGATGGTGGGGTGTCAACGAAGTGTTGGGTGGGTCGGAAAACATCCTCGCGTTGCGGCAGGCTTTGGCTAGAAGGGGCCCCGCATGCGCACCGGGAAGGGTCGGCCGGGCGCGAACGTGGGGAGAAACCTCGATGCGTGGAAACAGCAAGTGGACGGGCCTGGCGCTGGTGGCGGGTCTCGCGGTGTCGTCGCAGGCGGTCGCGGCGGATGAGCCGAACCTGAACAGCGATCCGGGCAAGGCGTCTGACTTCGGTCAGGCGAGCCAGGTCGTCATCAGCCAGGAGCTCAACGGCTTCCTGGGCTACAACACCGCCTCGGAAGTGTTCCTGATCCGCCTGGAGCCGTCCGCGGACTACTTCCTCCAGCAGAACCTGTCGGTGGGCGCGTCCGCGCTGGTGGCCTTCGGCTTCGGTGACAGCACCGTCGTGGGCCTGGGCGTGCTGGGCCGCGTGGGCTACCACCTGCCGCTCAACGAGCGCGTGTCGTTCTGGCCCAAGGCGGGCTTCGGCGTGCAGTTCGCGCACGTCCCGAACAGCAGCGACGTGAACTTCGTCCTGGATTTCAACGCCCCCATCCTGTTCCACGTCTCGCCGCACTTCTTCGTGGGCGCGGGCCCGCAGGTGCGCGCGCTCATCAGCCAGGACGTGGGCAGCCTGGGTTCGGAGCAGGGCAACTTCTCCGGCAACGACGTGACCATCGGCATCACGACCACGGTCGGCGGCTACTTCTAGCCTCGGGCCGTTCCTGGCACCCGGGCCGCGTGCCCGGGTGTCGGGAGTCGCAGGACCCGTGGCGTAGGACCGCCTGGGTTGACGTCGCAGGTTGGATGTGTTGGGTTGGAGGGTGCCATGTCCGTGCTTCCGTTCGCCTCCCGGCTGCCCGCGTTCGCCCCCCTGCATCCGCTGGGGAGGGGCCCGCTGGGCGAGTGGGTGTCCCTGGTGTGGCCGCTGGAGCAGGGGCCCGTCGAAGCGCGCCCGCTGGTGGTGAAGACGTTCCTGCTGGCGTCGGGACTGGCGCCGGAGACGCGGCGTCCGCTGGAGGAGGCGCTGACGCTGGCGGTGCCGCTGCGGCATCCGGGCATCGCGAGGCTCCACGGCTTCCAGGTGGACGCGCGCGACACGCTGACGGTGGTGTCGGACTACGTCCCGGGCTGTTCGCTGGCCACGGCGCGCAGGCGCGTGATGGGGCGTGGGGCGCGGCCGTCGGAGGCGTTCGTGTGTCACGTGGGCGCGGAGGTCGCGGGCGCGTTGCAGGCCGCGCATGGCGCACGCGTGGTGCACGGGGACGTGCGGTCGCACCGCATCCGCGTGGGGCCCCGGGGTGAAGTGACGCTGACGGACTTCGGGCTGCGGCCCGCGCGTCCGCTGCTGCGCCGCTTCACGTCGCCGTCGCGGCCGGACGTGGTGGAGCTGCCGGTCCGCGAGGACGCGGTGGGCTCGCCGGTGGAGGCGCGGGAGGACGTGCGCGCGCTGGGGCGGGTGTTGCTGGAGCTGGTCGTGGGGAACGCGGTGGTGCCGGAGGACGCGGCCGGAGTGGACGCGGCGCTGGGTGACGTGTCGCCCGCGCTGCGGGACGTGCTGCGCGGGGTGCTGCTGGACGCGCCGCGAGAGACGGACTCCGCCGCGTGGCTCCAGGCGGCGCTGCGCGACTGCATGGCGCGCGGCATGACGTGTCACGGGCAGGAGGCGGTGGTGCGCGAGCTGGCGGCGTTGCCGGGCGCGGGGCCGCTGTCGCCGGTGGACGTGTACGTGGGCGCGGCGTCCGTGATGACGGCCTCCGCGCCCGTGCGCGAGCGCCCGCTGCGGTCCTGAGGGGCCGGTGCGCTGCTTCGTGGAGCCGCGCGTCGGGCCCTGGCCCGAGGCCGCGCGTGCCCCGGGCTCATCGCGTGGGGTTGCTTCGCGGAGGACGGCGCGCTCGTGGACGCCGCGCCTCCGCCCGTCCGCGAGCACCGGGCACCGAGCCTCGCGCGCTCGCGGGCTGTACCCGCGGACGGGCCTCCTGTGAGTTGGCCAACGCCTCCCTCCCAGGGCGTGTGAAACGCGACGGGGTGTGAGCGGGCGGCTGGTGGTTCCCTTGAAGCCGCGCCCACAGTCGCGCGCGCCTTCACGGAGGCCAACACGCAGGACGGAGGAGGGCCATGGCTCCGCTGTTCCGCCCCGGGACTGACTCGGTGCTTCGGGCGTTCATCGCCCTGGCCTTGGGTGTGCCCGCGGTGTCGTTGGCGGGGCTGCTGCTGCTCGCGCGCAATCCCCTGGGACGCGGTTCGTTCACGCCCCACGAGCAGCCCCTGCCGTTCGACCACCGGCACCACGTGGGCGACGAAGGCATCCCGTGCGGCTACTGCCATGAGGGCGCGTGGCGTTCGCCGGTGGCGGGCGTGCCGCCCACGCAGCGCTGCCTGGGGTGCCACGCGCAGGTGTGGAACGAGAGCGCGCGCCTGGAGCCGGTGCGTGCCAGCGGCTTCGACGGCACGCCGCTCCCGTGGAACCGGGTGCACGCGCTGCCGGACTACGTCTGGTTCAGCCATCAGATCCACGTGAACAAGGGCGTGGGCTGCGTCACCTGCCACGGGCGCGTGGACACCATGCCGGCGGTGCAGCAGGTGGCGCCCCTCACCATGGGCTGGTGCCTGGACTGTCACCGCGACCCGACGCCGTGGCTGCGCCCCGTGTCCGAGGTCGCGAACCTCACCTGGCGCCCTCCTGGCGACGCGCGGGAGACAGGCCGCGCCGTGCAGGCCGCGCTCGACGTGCACCCCCGGACGGATTGCAACACATGCCACTTCTGACCGACCCTCCCGCGCCGCCGGCAGTCCCAGACGCGCCCGGGACGGACGCGGTGCGTGCGTGGCGCAGCCTGGAGGAGTGGCACGCGGGAGGCCCCGTTCACGAAGCGGTCTCTCGTGAGCATCCTCCCGGCGCGACGCTTCCGCCCGAGGGCCTGGCGCGGCGCACCTTCCTGCAACTGGCGACCGCGTCCCTGGCGGCGGCGGGCTTCAGCGGGTGCTTCCGTCAGCCGCCGGAGAAGATCCTCCCCTATTCGCAGCCGCCGGAGGGGCTGACGCCCGGCGTGCCGCTGCACTTCGCCACGGGGCTGGAGTGGAACGGGCGCACGGTGGGGCTGGTGGTGGAGAGCCACGAGGGCCGGCCCACGAAGGTGGAGGGCAACCCGCTGCACCCCGCGAGCCTGGGCGCCGCGGGTGTCTTCGAGCAGGCCGCGCTGCTGGGACTCTATGACCCCGCGCGCGCGAAGACGGCGCGGCTGAACGGCGTGGAGGCCGCGTGGAGCACCGTTCGGGACGCGCTGCGCAAGCAGGCCGAGCGCGAGGATGGAGGCGCCGGGCTGCGCTTCCTGGTGGAGCCCACGGGCAGCCCGCTGGTGCAGGCGCTGTACGCGCGCATCCAGGAGCGCTTCCCCCGGGCGCGGATCATCCCCTGTGGCGCGGCCCTGGCGGACGGGCGCAGGGAGGGCACTCGGCTGGCGTACGGCAGGGTGCTGGACGTGGTGCACGACGTGGGGCGCGCGGTGGTGGTGGCGCTGGACGACGACTTCCTCTCCACGTCCCAGCCCGGCAACCTGCGCGCGGCGCGGGACTTCGTGCGCGCACGCAAGCCGGAGGCGATGAACCGGCTGTGGGTCGCGGAGAGCACGCTGACCGTCACGGGCGGCTTCGCGGACGAACGGCTGCGGCTGCGGCCGTCGCAGGGCGTCGCGTTGATACTCGCGCTGGCGGCGGAGGTGGGCGCGGGGCTGGGGAAGGGCGCATCCGGAGGCACGGACGCGAACGCTCCGGCGAACCCCACGAACGGATCCGCCGCGACAGGCGGACCGCGTCCGCGTGTGACGGATCCACTGGCCGCGAGGCTCGCGGAGCTGCGCGTTCCGGCCACCGCGCTGACGGACGCGCAGCGCGCCTGGGTGCGCGGCGCGGCCAGGGACCTGCTCGCGCACCGAGGCCAGGGCCGGGTGACGGTGGGCGCGCGGCAGCCGCCGCTGGTGCATGAGCTGGCGTTCGCGGTGGACGAGGCGCTGGGCAACACGCCCCGGCTGCTGGAGCCCGTCGCGCTTCCAGAGGGCGGCCCGGAGGCGCTGAACTCACTCAGGGGCGAGCTGTTCGATGGACGGGTGGACACGCTGATCATCACGGCGTGGAACCCGGTCTGGACGGCGGTGTGGGACTCGGGCTTCACGCAGAACCTGGAGCGCGTCCCCTTCCGCCTGTACCACGGCCTCCACGAGGACGAGACGGCAGCGCGCTGCACCACGTTCGTCCCCGCGACGCACCCGTTCGAGTCCTGGCGCGATGGCCGCGCGCCGGATGGCACCGTGTCGATTTCACAGCCGCTCATCGCGCCCCTGTTCCCCGGCGCGGTCTCAGAGGTGGAGCTCCTGAGCGTCTTCGCGGGACTGGAGGCCCAGAGCCCTTACGAGCTGCTCAAGTCCCTTTGGCGCGAACGCGCGGGGGCGCCATCGGACTTCGAGGCGCGCTGGGAGGCGTGGCTCGCGGATGGCGTCATTACCGGCACGCAGGCTCCCCCCGCGCGGGCCGTGCTGGACGCCGCCGCGGTGATGGAGGACGCGCTGGAGGTCGCGGGGCTGGGGCCCTTCCGCATCGTCCAGGACGCACCAGACATGCGGGCGATGGCGCGGGCAAGCCACCTGGCGGAGAAGCCGGAGGGCCTGGAGCTGTCGCTGGTGCTGGACTCGCGGCTGTACGACGGCCGCTTCGCGGGCAACGCCTGGCTCCAGGAGCTGCCCGACCCGGTGACGAAGCTCACCTGGGGCAACGCCGCGCTGCTCTCCCCGGCCACCGCGCGCGCCCTGTCGCTGGAGAAGGGAGACGTGGCGCGGCTGGAGGTGCTGGGGCAGGCGGTGGAGGTGCCCGTCCTGGTCCTGCCCGGCCAGCCGGACGACACGGTGACGCTGGCGCTGGGCCACGGCCGCGAGCGCGTGGGCCCGGTGGGGCAGGGCGTGGGCGTCAATGCGTACGCGCTGGGGTCCCGGAACATGCCCTGGGGCGCGGCCACCGTGAACCTCACCCGCACGGGCCGGCACCACGCGCTGGCGCTCACGCAGGAGCACTGGAGCATGGAGGGACGCCAGCTGGCGCTCCAGCTCCCGCACGAGGCCTTCCACGCGAAGCCCCAGGCACTCCAGCCGCTCCAGGAGGACGGCGAGCGGCTCTACCCGCCCTCCGCGCTGCTGAAGAGCGACCGCCATCAGTGGGCCATGGCCATCGACCTGCACCGCTGCACGGGATGCAGCGCGTGCATGGTGGCCTGCCAGGCGGAGAACAACGTGCCGGTGGTGGGGCACGACGGCGTGCTCAAGAGCCGGGAGATGCACTGGCTGCGCATCGACCGGTACTTCCTGGGCGACCCGGACGACCCGGGCTTCATCACCCAGCCCGTGGCGTGCGTGCACTGCGAGGCCGCGCCCTGCGAATACGTGTGCCCGGTGAACGCCACCGTCCACTCGGACGAGGGCCTGAACCAGATGGTCTACAACCGCTGCATCGGGACGCGGTACTGCTCCAACAACTGCCCCTACAAGGTCCGCCGCTTCAACTACCTGGAGTATCAGCAGCGAGACCCCCTCACGCGCCTGCGCCAGAACCCGGACGTCACGGTGCGCTCGCGCGGGGTGATGGAGAAGTGCACGTACTGCGTGCAGCGCATCGAACGGGCCCGCGCCGTCGCGCGCTCCGCCCACCGGGACGTGCGTGAAGGCGAGGTCCGCACCGCCTGCCAGCAGGCCTGCCCCACGGAGGCCATCACCTTCGGGGACCTGCGCGCGCCGGAGTCGGCGGTGCGCCGCGCGCACGAGGACCCCCGGCACTACAAGCTGCTCAACTCCCTGGGCACCCGGCCTCGCACGGTGCACCTGGTGCGCCTGAAGAACCCGGCGCCGAAGGGAGGCGCATGAGCACGGCCGACCCGCAGGTGCCCGCGCCCGGGGATCCGCTCGCCGAGCACCCGATATTGGAAGGGCGCCACTCCGACCGCGCCTACAGCGAGTCGCTGCTGGCCTTCGTGCACCGCCCCGCGGGCCGGACCTGGTGGGTGATGCTGGGCTTCGGGCTGGCCGGGACCGCGCTGCTGACGGTGGCCATCTGCGTCACCCTCTTCGTGGGCGTGGGGACGTGGGGCAACAACATCCCGGTGGCGTGGGCGTTCGGCATCACGAACTTCGTGTGGTGGATCGGCATTGGCCACGCGGGGACGCTCATCAGCGCCATCCTGCTGCTGTTCCAGGAGAAGTGGCGCGGCTCCATCAACCGCTTCGCGGAGGCGATGACGCTCTTCGCGGTGACGTGCGCGGGGCTCTTCCCGCTGCTGCACCTGGGGCGGCCGTGGAAGTTCTACTGGCTGGTGCCGTATCCCAGCAGTCTGCGGGCGTGGCCGCAGTTCCGCTCGCCGCTGACGTGGGACATCGCGGCGGTGGGGACGTACCTCACGGTGTCGCTGCTGTTCTGGTTCGTGGGGCTGATTCCAGACCTGGCCACGGCGCGCGACACGGCGAAGACGCCCCGCGCGCGCTTCTGGTACGGGGTGGCGAGCCTGGGGTGGCGCGGCTCGGCGCGGCACTGGCGGCAGTGGCGCACGGGCTACCTGCTGCTGGCGGGGCTGGCCACGCCGCTGGTGGTGAGCGTGCACACCATCGTGTCCTTCGACTTCGCGGTGGCGCAGCTGCCGGGCTGGCACACGACCATCTTCCCGCCGTACTTCGTCGCGGGCGCGGTGTTCAGCGGCTTCGCGCTGGTGCTCACGCTGCTCATCCCCGCGCGCAAGGCGCTGGGCATCGAGCACGTGGTGACGCCGCTGCACCTGGACAACATGGCGAAGGTGCTGCTCGCGACGGGGTGGATGGTGACGTACGGCTACGTCCAGGAGCACTTCTTCGCCTGGTTCAGCGCGAACCCCTTCGAGATGCACGCCACGCAGGCCGAGTTCTTCGGGCCGTACGCGCCGCTGTTCTGGATGCAGATCTTCTGCAACGTGGGGGTGCCGCAGCTGTTCTGGTTCTCCCGGCTGCGCACGAACGTGGCGGTGCTGTGGGTGGCGGCGCTGCTCATCAACGTGGGGATGTGGACGGAGCGCTTCCTCATCGTGGTGGCGTCGCTGAGCATGGACTTCCTGCCGTCGTCCTGGGCGGCGTACCGGCCCACGTGGGTGGACTGGAGCCTGCTGGGCGGCACGGTGGCGTTCTTCGGCACGGCGTTCCTGCTGTTCCTCAAGTACGTGCCGGCCGTGTCCGTGAGCGAGATGAAGGAACTCCAGCGCGAGGTGGACGCGTCGCTCCAGTTCCGGCGCGAGCAGGGCACCCGGCCCGGCGGTGCGCCATGAGCCGCCACTGGGTGCTGGGAGAGTTCGCGTCCAGCGACGCGCTGGTGGCCGCGCTGAAGGCCCTGCGGGAGAGGGGCTTCGAGCAGCTGGACGCGCACACGCCGTTCCCGGTGGAGGAGACGTTCGAGGCGCTGGGGCTGAAGCGCTCGAGGTTGCCGCTGCTGGCGCTGGGCGCGGGGCTGGGGGGCGCGGTGTTCGCGTACGTGACGCAGTGGTTCACCAACGCGGTGGACTATCCGTTGGACGTGGGCGGCCGGCCGCTGCACAGCGTGCCCACGAACCTGCCCATCACGTTCGAACTGGCCGTGCTGAGCGCGGCGCTGATGGTCTTCGGCGCGCTGATGGTGCTCTTCGGCTTCCCGCACGTGACGCACCCGGTGTTCGACGTGGAGTCCTTCCGCAGCGCGTCCGTGGACGGCTTCTGGGCCAGCGTCGCGGTGGACGGCGATGACGCGCCGCGGGTGGAGGCCGCGCTGCGCGAGCTGGGCGCGCGGCAGGTGTCGGTGGTGGCGGAGGGGGCGCGATGACGCGCTGGGCGCTCCTGGCGCTGCTGGGCGGGGTGGCCGCGTGTGACGACACGGACCCCATGGCGTCGCAGCCGCGCGCGGAGGCGTTCAAGGCGAGCGCGTTCTTCGAGGACGGCCGCGCCATGCGGCCCCTGGTGCCGGGGACGGTGGCGCAGGAGTGGCGCAATCAGGAGGACCCGGCCTCCAGCCAGGGGCTGACGGCGGAGGGACGGTGGCTTCAGGCCGTGCCGGTGCCGCTCACCCGGGCGCTGCTGGAGGAGGGGCGCACGGCCTATGAGACCTGGTGCGCGGTGTGCCACGGGCTGACGGGAGATGGGGACGCCATCGTGGCCAGGAAGATGCCGCAGCGCCGGCCGCCCGGGCTGTTCGTGCCGCACGACCACGCGGGACAGGTGGTCTACGGCGTCGCGGAGGGCGAAGCCCCGTACACGGGCACGCAGGCCGTGACCGCGAGGGTGGGGCCGGACGCGTTCCCGCTGCCCAGGAGGGTGGACGACGAGGGCGCCGTGAGGGACACGGCCGACGCGGGGCGGCCCGGAGCGCCGGGCCCCGGGGTGACGGTCAGCGCCGCGGACGCGGCCCGGGCCCGGGAGCACGCGCTCGTCGGACCGCGAGGACTCGCGATGGAGGGGCGGCTCAATGAGCGCTCCACGACGGGAGCGCTGCCGCACCCGCAGGGCTTCTACTTCGAGGTCATCTCCCACGGCTTCGGCGTGATGCCCGCCTACGGCCCGCAGCTCACGCCCCAGGAGCGCTGGGCCGTGGTCGCGTACCTGCGCGCCCTGGGCCGCAGCCAGAGAGCACCGCTCACCGCCGCTCCCCCCGAAGTGCAGGCAAGGCTGCGCCAGGAGGTTGGATCACCATGACGCCTCCCTGGACTCCCAAGGTCTACACCCACCGTCTGACAAGGCAGTCCAAGAGGCGCGCCGGGAGCAGCAGCCCGAGCTGCCCAAACCTGTCCGACAGTCGGACAGGTTCTCGCGGCCCAGGTTCAGCGGAAGCCTCCGTCCAACCAGGCGGTCCAAACTGGTCCGACAGTCGGACCGGTTTCCAAGGTGCGCCACCGACGGGGAAGCCCAGCCGGGTTGCCATCTCGGCATCCTCAGCGCAGGGGAGCCGTCCGAGCTGTCCAAACTGGTCCGACAGTCGGACCGGTTTCCAAGGTGCGCCGCCGCCGGGGCGCCACTGCTGGGCTCTCATCTTCTCATCCGTAGGGACGGCCGCTCTGCACGAGGGCCTGGCCCCTGCGTCCTTCGCTGCCTCCGCCGCTCGGTTGCGAGCCGGTGAGGAGGTCCGCGCGCCATGACGCCTCCCGTGCTTCCACGCTTCGAGGGCGGACGGCGCGCGCTGGGCCTCAGCGCGGCGCTCGGGGTCGTGGGCCTGGGGGCCACCGCCGTCGGCGCCTTGCTCGACGTGCGTCAGGCCCTGGCGGGCTACCTCTTCGGGTTCACCTACTGGCTGGGGCTGAGCCTGGGGGCCCTGTTGCTGCTCGCCTCCTTCCACGCGTCCAAGGCGCGCTGGCCCGTGGTGCTGCGCCGCGCGCTGGAGGTCACGGCCGCGCTCGCGCCGCTGTTCCTGCTGCTCTTCGTGCCCCTCGCGCTGGGGATGCGGCACCTGTTCCCGTGGGTCGCGCCCTCCGCGAACCTGGGCGCGCACACGTTGGAGGTGCTCGACCACCGGCGGCTCTACAACAACGTGCCCTTCTTCCTGGTGCGCGCGGTGCTGTACTTCCTCACCTGGGGACTGGTGGGGGCCCTGCTGTACCGCTGGTCCGTGCGGCAGGACGCGACGGGCGACGTGCGCTGGACGCTGTGGCAGCGGCGGCTGGGCGGGGGCTCGCTGCCCGCGCTGGGGCTCACGTTCTCCTTCATGACGCTGGACTGGATGATGTCGCTGGAGGCGACGTGGCAGTCCACCGTCTACGCCGCCTACGTCTTCTCCGGCGCCTTCGTGGGCGGGCTCGCCCTGATGATCGTCGCGGGGGCGGCCACCCGGGACACGCGCCACTTCGGCAGCCTGCTGTCCCCCGGCCACTACCACCGGCTGGGCACGCTGCTGTTCGCCTTCATCTGCTTCTGGGCCTACATCGCCTATTCGCAGCTCATGCTCATCTGGGTCGCCAGCCTGCCGGAGGAGGTGAGCTGGTACCGCGTCCGCCTGGAGGACGGCTGGGGCGCGCTGTCGCTGGTGCTGCTGCTGGGCCACTTCGTCATCCCCTTCGCGCTCCTCTTGTCGCGCGAGCTCAAGGCGCGGCCCCGGGCGCTGGCGGCCGTGTCGCTGTGGATGCTCGGGATGCACGCCGTGGACGTGGCGTGGCTGCTGTTCCCCTCGCTCTTCCCGGAGGCCGTCGTCATCCCGTGGACGGCCTTCACCGCGTGGGTGGGGATGGGCGGGGTGTCCGTGGCGGCGGCGATCTGGCTCTCGCGCGGCGCCTATCCCGTGCCCGTGGCGGATCCCTACCTCGTCCACTCGCTCCAGGTGCGCCCGCCATGAGCGAATCCCGCCCACCCCCTCCAGAGCTGGAGCGGCTGCCCACCGCGTGGCTGCTGCGCGTCGGCGCCGTGGCGCTGTCGCTGCTCGCGGCGGCCAGCGTCGCGGCCTGGGCCCTGTGGGTCCTCTGGCGCCCCGGAACCGAGCGGCCCCTCCCGGTTCCCCCGAGCACCCAGCAGATTGGCATGCTGGATCAGCCCCCCTTCTCGCTGGACCGGAGGGCGGACGCGCTCAAGGCCCGGCAGCGCGAGCGGCTGGAGGGCTACGGCTGGGTGGACGTGGACGCGGGCGTCATCCACCAGCCCATCGACGCGGCCATGCGGCAGCTGCTCTCCGAAGGCGAAGGGGGCGCGCGATGAACGAGCTGCTGCGCCGCCTCTTCTTCCTCCCGGAGCAGGGCTCCACCTTCGCCGTGAAGGTGGACCACCTGCACTTCGTCCTGCTGCTCACCACGCTCGCGGTGGCGGTGGGCATTGGCGCCGTCGGCCTCTTCTTCCTGGTGCGCTACCGCCGGCGCACGGCGTCGGACGCCACGCCGCGCGTGGTGGCGGCCCCGTGGATGGAGGGGCTGTTCATCGGCGTGCCGCTGTCGCTGTTCCTGCTCTGGTTCGTCCTGGGCTTCCAGCAGTTCGTCTGGGTGATGAGCCCGCCCCAGGACTCGCTGGACGTGTACGTCACCGGCAAGCAGTGGATGTGGAAGTTCACCTATCCCGGGGGCCCCAGCGCCATCGACACGCTGGTGGTGCCCGCGGGCCGACCCGTGCGGCTGCTGCTCACCTCGCGCGACGTCATCCACTCCTTCTACGTGCCGGACTTCCGCATGAAGCGCGACGCGGTGCCCGGCCGCTACACCGACCTCTGGTTCGAGGCGCCGAAGCCCGGCCGCCACCAGGTGCTGTGCGCGGAGTACTGCGGGCTGGACCACTCGGTGATGCGCGGCGAGGTGGTGGTGCTGTCGCCCTCGGACTTCGACGCGTGGCAGGACGCGCAGCGCCGCAACCTCCCCGTGGCCGCGCTGCCCGGCGCCCGCACCCCGGAGTCCATGGCCGTGCGGGGGGAGCGCGTCGCCGCCGCGCAGGGCTGCCTGCAATGCCACACGGTGACGGGCGCGCCGCACATCGGCCCCACGTGGCTGGGGCTGTACGGCCGGCGGGAGCCGCTGGAGGGCGGCGGCGCCGTGCTCGCGGACGAGGCGTACCTCACCGAGTCCATGATGGATCCGCTGGCGAAGGTGGTGGCCGGCTACGCGCCCGTGATGCCGGGCTACCACGGCCGGCTGAGCGCGGAGGACTCCGGCGCGCTCGTGGAGTTCATCAAGTCCCTGCGTCCCCTGCGCCCGGGCGTCACCGCGGCCGAGGAGCCCGTCTATGTCCCCACCGGCCGCTGAGTCCTACCTGTCGGACGGGCGCACCCTGTGGTCGTGGCTCACGACGCACGACCACAAGCGCATCGGGGTGATGTTCCTGGGGCTGACGCTGTTCTTCTTCCTCGTGGGCGGCCTGTTCGCGCTGGCGCTGCGCATCGAGCTGCTCACGCCGGGCCGCACCATCATGGGGCACCTGGCGTACAACCGGATGTTCACGCTCCATGGCGTCACCATGGTGTGGCTGTTCATGATTCCGGCCATCCCGTCCGCCTTCGGCAACTTCCTGGTGCCGCTGATGATTGGCGCCAGGGACGTGGCCTTCCCCCGGCTCAACCTGGCGTCCGTGTACCTCTACGTGCTGGGCGCCAGCGTCACGCTGTGGGGCATGTTCGAGGGCGGCGCGGACACGGGCTGGACCTTCTACACGCCCTACAGCACCACGACGGGCACGGCGGTGCTGCCGGTGCTGGTGGGCGTGTTCATCATCGGGTTCTCCACCATCCTCACCGGGCTCAACTTCATCGCCACGGTGCACACGCTGCGCGCGCCGGGCCTCACGTGGATGAAGGTGCCGCTGTTCGTCTGGGCCATCTACGGCACTGCCATCATCCAGGTGCTGGCCACGCCGGTGCTGGGCATGGTGCTGCTGCTGGTGGCGCTGGAGCGGGTGGTGGGCGCGGGCATCTTCGACCCCGCGCGCGGAGGGGACCCCATCCTCTTCCAGCACCTGTTCTGGTTCTACAGCCACCCGGCCGTCTACATCATGGTGCTGCCGTCCATGGGCGTCATCAGCGAGGCGGTGAGCGCCTTCAGCCGCAAGAACGCCTTCAGCTACCGGATGATTGTCTACTCCACGCTGGGCATCGCGTTCGTGGGGTTCTTCACCTGGGGCCACCACATGTTCGCGTCCGGCCAGTCCACCTTCGGCTCCGGCGCGTTCGGCGCCATGTCCATGCTGGTGGCCATCTTCACGGCGATAAAAATCTTCTCCTGGCTGGGCACGCTCTACCGGGGCTCCATCGCCATCGAGTCGCCGCTCATCTACACGCTGGGGTTCATGTTCTTCCTCTTCTTCGGGGGGATGATTGGCGTGGCGTACGCGACCACGTCGTTGAACCTGCACTGGCACGACACGTACTCGGTGGTGGCGCACTTCCACTTCATCATGGTGGGGGCCACGGTGATGGCGTTCCTGGCGGCGCTGCACTACTGGTTCCCGAAGATGTTCGGGCGGTGCTTCCCCGCGAAGCTGGCCAACGGCGCGGCGGTGTTGATCATCTTCGGCTTCATCGCCACGTTCGTGCCGCAGTTCCTCCTGGGGAACCTGGGGATGCCCCGGCGGTACGCGGACTATCCGCCGCATTTCCAGTCGCTGCACGTGGCGTCCACGGCGGGCGCGTCCCTGCTGGCGTTCGGGTTCGTGGCCATCGCGTTCTACCTGGCGTGGAGCCTGCGCCACGGCGCGGTCGCGGGGGACAACCCCTGGGGCAGCGAGGGCTTCGAGTGGAGGAGCGCCTCCCCGCCGCCCACGCACAACTTCCACGTCACGCCCGAGTACCCCACCGGCCCGCACGAGTACGCGCGGGAGGAGGTGCCGCATGCCGCCTGAGGCCGTGACCGGGCACTGGGGCTCCGAGGACGCGCGCAAGCAGGCGGCGTACCTGGGCATGTGGGTCTTCATCGCGACGGAGGTGCTGCTGTTCGCGGGGCTGTTCACGGCCTATGGCGTGTATCGCTCGGTGTACCCGGAGGCGTTCCGCGCCGCGCAGCTCACGATGGAGGTGGGGCTGGGTACGCTGAACACGTTCCTGCTGGTGTCGAGCAGCATCCTGGTGGCGCTCGCGGTGCACGCGGTGCGGGGGGCCCGGCCGGGGCTGGGCGGCGCGCTGCTGCTGGCGGCGGCGCTGCTGGGCGTGGTGTTCCTGGCGGTGAAGGGCGTGGAGTACGCGCACCACGTGAAGGAGGGAGGGCTGCCGGGGGACGCGTACCGGTTCACGGAGGTGCCGCGCGTGGGGGCGAGCCTCTTCTTCACGCTGTACTACCTGCTGACGGGCTTCCACGCGCTGCACGTGACGGTGGGCGTGAGCGTGCTCACGGTGCTGGGCGTGCGGTCCGCGGCGGGGGCGTTCGGGCCGGAGTACGCGACGCCGGTGGAGCTGGGCGGCATGTACTGGCACCTGGTGGATGTCATCTGGCTGTTCGTCTATCCCATCCTGTACCTGTCATGAGGAGCGGGCCCGTGGCCGAGGACGCGGTGGAGAAGCCCGGGCGTCAGCTGGGCGTGGCGGGGGTGCTGCTCGTGGGCGGGGTGCTGCTCGCGCTGACGGCGCTGACGTACGGGCTGCACACGCTGCCGCACGGCGCGTGGTCGCTGCCGGTGGCGCTGCTCATCGCGGGGGCGAAGGGGCTGCTCATCGCCCTGTTCTACATGCACCTGCGCGAGCAGCGCGCGAGCAACGGGCTGGTGCTGCTCACGTCGGTGGTGTTCGTGGCGGTGCTGCTGGCGGTGTGCGTGCTGGAGACGCGCACGCGCTTCCGGCCCACGATTCCACCGGGGCCGTTTCCGGTGGAGGCCCTGCCGGGAGCCATGGCGGACCCGAGGAGCGCGAGGCCGCCGGAGCCCGCGGGGCCGGTGAATCCATAGGGCTGGCTCACCTGGGGCCGTGGCCCTGGGGGCTGGGGCGGCGGGCCATGGCGGCGTCGCTCGCGTCCTGGAAGGAGCGCTCGATGCTGGCGTCCAGCAGGCGCAGCTGCCGCTCCAGCTCCTCCCGCCGGAAGGCCGGCGCCACGCTCAGCAGGTCCGTCACGAGGAAGCGCAGGCGCCGGGCCACCTGGAGGTCCCCCGCGCCGAAGAGGCGGATCTCATCCACGGCGAGCCGCACGTAGGTGTCCCAGTCCGGCCGGGGGCACAGCAGCCGGAGCGTGCCGGCGTCGTCCTGGCGCGAGGGCGAGGGGAAGCGCCGCTGCACCATGCGGCGCAGCAGGTCGTGCAGCGGGTCGATGGCCTGCACCGCCGTGGTGGGGTCGTTGATGCCGGGAGACAGGGCCCGCTCCGCCACGTCCACGAGCTGGCGGAAGCCGAACGCGGTGTCCTGCTGGAGCGTGCGCTCCGCGCCCGTGCCCACCGCGTCCGTCAGGGCCTTCACGTCCAGCTTCCCTGCGTCGCCCCACACTTCGAAGAGCGGCGCGCCGTGCGGCACGAAGTCCCCCATCCTCGGCACCAGGCCCACCATCACGTCCGCCTTCTTCGCGCAGGCCATCAGCCGGGACTCGTCCACCGTGACGAGCACGCCGGAGGGCTTCCCGTGCGGCACCACCAGCGAGGGCGGTGCCAGGGGGCGCTGCAGCTCCGGCTCGCGCGTGTCCTGCCCCACCCCTTCCGGATACATCCGCTCCAGCGTGGCGCACGTCTCGTCGTGGATGCGGCCCAGGATGACGACGGCGCGGATGGACTGGGCGACGTGGTGGATGAAGAAGATGAACGCGCCCACCGAGAGCAGCACCAGCACCAGCGACAGCCAGACGGACAGCGACGGCACGTGGGCCTGGATGTGCAGCTCCTCGGACGTGCCCCGCACGCCGCGCAGGGTCAGCAGGGCGTAGACGAAGGTGCCCACGAAGATGCCCAGGGTGAGCTGGCTCTGACGGTCGCTCAGGAACGTGCGCAGGATGCGGGGGGAGTACTGGTTGCTGGCCTGCTGGAGCACGAGGATGGTGACGGAGAAGACGAGGCCGGAGAACGTCATCATCGACGACGCCACGGTGGAGAGCACCGAGCGCGCGCCCTCGGGCCCGCCGCGGAAGAGGTACCAGGCCTGCTCCGTCTGCGGCAGCCGCGCGTCGAGCGCCTCCGCCCCGGAGGACAGGGCGATGGCTGCCGCCACGCAGAGGACGGGGAGCAGCCAGTAGCTCGTGCCCAGGGTCTCCGCGAGGCGCGTGGAGCGCAGTCGCATGAGAATGCTCGGGGCCGCTCCTTTGCTCATGCGACTGACGTTATGCACGCCGGGCACCCGCCACGCGCAGCGAGGGGCTGCCCGCCTGTCAGCCGCAGGGAAGGGCTCAGGCCTGCTGCTTCAGGAGCTGGAGGCGGCGCCGCAGCCGGTCCGCGCGGGTGAGGACGTCTCGCAAGGCGGGCACCGTGCCGAGCGCCGCTCCGAAGGCGAGGTGCAACAGGAACAGCAGCGCGGAGGCACCCTCGTGGGCCAGCGGCGGCGAGCCGAAGGGCAGCATGAGCCGCGTCATCATCAACCACACCCCCATGCCGTAGAGCACGCCCAGGCAGAGCGCCGCGACGGCGGTGCCCCGGCGTGGCAGCAGGAGCGCGAAGCCCGTGGCGAGCCCACCCGCCACGGCGAGGTGGATGAACAGCCCGAGCAGCACCCCGAGGGCCCCGTGGGCCGAGCCATCGCGGAAGAACAGACCTGACACGAGGAGCGCCGGCCGCCAGGGCTCGCCGTGCAGCACGCCCGAGAACGCGCAGCCGAGCACGCCCATCGCGAAGGCGCCCAGTGTCCCCGCGAGCGCGCCAGGGAGCACGGCGTCGCGCACGACGTTCCAGGGCTCCACCGCCCGGTCCACGGCCTGGGTCCGCTTGCGTCCTCCTCGCATCCCCGTTCCCCCGAGCGGCCCTCACCTCGCGGCTTCGCCTTCCGCGCCTTCTGGCCCTCCGGCCTCAAGCTAGGAATGGCCGCTCGCGAGCGGGAGACGCGGGCGCGCCGTGGGCCCAGCCCCGGTGACGGCCCCGGCCGCCTGGGTTCATGGAGCGCCCGGTGCGGCTCCCGGACAGCGGGCATGCGAGACACCCCGCCTCGCTGCCATCCCGCGCCTGGCTTCACCGTGAAGCCGTCATCCGTCCGCCATGACAGCGCCGCCGCGCCCATCGAGCGGGTCGACGTCTCCGCGTACACCGTGCCCACGGATCAGCCGGAGTCCGATGGCACGTTCACGTGGACGTCCACCACGCTCCTGCTCGTGGAGCCCGTGGCCGGGGGCCAGCGCGGTCTGGGCTACACGTACGCGGTTCCGGCCGGCGCCGCGTTGATCCGTGACATGCTCGTCCCGCTGCTCGTGAGCGAGGACGCCTGGGGTGTCCCGGCGCGGATGGCGTCGCTCCTGCGACGGGTGCGCAACGCCGGCTCGCGCGGCCTCGTGGCCCGGGCCCTGTCCGCCGTGGACACCTCCCCATGACAACGACCTTCCTGGACACACGGCGTGTTTCAGGCCTGCGGCGAAAGGGTCATCCTTCCGAAGGTGCGCGGGGCTTCCGGAGACACGCTGCTCATCGCGGACGGGTTCAGCTGCCGGGAGCAGATCCGCCAGGCCACGGGGCGCAAGCCGCCGCACCTGGCGCAGGTGCTCCAGAAGGCGCTGCGCCGCGGCGAGGTCGTGCCGCGGTCCGCCACCGCCCGGCCTGGTCTCCTGGAGGGCGTGAAGGACCTTCACGCGGAGCATGGGTCCGACTGGAGCCATGGACGGCCCCTGGGGGGAGGCCGCTAGGCTTCCGGCTGTGATTGCCTCCGTTCGCTTCGAGCACTTCCGGTGCCTGCTCCACGTGCAGCTCGCCCTGGAGCCGATGACCGTCCTGGTGGGGCCCTCGGGCTCGGGGAAGACCTCCCTGCTGGAGGGGCTCCAGCATCAGCTCGCGTACGAGCCTTCGGACTTCTGGCGGCGGGATGAATCGCGTCCGCTGCGCATCGAGTGGACGTACGCGCACGGCGACCGCACGCGCGTGGAGTATCCGTTCAGCGTGATGGACACGCTGCCCGGCCAGGGCCACTCCACGCAGCAGTTGTCGTTGAGCATGGAGGCGCTGCGCGAGGGTGGCTCCTCCGCGAAGGCGACGTGGCTGGAGCGCAAGGGCGGCAACCTGGCGAGCGTCTTCGCGGCGCTGCCCATGTCCACGCGGGACGTCATCTCGCGGGAGCTGGCGACGCGCGTGCCGTCGTTGTCGGACGTGGACGTGTCGCGCGACCTGGAGGACCGCTCCTTCCGGCTGCGCTTCCGCGACCGCTGGAGCCCGGACGTGTGGTTCGGTCCCGAGCACGTCTCGGACGGGGTGCTGTGGCTGCTCGCGTTCCTGGTGCTGCCCTACCAGCGGCCGCTGCCGGAGCTGCTCACGCTGGACGAGCCGGAGCGCGCCCTGCACCCGGGCCTGATGCGCGAGGTGCTGGAGCTGCTGCGCGCCATGACGCGCGGTGAGTCCACGGGAGGCCAGCCGGTGCAGGTGGTGCTGGCCACGCACTCGCCGGACCTGCTGGAGCACGTGCGCCCGGAGGAGGTGCGCCTGCTGTCGCGCGAGCCCGCGGACGGCTCCGTGCGTGTCCTCCCCGTGCCCGCCACCGCGCTCCACTGGCGGCGCGAGTGCCGGGAGCTGCTGGACACGCTGTAGCACCGGGCCCCCGGCAGGGCCCGTGCTGTCCACCAGCGCACGGCCCCCGCTCCACGAGTGACCTGGGGGTGACGCTCCGCGCATGGGGCTGACGGTTGTGTGCCTGCGTCGGCGGGCCACTCCTAACGTGGGCGGCTCCGCCCATGCCCCTCCTCCTGCCCATCCTCCTGGCCCTGGCGTGCGCGCCGCTCGCGTACGTCGCGGGCCGGTGGCGTCCGGGCGCGGCCGCCTGGATGGGCGCGGCGGGGGCGCTCGCCGCGCTGGGGGCGCTGGTCCATGAGTGGACGACGCAGGCGCCCGCGCGCCTCGTGCTCCCCTGGGCTCCCACGTGGGGCCTGTCGCTGGAGTTCACGCGCGACGGCCTGTCCGGCCTCTATGCCGCGCTGGCGCTCGGCATCGGCGCGCTCGTGGTCCTGTACTCGCGCGCGTACATGCCGCACCACCTGGCGGAGGAGGGCCGGCCCGCGCGCGACGAGGTGCGCTTCCAGGGGCTGATGCTCGCGTTCATGGCCGCCATGGTGCTGCTCGTCACCGTGGATGACCTGCTGCTGCTGTTCGTGGCGCTGGACCTCACCACCATCATCTCGTACCTGCTCATCGGCTTCGACCGCGAGGACCCCGAGTCGCGCGCCGCCGCGCTCCTGTCCCTGGTGCTCACCGGCGCCACCTCCGTCGTCTTCTTCGCGGGCGCCATGGCGCTGGGGCTCCAGTACGGCACCTTCTCCCTGCCGCTCGTCATCGAGCGCGCCGCGCACAGCCCCGCGTCCACCGGCGCGCTGGTGTGCCTGGCCGTGGGCGCGCTGGGCAAGAGCGCGCAGGTGCCGTTCCACTTCTGGCTCCCGCGCGCCATGGCCGCGCCCACGCCCGTGTCGTCGTACCTGCACTCGGCCGCGATGGTCGCCGCGGGCGTCTTCCTCCTCCAGCGCCTCTACCCGCTGTTCGCCCCGGCCACGGAGGTGCGCGACGGCCTGCTCGCCATCGGCTTCCTGTCCATGGGCATGGGCAGCCTCATGGCCCTGGTGGCGGATCCGTTCAAGCGCGTGCTCGCGTACTCCACCATCGCGCAGTACGGCTACGCGCTGGTGCTGGTGGCGCTGGGCTCCGAGGGCGCGCCGCTCTACGTCGCCATCCACGCGCCGTGCAAGGCCGCCCTGTTCCTCACCGCGGGCGCCGTCACCCAGGTCACCGGCAAGAAGAAGCTGTCGGAGGTCAGCGGCCTGCGTCACTCGCTCCCCGTGCTCGCGGCCGCCAGCGCCGTGGCGGCGGCGGGGCTCTCCGCGCTGCCCCTCACCGTGGGCTTCTTCAAGGACGAGGTCTTCTTCCACGCGCTCGCGCGCAGGGGCCCCGCGTTCATGGCCGCCGGGCTCGTGGGCGCGGGCCTGACGCTCGCGTACACGCTGCGCCTGTGGTGGGGCCTCTTCGGAGGGCCGCGCCAGGACGCGCCCGCCGCGCCCCGGCTGCTCGTGGCCCCTGTCGTCGTGCTCGCGGCGGTCATCCTGCTGGGCGGCCTGGTGCCGGGGCTCCTCGTCGAACCCGCCCGCGCCGCGGCGGAGGCGATGCGCGGCGAGCCCTCCACGCTGGAGCTCGCGTACCACCTGGACGCGCGCGCGGAGAACCTGCTCGCCGTGGGGGCCTGGGCCCTGGGCGCGCTGCTCTTCGCCACGCGCCACGCCTGGACGCGCGCGCTCTCCCGGGGGCTGGCGGCCGGGTCCCGCGTGGGCGCCGAGCGCGGCTACCGCCTGCTGCTGCACCAGCTGGACCGGCTGTCCACGTGGCTGCACGAGAAGGAGGTGCGCGACCTGCGCGACCGGGTGGCGTCCGTGCTGGTGCCCACGGGCCTGCTGGGCCTGGCGGTGCTGGGCGTGACGCCGCTGCGCGACCGCTTCAAGGTGGGCCCGGTGGGCTGGGCGGACGTGACGCTGGTGATGGCGCTGGCCTTCGCGTCCGCCGCCGCGCTGGCCACGCTGCGCGCGAAGGGGCACCTGCGGCTGGTGCTGCTCATCTCCTGCGTGGGCTTCAGCCTGGCCATGGTGTTCGCCTTCGCCGCCGCGCCCGACGTGGCCCTCACCTCCGTGCTGGTGGAGACCACCTTCACGCTGCTCTTCGCGGGCCTCCTGGCCCTGCTCCCCCGGGCCCGCCTCGAGCGCGCCCAGCACGAGGCCCAGAACCCGCGCGGACGCGACCGCCTGGCCGCGGCGGTCGCGGGCGCGAGCGCCTTCCTGCTGAGCTGGAGCGCCCTGTCCCATCTGCACGCCGACCGCGTGGGTGCGCGCACGGTGCAACTGGCGGAGGCCGCGCACTCGCCCAACGTCGTGGCCGCGGTGCTCACGGACTTCCGGGGCCTGGACACGGTGGGGGAGATGAGCGTCGTGGTCGCGGCGCTCCTGGGCGTCACCAGCCTCTTGCGCCTGAAGGGGAGGCGCTGAGGCCATGATCTCCTTCGTCCCGCCCCTGTCGCGCCTCTTGCTGTGGCCGTCGTTGATCATCGCGCTCTCGCTCTGGCTGAAGGGCGGCGCGTCGGTGGGCGGCGGCTTCCCGGCCGGGGCGCTGGCGGGGCTGGCGGTGCTGCTCCAGTACGTGGTGACGGGCCGGGACCAGACCCGGCGCTACGTGGCGGTGCGGTACGCGGCGCCGCTGGCGGGCGTGGGGCTGCTGCTCGTGGTGGGCACCGCGTTCCTGCCGGTGCTGGCGGGCTACACGCCCATGACCCTCTTCCCCCGCCCGGACCAGGCGGAGGTGGGCGTGGGGGGCCTGCACCTGCACACCGCGCTCATCTTCGAGGGAGGGCTGATGCTCATCGTCTTCGGGCTGGTGGTCACCGTCATCGACCGCTTCGCCCTGCGCACCGGGACGCAAGAGGAGTCCGGGCCATGATCCTCATCGCGTCCCTGGTGGTGGGCCTGCTGTTCGCGTGCGGCGTGCGCATGGTGCTGGAGCGGGAGCTGGTGCGCGTGGCGTGCGGCACGGTGCTCATCACCAACTCCAGCGTCCTGCTCATCCTCGCGGGCTCCTTCCCGGAGCGGGGCGAGGCGCTGAGCGTGCGGCCCGGCTGGCCGGTGACGGACCCGGTGCTCCAGTCGCTGGCGCTCACCGCCATCGTCATCGGCTTCGCGGTGTCCGCGCTGCTGCTCACGCTGGTGCACCGCACGCAGCGGGCGCACGGCTCGCTGCGCACGGACCGGCTGGTGGAGGCGGAGCTGAAGCGCGTGCACGCCGTGGAGCCGGGGGAGGGCCACTGATGCCGCTCTGGGGACCGCTGCTCCTGCCGTGGGTGATGGGCGCGGTGCTGGCCTTCCTGGACGGGCGCCGCGCGTGGGTGGCGTGGCTGGCCATCGCGGGGCTCGCGGGCACGCTCGTGTGCACGGCGTGGCTGTTGCCCCAGGCCTGGAGCGCGCAGGCGCCCCAGTTCGTCACGGGGGACTGGCCGGTGGGCGTGGGCATCCGCCTGCGCGCGGATCAGCTGTCCATCGTGTTCGCGCTGGTGTCCACGGCGGTGCTGCTGGGCACGCTCGTGTACGAGCACGTGGCCGGAGGCATCACGTCGCGCAGCTTCCCCGCGCTGGTGGTCTTCATGGGGGCGGGGCTCACGGGGGTGTTCTTCACGTCGGACGCGTTCAACTTCTACGTCTTCTTCGAGCTGGCGATGACGTCCGCCTTCGCGCTGGCGTCGTATGGGGAGAAGCCCCGCAACCTGCGCGCCGCGTTCACCTTCGTGGTGGTGAACCTGATGGGGTCCACGCTGTTCCTCTCCGCGGTGGTGATGCTGTACCTGACCACCGGCACGCTGGACATGCTGTCCATCATCGCGTGGGGACAGGCGGGGCCGCCGTTCGCGCTGATGGTGCCGGGCACGCTGCTCTTGTGCGCGTTCGGGGTGAAGCTGGGCTTCTTCCCGTTCCACTTCTGGGCGCCGGCGGTGTACCGGGACGCGGGCCCCACCGTGGCGGCGCTGCTCGCGGGGGCGCTGGCGAACATCGGCAGCTATGGGCTCCTGCGCTTCGGCGCGGACGTGCTGCCGCAGGTGCTGGCGCAGGCCCGGCCGCTGCTGGAGATACTGGGCGCGACGAGCATCCTCTACGGCTCCGTGCTCGCGCTCTCCCGCCGGGACACGCGCGAGGTGCTCGCGTACGCGTCCATCTCCCATGCGGGGCTCATCATCGCCGCGCTGAGCCTGGCGGGCCGCGAGGGCCTGTGCGCGGCGGTAGCGCTGGCGCTGGCGGGCTCCGTGGACAAGACGGCGCTGTTCCTGGCGCAGGACCGGGGCGGCGAGCGGGCGCGCAGGGCCTACTCGGTGGCGGCCTTCAGCACCGCCGGAGTGCCGCCCACCGCGGGCTTCTGGGCCAAGGCCTGGCTCTTGCGAGCGGCGCTGGAGCAGGGGCACGCCTGGCTCGCGGGGCTGGTGGTGCTGGCGAGCGCCCTGTCGCTGCTGGCCCTCTTCCGCGCCTACCAGCGCGAGCGGTGGTTGAGGGAGGGCGCGGCCCTGCACCGGGGCACGGGCGCGGTGGTGTACGCGCTGTCCCTGGCGCTCATCGCCGCGGGCCTCTGGCCGGAGCCGCTCCTGCGCGCCGGACGCGACGCCATCCAGGGCCTGGGGACGCTGCCATGAGCCTCCGCACCCTCGTGCACATGCTGGCCCTGGCGCTGCTGTACGCGCTGATGGTGGGCAGCTTCCACCCCGTGGACCTCGCGCTGGGCGCGGTGCTGGCCCTGGGCGTGATGCGCCTGTTCCCCCTGGCGGGCCTGCCGCCGGTCCTGGAGGCTGGCGAGCACTGGCGGCGCACGCTGCACCTGCCCCGCTTCGGCTGGGCCCTGGCCGTGCTGGTGACGCGCAGCTGCTTCCAGGTGCTCAGGGTCATCTTCGGCCGCGGCGACCTGGCGGACCGCGCGGGCGTGGTGGACGTCCCCATGGGCGAGCGCACCGCGCGCGGCGTGCAGGTGTCCTCGTGGGTCATGTCCCTGGCCCCGGGCACGGTGCTGCTGGAGCTGGACTGGGAGAGGCGCGTGATGCGCATGCACGCGCTGGACGCGTCGGATCCGGACCGGCTGCTGCGGCAGCAGGACGACTTCTACCAGCGCTACCAGCGCGCGGTGTTCCCGTAGGGAGGCGGCCTGCGATGCACGAGACCTTCTTCACCCTGGCCATCGTGTGGATGGTGGGCCTCTTGGGCGCGCTGGTGCTGCTGGCCTCGCGCCAGCGCTCCTCGGCGGACATGCTCATGTCCGTGGACACCCTGGGCCTGGTCATCTGCGCGGTGCTGGCGCTGTACGGCGCCACGCGCGGCGAGGCCGGCTACCTGGACGCGGCCCTGGTGCTGGCCCTGCTCTCCTACGTGCAGACCGTGGCGGGCGCCCGCTTCCTGCACCACGGCCGCACCTTCCACGACGAGGAGGACACCCGATGATGTCCGCCGCCGTGCAGTGGGTGTCCGACGCCCTGGTGGCGCTGGGCCTGCTCTTCATCACCGCCGCCATCATCGGCATGTACCGGCTGCCCTCGGTGCTCACGCGCGTGCACGCGGCGGGCGCGGTGCCCTTCGGCGGGGCGCTGGTCATCATCGGCGCCACGCTGGCGACGGCGGACGGCTGGCTCTTCTTGCGAGGGCTGCTCGTCGCCGCGTTCCTGATGCTCACCATCCCCAGCTCCGCCCACGCCATCGCCTGGCTGGCGGAGAAGCGCCCGGAGCTGGCCCACGACAAGGGCCGGCGCGGACGGCCCGGACATCCGAGGAAGGACGCGCCACCGGAGCCGCCCGGCGGTTGATCAAGGGGTCGTGGGTTCCTCCTTCACCAGCCAGCGCATCGTCGCCTCGGTGACGACGCCGAACACCGCCGTCTGCGCGAACAGCCAGGCGTGCTCCGCGCGCGACCAGGTGTTCGCGAGCGCCGTCGCCTTGAACACGGGGAAGGCCGCGCGCTCGAAGGCCAGCACGCCCAGGCCCAGCAGCACGCCGCTGTGCAGCAGGGTCCACTTCGACGTGCGCCTGCGCACCAGGCCCCAGCCCATGCCCAGCAGGGGGCCATAGCCCGCGCGCAGCGCGAAGGCCCACCGCGACGCCTCATGCCGGGACAGCTTCCGCCCGAACAGCCGGCCCAGCACGTGCCGCGCGATGTTTCGCGCGGCGTAGGGCGGCGCGTGTCCCAGGGTGGCATTGCGCACGCTGACCAGCACCCCCAGGGCGCCGGTGCCCACGGCCCCGGCGACATACGCGGCGGCGTAGGGGTTCCTCATGGCCTATCCCTTCATCAGGTTGCGCATCACGAACCACAGGTTGGCCGGGCGCTCCGCCAGCCGTCGCATGAAATACGGATACCAGTGCTTCCCATACGGGACATAGACACGCACCGGATGGCCTTCCTTCACCAACCGCTCCTGCAGGTCGCGCCGGATGCCATACAGCATCTGGAATTCAAAGGCGCCCTTGGGCAGATGCTGGCGCGCGGCGTACTCCAGCGTGGCGTCAATCATCCGCTCATCATGCGTGGCGATGCCGTGATACACGCCGCTGTCCAGCAGGATGCGCATGCAGCGCACGAAGTTCGCGTCCACGTCCTTCTTGTCCGGGAAGGCCACGTCGGGACCCTCCAGGTAGGCCCCCTTGCACAGCCGGATGCGGACGCGCTCGGCGCACAGGGCCTTCGCGTCCTCCTCCGTGCGCCGCAGGTAGCTCTGGAGCACCGCCCCCACGTGCGTCTCCCCGAACTCCGAGTGCAGGTCCCGCACGATGTCCAGGGTCACCTGCGTGACGGCGCTCTCCTCCATGTCCACGCGCACGAAGGAGTCCCGCGCCGCCGCGTCCGCCACCACCGCCCGCGCGTTCAGCAGCGCCAGGTTCCGGTCGAACAACAGGCCGCACTGCGTGAGCTTCAGCGACACGTTGGCCTTCACGCCCACCTGGTCGATGCGCGCGAGCAGCCGCTGGTAGTGCCGCACCTCGTCGCGCGTCTCCTGGGGCGAGCGCACTGCCTCGTTGAGGTGGTCGAAGCTGGCCAGCAGCCCCTTCGCCGTGAGGGCCCGCACCGCGTCCACCGCCTCCTCCAGCGTCTCCCCCGCGATGAAGCGCGACGCCAGCTCGCGAAAGGGTTTGAGCCGCGTGGCCACGTCCTTGAGGTTGGACTGGCGAGACAGGAACAACAGCGCGGAGCGGGACAGGTGATCGGCGGCGGTCGTCATTGCGGATGTTCCCCCGACGATAGAGATAAGGCCTGCTCAGTCAGGGTGCCGCGACAGGAAGTCGGACACGCTCGCATTGAACGCTTCCGGGTGGCTCATGTACGGCAGGTGACTGGCCGCCTCCAGGAACTCCAGCCGGGCCCCCGGCACATGCGCCGCCACGTCGCGCGCGGCCGCGGGCGGCACCAGCAGGTCGCGGCCGCCCTCGATGATGAGCGTGGGCACGCGCAGCTCCCGCAGCCGGTGCAGGAAGTCCGCGGCCAGGATGTCGCGCAACCGCCGCATCAGCTCCAGCGACGACAGGCGCCGGGCCTCGCGGACGATTTCCGCCCGCCCCTCCGGCGGCAGCCACCGGCCGCCCAGCACCCGGGCCACCGTGGGCGCGAACACATACGCCAGCGGCCGGGGCGCCCGCACCAGCGTGGACAGCGTCAACGCCAGCCGCCGCACCTTGCGCACGCCGGCCACCGGCGACACCAGCACCAGCGCCTTCACCCGCTCCGGGTGCTCCAACGCATACGCGATGGACAGCAGGCTTCCATAGGAAGACCCCATCAACGCGAAGCGCTCCGGCAGCCGCGCCTCCGGGTGGTTGAGCACGGACAGGTTCCACTGCAACGGCGTATGCGTCGCGGGCGTCTTCAGGGGCGGCGTCCACAACAGCAGGTTCCACGCCTGGGCCAGCGGCTCCATGGGCGCGAAGGACCGGCCACTGGCGCCCAGGCCCGGAAGACAGACCACGGTGCGTGATACATCCCTGTTCCCCTGGGGAAAGGTGAACAGCCGCACCGGCGTGCCCCGGATGACGCGCTCCTCGCACTCCAGCTGTTCATAGCCTTGCTGGATGTCTTCCACGTCCGGCACCAGCGGCGGCACGCGGGCGCGAGGCGAAACGGCGGCGGGGGCGGAGGCGTCAAGCATGGCAGGCCCTCAGGAGCAGGCGCCGGACGCTGGCGGCCACGCGGTCGCGGAAGGCCTGCACGCGCGACTCCGACGCACCCGACGGCGGCGGTTCATGGGGTTCACCCACGGCGAAGGTGAGCTGGACGGGCAGCGGCAGCGGACCCAATCCCATCACCAGGGGCATGCGGTATTTGTCCTCCGCGGCCAGGCGCACACACCAGCGGTCCTCGTCCGGAGGCCAGAAGAAGGTGTCATCCACCCCAAAACCCGCGAAGGGCACCACCGGCACCCCCGCCTGCATGGCCAGCCGCACGAAGCCCAGCGCGCGCTCCCATCTCAGGCGGTAGCGGCCCTGGCTGCGTTTGAAGGTCTCCCGCGCGCCGCCCGGATAACAGACGACGAGCTGTCCCTCCTGGAGCGACCGGAGCGCGTTCTCCCGCGTCCCCTCCACGCCGCCCAGCCAGGGCAACACCGTGCGCACGAGGGGAATCTTGAAGAACCCCCGCTCCGCCAACCCCAGCGGATAGCGCCCCGTGGCCTGGTGCACGAGGTGGAAGAAGGCGGGCGTCTCGTATCCCCAGACACCGTGATTGCCCACGAGCAGCAGCGGCCCCTGCCTGGGCAGGTGTTCAGCACCCATCAGTCGGGCGCGGTGGTAGCGCGCGGACAGCGCGGCGCCACGCTCCGCGAAACGGAAGACGGTCTGTTGGACGCGGGTGAGTGGGTTTTCCACGGTGGAGCAGAAGATGCAGCCGCCCTCGTGGGCTGGCACCCCGGTACCAGGCGGGCGGGCAGGGGCTCCACCGGTGCCGCCACCGCGAAAGGGGCATGCACGCCAGCAGGCTGCCTTTCACTCCGGCGCCGCCGTGGGGAAGGGGGCCGGTTGTCTGCTTCCGGGGCCGTGCTGATGCTTGAGGGCATGGCCGGCCCATTCGACATCCTCCTGCAACAACACCGCGATCTGGAGGCGCTGCTGGAGCGGCTGGCTTCGGAGCCGGACGTGGAGGAGCTGTCGCACGACCAGGAGGACCTCACCCGCCTGCTGCGCCTGCACTCCCGCCTGGAGGAGCGCTGCGTCCAGCCGCTGCTCACGCGCGTGGAAGGCCGCGCCCGCGCCCGCGAGGAGGCGGAAGACCACCTCACCCTGCGCGAGCTGATGGAGGAATTGCAGGAGCTGACGCCTCGCGGCGTCGAGTGGCAGGCGCGCCTCTTCACCCTGGAAGACCGGGTCGTGGCGCATGTGCAGGCCACGGAACACGCAGTGCTCCCCCGGCTGTCCGCGTCCCTGGACTCTGAGGAACTGGCGGAACTGGGACATGACCTCGCACTGACGTACGAGGAACTGCTGGAGCGCTCGCAGCACCCCCCCGCCTCCAGTCGCGGAGCGTTGTTGGAACCCCTGCATTGGGATGCGTGAAAAGGGCGCTGAAAGCGCCGCCGAGCCCCATTTCCCGGGCCTTTCACGCCTGCTGATACGCAGCGGCGTCACAACTTTTTATCGCTTCCTTCGACAATTGCCTTTCTGGAAGGTATTGGTAGTCCGGCGTGCCGGTTCACGCCAAGGCAATGCTCCCCCCTTAAACCGAGGATTGTTCGAAATGTCAGTTGACAAGGCGTTCCGCGAGATGATTCGCAACGAGATTGAAGTCCAGCTCAAGCCCCTGCGTGACGTGGTGTCTCGTCTGGAGTCTGGGACGGCGGACCTGGACGCGCTGCGCAGCGTGGCCGAGCGGCTGGCGCCCCTGGCCCAGGTGGTGGGCCCCCTCTTCGGCGCGAACGCGCCCGCGGCGGGCAAGGCCGGCCGTCGTCCCGTGGGTCGTCCGGCGGGCCGGGCGGCGGTGAGCGCGCCGGTGGCGGCGGTGGGCGGCAAGCGCCGGGGCCGCAAGCCGGCGGCGGCGGAAGGCGGCGCCCGTGAGTGCGCCATCAAGGGCTGCGGCAAGCCCAGCCGCACCAAGGGCTACTGCGCGGCGCACTACCAGAAGCTGCGCATGCTGGAGAAGACCAACCGCCGTCCCTCCCAGTGGGCCGACTACGCGGAGCCCAACAGCGTGGAGGACATCAAGCTGCCCCGTGGCCGCGCCGCCTCCAAGGCGCTCGCGGAAGCCGCTCAGAAGAACGCTTAAGCAGTACAGTTGCCCCGGCCCGGGCAGAGGTGGTGGACCCGTTCTTCCGTCTGGAGGAGCGTGGCTGGATTGACCGCGCGGAGGATGTGCTTGCGCCGCGAGGGAGTTGGTGTGCATGAGTGCCCGGGCCATGAGCAAACGCGACCTGGAGCCTGGAATCGTCACGGACCTCGCGGGCCGGACGACCTATGGTGATTACCTGCAGCTGGACCGGCTTTTGTCCGCGCAGGTGCCCCGTTCCCAGCCTCCCCATCACGACGAGCTGCTGTTCATCGTCCAGCATCAGACGAGCGAGCTGTGGATGAAGCTGCTCATCCATGAGCTGTCCGCCTGCATCCGCTACATCCAGGCGGACCGGCTGGAGCCGTCCTTCAAGATCTTCGCGCGCGTCGCGCACATCCAGCGGATGCTCTTCGAGCAGTGGAGCGTGCTGGAGACGCTCACGCCCAACGAGTACCTGGAGTTCCGCGACACGCTGGGCCACGCGTCCGGCTTCCAGAGCTTCCAGTACCGGGCGCTGGAGTTCCTTTTGGGCAACAAGGACGACGCGGCGCTGGGGCCCTTCAAGCACGTGCCGGGCGTGCACGCGGAGCTGGACCGCCTGCTGGAGTCGCCGGGCATCTACGACGAGTTCCTGCGCCACCTGTCGCGCATGGGCCACGACGTTCCCAGAAGCCACGTGGAGCGCGACTGGCGTCAGCCGTATGAGAAGAGCGCCCAGGTGATGGAGGTGTTCCGCCGCATCTACTCGGACGCGGAGAAGCACTGGGATGCGTATGAGATGTGCGAGAAGCTGGTGGACACGGAGGAGCGGTTCCAGCTCTGGCGCTACCGGCACATGATGACGGTGATGCGCATCATCGGCTTCAAGCAGGGCACGGGCGGCTCGTCGGGCGTGGGCTTCCTGCGCAAGGCGCTGGACCTGCGCTTCTTCCCGGAGCTGTGGGACGTGCGCACGTCGCTGACGCCGCCCGCGAAGCCCCGGGGCGCCTGAAACATTCGCGCCGCTCGTGTCCCCGCATGCCCCGCGGGCCGGCAGGGACGGGGTGCCAGCCGGGGCGCGGGCTCCCTAGCTTGGGAGAGGTCAAACCCTCTCAACGCGCGAAGGAGCCGCCATGGGTGAGCACGACAGCCCCCGGAAGGAACCGCAGCTTCCGGAAGACGAACAGGACAACAAGCGTCAGGCGGGAGACCGCCCCATCCCCACGCCCGGCCACATCGGCAGCCTGCCGGACGACGGCCCGGGCCCGGCAGGCATTGGCATCAAGCTGCCCGAGGGTGGCGGCGACTGAGTAAAACATCCGGAAATGTTTCAGCGGAAATGTTTCAGGCCCGGGGGCCCTTCCGGGGCTCCCGGCCGCCGGGGTACACGTGTCAGACGGGCATGAGAGTGTCCGGGCATGTCCCTACCTGCTAGGTTCTTCTTCCCAGAGATGACCCGAAAGCCCGCCACCTACGCAGACCTGGAAGCGCTCCCGCCGAACCAGGTGGGGGAGCTCGTGAACGGGGAGCTGTACGCGAGCCCCCGGCCGACGGCGCGGCATGCCTCCGCGGCATTTGAGCTGGGCGGGGAGCTTCGCAATCCCTTTGGCCGAGGACGAGGGGGGCCTGGGGGGTGGCTCTTCCTGCCCGAGCCGGAGTTGCACCTGGGCAAGGACGTCCTGGTCCCCGACCTCGCGGGGTGGCGCCGGGAGCGGGTGCCCAAGATGCCTGACGTCGTGGGCATCACGATGGCGCCGGACTGGCTGTGCGAGGTGCTGTCCCCCTCCACGTCCCGGCTGGACCGGTTCCGCAAGCTGCCCATCTACGCCCGGGAAGGGGTCAAGCACGTCTGGTTGGTGGACCCGCTCCAGTACACGCTGGAGGTCTTCCGGCTGGAAGGCACCCACTACCTGCTGCTGGGGACCCATCAGGACGCGGAGACCGTCTACGCGGAGCCATTCGAGGCATTGGCGCTGGAACTTCGCGTCTTGTGGGACGACATCGCGGAGTAGGCTTCCGCGCACCATGTCCGCGCCCGACGGAATGACGCTGCTCTTCGAACAGGCCCACATCCTCTGCTACCGCACGTTCGACATCGCGGAGGAGATCGACCTGGAGCGCGCGCGCAAGGCGCTGTCGGAGGACTCGCGCCGGTTGAAGCTGTCGCGTGAGAACAGCCAGTACATCCAGCTGCCCAACCCGCCCGTGGCCTATGAGCTGGGACGCAGGCCGCTGGCGCTGCGCGGCGGTCCCGTCACCGTGGACGCCACCGCGCGCCTGTTCGACCACGGCGCCGCGTCCATCATCCTGCGCGTCCCCGTCGCGCCCGGCACCACCTGGGAGACCCTCACCCACGTCGCCGACGAGCTCTATGACAGCCAGGCCCTGGAGGACCTGGCCCGGGAGCTGGTGGAGGGCGTGCGCCGCACCATCTCCGCCGCCGTGCAGGGGCCGCACCTCTGGGACCAGAGCGAGAGCTACACCGTCATCTTCGCCGAGCGCATCCAGGGCAACCCCTCCGCGGAGGAGCTGTTCCAGCGCGCGGACATCGCGCGGCTGCTCCTGGGGGAGAGCACCACCGCGCCGCTGGCGCCGCGCGAGCGCGAGGCCGTCACCCAGGTGCGCTTCAGCTACACCGCCCACGACCTGGTCGTCGTGGACTGGAACAGCGCGTTCGTCTACGAGCCGTCCGGCTCGCGCGACATCCCGGACCTGCTGGAGATCGCCAACGCGCAGCTCTTGGAGTTCCGCTACTACGACGAGCGGTTGGACAAGCACATCGCGCGCATCCACGACGAGGTGCAGGCGCGCAAGCCCGGCTGGCTCACGCTGTTCCGCAGCCCGTACCGCAGCCTCGCGCGCGAGACGCTGGGCACGCTCGTGGACCTCAACGAATTCGTGGAGCGGGTGGAGAACAGCCTGAAGATCATCGGCGACTTCTACCTGGCCAAGGTCTACGAGGGCGCCGTGCGCCGCCTTCGCATCCCCGCGTGGCAGGCCTCCGTCACGCGCAAGCAGCAGCTGCTCGCGCAGACGTATGGGCTGCTCAAGGGCGAGGTGGACATCGACCGCTCGCACATCCTGGAGGTGATGATCGTCGCGTTGATCATCCTGGAGATCGTCCTCGCCTTCGGCCGGGTGTTCCAGCATGGGTGAGACCTGCCCCCGGGGTGGGCTGGGCCGGGGGGCGGGGTTGGGCTACGGTGAGCGAATGGAGGTTGCCGCGTGAGTGCCTCGAATCCCCTCTTCGGTGACCTGTTGCTCAAGCTGGGCGTCGTCACGCCGGGGCAGGTGCAGGAGGCGCTCGCGCTGCAGGCGCTCACCGGCCAGCGCGTGGGCGAAGCGCTCATCTCCCTGGGCTACGTGTCGCGCGAGCAGATCCAAGACGCGCTGGGAGAGGCCCTGGGCCTGAACCACGACAAGGGGCCCGCGCAGCCGCCGCTGGGCGAGCTGCTGGTGGGGCTCAAGTACGTGACGCTCGCGCAGCTGGACGAGGCCCTGGCGCGGCAGCGGCGCGACGGGCGGCGGCTGGGAGAGATCCTCGTCGAGCAGGGCCACTGCACGTACAAGCAGATCTACGAAGCGCTGGGCGTGCAGAACCGGATCGTCGGCCGGCAGGACCTGCCGCGGCCCGCGACGGAGGGGCGCCGCCGCGTGGTGGTGGTGGACGACAGCCCCCTGGCCTGCGCGTTCGTGCAGGAGGGGCTGGTGGCGCTGGGCTACGAAGTTCTCTGCTTCCAGGACCCGTATGAAGCGCTGGAGGGCATGGGGCGGCTGCAGCCGGCCATCGTGCTGAGCGACCTGGAGATGCCGGGGCTGGACGGCGTGGAGCTGTGCCGGCGGCTGAAGGAGGGCCCGCGCAGCGCCATCCCCGTCATCATGCTCACCGCGAACGACCGGGAGGCGGAGCGCGTGCGCGGCCTGCGCGCGGGCGCGGACGACTACGTGAACAAGTCCGCGTCCCTGGACGAGCTGGCGGCGCGCATCGAGAGCGTGGTGCGCCGCACGGGCGAGACGGAGCGCATGCGCAAGCTGTTCGCGCGCTACACGTCCGACGCGGTGGTGGAGGAGATCCTCAAGAGCGCGGACGCGGCGGTGCTCGCCGGCGAGAAGCGCGAGGTGACGGTGCTGTTCGCGGACATCCGCAACTTCACCGGCCTGGCGGAGAGCCTCCCCCCCGAGCAGGTGGTCGCGGTGCTCAACCAGGTGCTGGGCCGGCTGTCGGACGCCGTGCTCACCTGCGGCGGCACGCTGGACAAGTTCCTGGGCGACGGGCTGATGGCGGTCTTCGGCGCGCCTGTGGGCCGCCCGGACGACGCGCTCCGGGGCCTGCAGTGCGCGAAGATGATGATGGAGGCCGTGGCGGAACTGCGCGCCATCGCGGAGGCCGAGTGGGTGGCCCACGGCCGCGAGGGCCGGCCCCTGGTGCTGGAGCTGGGCGTGGGGCTGAACTCGGGCGTGGTGGTGTCCGGGAACATCGGCAGCGCGCTGAGGGCCGAGTACACCTGCATTGGCGACGCGGTGAACGTGGCCGCCCGGCTGTGCGCGCTGGCCGGTCCGGGGGAGATCCTGGTGGGCGAGCGCACGCGGGAGCTGGTGGACGCGAACGAGACGGCCTTCGAGGACCTGCCGCCGGTGCGCCTGAAGGGCAAGCAGCAACCGGTGCCGCTTTACCGCGCGCTCTGACGCGGTAGGGTGGGCGTGCCATGGCCGCCACCTCCTCCCCGTCCGCCGTCCCCGACAGGTCCCGCCGCTCTCCGCTGCCCTGGGTGGCGGTGGTGTTCGGACTGGCGCTCGTCGTGGCCCTGGTGCTCACCGCCTTCCGCCGCCGCGACCCCGAGCAGACCCAGCAGATCCACGCCGACTTCACCGTCATCCTGGGGGCGCTGGAGCGCTACCAGGCCGACCACGGGGGGCAACTGCCGGAGGAGGGCAACCTGGACGACATGCTGGTGCCCAGGTACCTCAACGCCGTGCCGCGCGACCCCTGGGGCCGGCCGTACCAGTACGCGAGCAGCGCGCAGGGCGTGTTCCTCGCCTCCTTCGGCCGGGAGAACCAGCGCGGTGGCGCGGGGGAGAATCAGGACCACACCAACCACGACGGGCACCAGCAGCTCCTGCGCTAGGGCCGTGCCCGGGGCCCGGGCGCCCGGACGCCCCGCCCTGAGGGGCAGGCAGGCCGGCATGGACGGCGTCACGCCACCGGGTGGCCGGCGTGCGCATCCTTCCCGGCGGGGGAGGCTCCAGCGGGCATCGCCTCCCCGGGGGGGCCCGCCATGGCCATCATCTGCGCAACCAACCTGTCCGCGGACGCCGCGCACGCGGCCACCGTCGCGGCGACCCTCGCCTGCCGGCTGGGAGAGCCCCTGCTGCTGCTGGGCGTGGACGACGAGGTCCCGGACACGGAGGCCCCGGACGCCCTGTCCGCGGCGGAGGGCGGGCTGTCTGCGGAGTCCGCGCGCCTGAGGGCGCTGACGGGCACGGTGGAGCCTCGCATGCTGCGGGGCGCCTCCGTGGAGTCGCTGCTGGGGGAGGAGGAGTGCCGAAGCGCCCGGCTGGTGGTGGTGGCCGCGGAGGGCTGGCGCACGTCCGCCTGGCGCAAGACGTCCCTGGCGGAGCGCCTGGCCCGCCACGGCTGCGCCCCGGTGCTGGCGGTGCGCCGGGACACGGCGCTCCTGGACTGGGCCCGGGGAAGGCGCCGGCTGATGGTGATGGTGGGGGTGGACCCCCGGTCCTCCACGTCCGACGCGGCCATCACCTTCCTGCGGGAGCTGCGGCGCGTGGGCGGGTGCGACGTGCTGGCCACGTACGTGTGCTCGCCGCTGGAGGAGCGCGAGCGGCTGGGCATCCACACCCCCGTGCACGTGGAGCGGCTGGACGCGCGCGAGCGCACCATGGAGGGGTTGGATCCGCTGGTGGAGCGCGTGCTGATGCGCGAGGTGCGCGAGCGCCTGGGTGATTTGGAGGGGGAGGGCCGCGTGGAGGTGGTGCTGGAGCCCGGCTATGGCCGCCCGGCGGACCACCTGCTGCACGTGGCCCACGCGCGCAGCGCGGAGCTGACGGTGGTGGGCATGCACCTGCGCGGCGGCGTGCAGCGGCTGTGGCACGGCTCCGTGTCGGAGGGCGTGCTGCGCCACGCGGAGCGCTCCGTGGCGTGCATCCCGCCCGGGGCGCGCGAGCCGCGCCGCCTCCCGCCGCCCCGCAGCGCCCTGGTGCCGGTGGACTTCACCGTCGCGTCCGTCCAGGCCATCGCGCAGGCGTGCTCGCTGGTGGGCCCGGGCGGCCGCGTGCACCTGTTGCACGTGCACCGGCTCCGGGGCCGAGAGCGGGGCCCCCGGGACTTCCACGGCGTGCTGCCGGAGCCCGACGGCGAGCGGGACGTCGTGCTCCAGCGGCTCTGGCAGCAGGTGCCCCAGGACGTCGTCGCGCGGGCGGTGCACTGGAGCGTGGAGGGGGTCAGCGGGGACGACGTGGCGGTCGCCATCTGCCAGGCCACGGAGCGCGAGGGCGTGGACCTGGTCTGCGTGGGCACCTCCGCGCGCCGTGAGGTCGTCCCGGACGCGCTGGAGGAGGCCGTGGCGCGCCAGCTGGTGCTGCGCTGCCGCAAGCCCGTGATGGTGGTGCCCTCCGCATGACCCGGGAACGGGCGTCCAGTGCCCTGGCTCCTCCTGAAACGGGTCCCTGATTTTTTCCCGCAAGTAAGGGATTGAACAGGCAACCCGGGAGGGCGTTAGACTTTGGGAGGACCCGCTTTCCCAGAAGGGTAGGGCATCCCGTGGCTCTTCGCGGTTATCGAGAAGAGGACCTCGTCTCCAACCGTGCCTCGTTGATCATCCACGGAGGGACGGAGGACGAGCGCAGGGCCTGGGCGGAGGAAGCCGCGCGCAACTTCGGCGTCCCGCTCACGGAGGTGCGCCAGGCGCCGGAGCTGGCGGGAGCGCTGCGGCAGCCCAACGGCGTGGTGTTCATCGCGGACGTGGCGAAGCTGCCGCTCGACGCCCAGGGCCTCATCCTGCGCTGCCTCCAGATGCAGGAGGAGCGGCCCAAGGTGGTGGTGGGCGTCTCCGGCACGGCGATGGCCGCCCTCACCCGGGGCACGCTGCGCGAGGACCTGCACTACCGGCTGAACCAGGCGCAGGTGGACCTGCAGACGGACGGCCTGCGTGACGCGCTCAAGCGCCGCTGGGCGCAGCAGGCGGAGCAGCTGGCCGCGCGCGCCGCGGCGCTGAAGGCCGCCGAGGAGAAGGAGCGCGCCGCCGCCGTCGCCCGGCGCCCCGGCTCCGTCACCCGCATCCTCCCCAAGCGCAAGGCCCCGGCCTCCGCCCGCAAGGGCGCGCCCCGCAACGCGGTCCGCTGAAACCCACCCCAGGGGACCCCCGGCCAGGGGTGTCCTAAGAGGGGGGCGGGTCCGTCCCGGGCGGGGGAATGGGTACTACTGGAAAGATGGGCTAGAGTTGTTCCCCGCCGTCTTTCCTCTCCTCTCCGGAGCGAAAAAACATGTCCCAGCAAGCCCCTGGCAAGAAGCGTGGTCTGTCCCGTCCCGTGGAAGTCGTCCGCGCGGAGCTCCTCAAGGACCCCGAGACGAAGCGCATCGCGGACGCGGTGGGGATGAAGCTGGAGGACTACGTCGAGCTGGTGCTCGAGTACGCCCAGGACAAGGACAAGGAGCCCATGCTCAACGTCGTGTCCGACGAGGAGCTGAAGGCCAACGGCTTCCCGGTGCACTCGGTGGAGGAGGTCGGCGAGTTCCTGGTCGCGGGCGCCAAGGGTGAGCTGCCCGGCCAGGGCAACCCCTTCGCCAAGTCCGAGTTCGAGGCCGGCAAGGGCGGCGGCGCCGCCGGCAAGCCCAGCCTGAACCCCACGGGCGCGGCCCCCAAGGCCCCGGACGACGAGGCGAAGCGCCAGGAGCTGATGGACCAGCTGAAGAAGGGCGGCGGCGGAACCCGCGGCTGAAGCCCGCCCGGAATCCCCGTGAAATAGATCGGAAATTCGGAGGAAACATTTTCCTCCCCCCTCCGAGAATCCTTTTGCAGCTTCACTTCGGCACACACTCTCCAAACCAGACTTAAGCAGGGGGTATCACCATGGGCGGCATCGGCAAGGTTGTCAGCAGCATCGCGAAGACGGTCAGCAATGTCGCCGGCGGCGTCGCGAACATCGCGGGCAAGGCGCTGAGCTTCGTGCAGAACCCCATGGGCGCCATCACGGGCGGCCTGAAGGGTCTGGCGGGCGGCCTCCTGGACAAGCTCCCGTTCGGCCTGGGCAAGCTGGCCAAGCCGTTCGTGGACAAGTTCATCGACTCCGGCGCGTCCCTGCTCTCCAAGGGGCCCCTGGCCGGTCTGTCCCAGCTGACCAAGTTCGCCCCCACCGTGAAGTCCATCGCGGACATCGCGACCACCGTGAAGCAGGGCGCGGACAAGGTCGGCGCGCTGGCCTCCCAGCCCGCGCAGCAGAACGTGCAGAACCTGTTCGCCCACGCCCAGGCGGCGCTCATCAACTGAGTTCCCCGCTGAAGTTGGCGTGACTCAGGCACGAGGGCCAGTGCTCACCGCGAGGTGGGGCTGGCCCTTCGGCTTTGCGGGCCATGCCGCCGCGCGGAAGCCCCCAGCAGGGCCGGTCCCCCGTCCGTCATGGGCGGGGCGCCGGCCCTTCGCGTTTCCGGGGGGCCTCGCCGGGCCCGGGGTGGAGGGTGGAACGTGACTCGCGGGGGCGCACCCGGAGTGCGGGCGCGATCAGGAACGGGGCTGCTCAGCCCTCTTCGCGGGTGAGGCGGAGGGCGTCGGTCTCCAGCTTCTGGGTCGCCTCCGGGTCCGCGCTGTCGTAGTAGCCGCGGATCTCCCCGGTGCCGTCCACGAGCACGAAGTGGGTGCCGTGGAAGATGGAGAGCAGGTCGTCCTCGGCGGCGCCGGGCTCGCGGCCCATGCTGATCTTGAAGCCCTGGACGATGGTGTCCTTGAGGGTGGCGTAGTCGCCGGTGAGGAAGTTCCAGCGGGTGAAGTCCGCCTGGTACTTCTTCCCGTACTCGGCCAGCCGCTCCGGGGTGTCGTAAGCCGGGTCCACGGAGAAGGACACCAGCTGGAGGTCCGTGCCCAGCTTCGCGGTGTGGTCCTGCACGCGCGCCATCTTCTGCGTGAAGACGGGGCAGACGGTGGGGCAGCGGGTGAAGATGAAGTTGGCGATGAACGGGTGGCCGCGGAGCTGCTTCAGCCCGAAGGGCTGCCCGTCCTGCCGCGTGAAGGTGAAGTCCGGCAGGGCGCCCAGCCGGGGCGGCGGCTGGGAGCGGCCCTGCACCAGCTCGTGCACCGCCACCCCCATGAAGCCGAGCGACGCCACGGCGATGCCTGCCCAGATCCAGGAGCGGCGGACGGGACGGGAGCGGGGGGCGGACGGGGACGAGGGCGATTCGACGGACATGGTCGGCACGTACGGCATCGGCGGGGGGCGCACAAGCGGCGGGCACGCCGGGGTAGGGGCTGGCCGCATGCGAGGCATGAGGGAGAGTGGCCGCCGCGGGACGGACGGGGTGCGCCTTGAGGGGACGTTGGGTGCGTGCTAGCCCGGAGGCATGTCCCAGGCTCACTTCCAGCCCCCGGGTGGACGCGCTCCGACGGGCGGGTGGGGAGGCTGCCGGTCGCTGACGGCGGAGCGCCTGTCCTCCGGGCTCCGAGGCGGGCTCGGGCTGTGGTTCGGGCTCCTCGGGGCGCTGTCGCCGGCGGTGGCGATGGCGTGTCCCTCCTGCACGGCCCGGGCTCCGGAGTCTCCGGGCGGGGCGGGCGAGCTGCTGCTGGCGCTGATGCTGGTGCCCTTCGCGCTGGTGGGCGTGGGGCTCTGGGCGGCCCGACGGGCAGCGCGGGAGGAGCGGGCTTCGGCCCCCGTGGAACAGGAGCAGCCGTGATGGCGGAGTCCCCTGCGTTGTCCCCCGCGTCCGCGAACGACGTCGCGCCCCCGGATGCGCAGGCACCCCTGGCGGTGCCGCCCGCGCGAGGGGCGTGGAGCCTGTCGCCGCCGGAGAACGCGAGCGCGACGGGAGACCGCATCGACGCGCTGCTGGCCAGGAGCCATGGCTTCGACCTCGCGCTGGCGGCGGTGATGCTCGGGTGGTTGTTGCTGGCGGTGGTGCGCTTCCGGGGCGCGCGGAAGGTGGCGCCGGACGGAGGCACGCGGCGCTCACGGGCGTGGGTGCTGGGGCTGGCCCTGGGCGTGTTCGGCGTGGTGGACGGGACGCTGTTCCTGGGCTCCGAGGGCTACCTGCGCGACGTGCTCTGGAACTTCCGCGTCCCCACCGAGGACCCGCGCACGGTGCGCATTGAAATCAACGCGCACCAGTGGTCGTGGGAGGCGCGGTACGCGGGCGCGGATGGCGCGTTCGGCACGAAGGACGACGTCGTCACCTGGAACGACCTGCGCGTGCCGGCGGGCGTGCCCGTCTGGGTGCAGCTGGTCTCCACGGACGTGGTGCACGGGTTCTCGCTGCCGGCCTTCCGCGTGAAGCTGGACGCCATCCCGGGCCGCGTGAACCAGACCTGGTTCCAGGCCGCGCGCGAAGGTGCGTGGGAGGCGGCCTGCTACCAGCACTGCGGCACCAGCCACTACCGGATGCGCGGCGTGCTGACGGCGCTGTCCCCGGAGGCGTACGCGGCGTGGCTGCACGAGGCGAGCCTCAAGGCGGTGCAGGGCTACGACGCGGATGACACCGCGGCCCACTGGGGCTGGGTGTGGAGGACGCCATGAAGGCGGGGGCGTTCTTGAAGTCGCTGTGGACGACGGACCCCCAGCGCGTGGCGCGCCAGTACCTGTGGGGCGGGTTCCTGTTCCTGCTGGTGGGCGGCCTGCTGGCCATGCTCATCCGCTTCCAGTGGGCCTGGCCGGGGCAGCCGGTGCCGGGGCTCGCGTGGGCGCTGCCCGAGTCGAAGGGCGCGCTGACGCCGCCCGCGTACACGGCCGTGTTCACGATGCACGGCCTCTTGATGATCTTCTTCGCGGTGACGCCGCTGCTCTTCGGGGCGCTGGGGCACTTCGTGCTGCCGCTGGCCATCGGCGCGAAGCAGATGGCGTTCCCCCGGCTGTCGCCGTTCGGCTTCTGGGCCTACGCGGTGGGCGGCGCGCTGATGCTGGTGTCGTTCGTCGTGCGGCTGGGGCCCGCGAGCGCGGGGTGGACGTCGTATCCGCCGCTGGCGACGCCCGCGTTCACGCCGGGGCTGGGGCAGACGCTGGTGACGGTGGCGGTGCTCTGCGTGGGCGTGTCCGCGTTCCTGTACGGGCTCAACTTCGTCGTCACGGTGGTGCGCTGCCGCGCGCCGGGGATGACGTGGGGGCGGATGCCGCTGGTGGTGTGGGGGCTGTTCTACGGCGCGGTGCTCAACGTGCTGTTCGTGCCGGTGCTGGCGGCGGCCACGGGGCTGCTCTTGCTGGACCGGGTGGCGGGCACGCAGTTCTTCATCGCGGGCGCGGCGGCGGTGGGCGGGGGCGGGGACCCGGTGGTGTACCAGCACCTGTTCTGGCTGTTCGGCCACCCGGAGGTCTACATCCTCATCCTGCCCGCGTGGGGCATGGTGGGGGACTTCGTGGCCTTCTTCAGCCGCAAGCCCGCGCACGGCTACCGGCTGACGGCGGGGGCCATGGGCGCGGTGACGGCGCTGAGCGGCGCGGTGTACGCGCACCACCTGTTCACCAGCGGGATGGCGCCGGTGCTGGGGCGTACGTTCATGGTGCTGACGCTGCTCATCTCCCTGCCCGCGGAGGTGATGTTCCTCAACTGGCTGATGACGCTGTGGCGGGGCAGCGTGCGGCTCACGTCGCCGATGCTCGCGGCGCTGGCGACGATGGTGGTCTTCGGCCTGGGCGGCATCACGGGGCTGGCGCTGGGCGCGGTGGCGACGGACGTGCCGCTGCACGGGACGATGTGGGTGGTGGGCCACTTCCACCTGACGATGGGCGCGGCCAGCTTCCTCGCGGTGTTCGCGGGGCTCTACTTCTGGTTCCCGCGCATGTACGGGCGCGCGCTGGATGAGCGGCTGGCGAAGGTGCACGTGCTCTTGAGCGCGGTGCTGTTCATCGCCGTCTTCGGTGGCCAGCTGGTGGCGGGCTACGCGGGGCAGCTGCGGCGGCTCTATGACCCGTACCAGTACACGTTCCTCGCGCACCTGCTCACGTTGAACCGGTGGACCAGCTGGGCCGCGTTCGCCCTGGGCACGGTGCAGTTGGTGTTCGTGGTGAACCTGGTGCGGACGCTCGGGTGGGGCCGGGCCGCGGAGCCGAACCCGTGGCGGGTGGGCACGCTGGAGTGGACGGACGCGGGCCCTGGCGCCGTGGTGCTGCGCGGGCCGCATGCGCTGTCGCAACCGGAAGTACAAGAGCAACTGGGTCGCGACTGGATTGGCCAGGCGGAGCCGCTGTCGTCGAGCAAGCCGGTGGTGGAGCAGGTGGCGCCGCCGGTGCCCGGGGTGGAGGGCGCCGTCTAGCGGTGCTCCCAGAGGTCCACGCCGCCGGTGTCGCCCGTGGGGAAGCGGCGGACGAAGCGCTGCTTGAACCAGGGCCGGCTCTCCGGCGTGAGCTGCCAGGTGCCTCTCCAGCCGAGGATGACGAAGCGGCAGGAGTCCAGCATGACGCGCAGGGCCTGCTGGGCCTCGGGGGCGGAGAGGGCCTCGTCGGTGGTGTCGAAGCGGTCGCCGGTGCTCATGGCGTCCTGGAGCATGGTGGCGTAGCCGTCCACGATGGGAGTGGCCCCCATGGGGAGCCGGCCCGCCGCGAGCGCCCAGCCCGGCTCGAAGGAGAAGAGGCACGCCTTCGCGGGAACGTCTGTGCGGAGGTACTTCGCGAGCGCCGTGACGTCCGGGGCCTGCTGCTGGCCACTCTGCACGACGTGCCACGCACCGGGCAGGAACGCGGCGGCGATGACGAGCGCGGCCACGGCCCGTGATGTGGCGCGGCCCCAGCGCACGCTGAAGGCCTGGAGCACGGAAGCGCCCAGACCCGCGAGCACGGCCTCCGAAGCGGCGAGGTGCGCGTTGTACTGATTCCAGTAGGTCCGTGACGCGAGGAACAGGGCCACGCTGAGGAGGAACGCGCAGGCGAAGAAGCGGGCGGCGGGGCGGTGTTCCGAGGGAGCGCGAAAGGCGCGCACGCACGCGGTGCCCAGGCCTACGAGGGCGAGGAGCACTTCGCCCAGCCGGCGCTCGTGGAAGATGTCGCGCAGGCGCAGCCAGCGGTCCGGCTCACCGTCCGCGGGGCGCACGGCCTGGAAGGTGATGACGTCGCGGAGGAACTCGGAAGGGGACAGCGCGGCCAGCGGGCCCACGACGACGGCGAAGGTCGCGAACGCGACGAGCACGGGCAGGAGGGCGTGACGCCAGGACTCCTTCCCCGGACGGGCGAACAGCGCGGCGACGAGCCACAGTCCCCCGGGGAGCTTCACGGAGATGGCGAGGCCCAGGAGCACGCCCGCGCCGATGCGGCGTGCGCGGGAGTGGACGCCAGGGGCGAGCCAGAGGTTCGCGAAGCCCAGGCACAGGACGTTGAGCAGGGGTTCGAGGAAGGTGCCCCGCTCGACGAGGGCGGCCTCCGGATACGCGGCATACGCGAGCGCGGCCACGCAGCCCGCGAGCGGCCCCCAGGCACGCCAGGCAGCGCGGCCCGCGAGGAACACGCACAGGGCGCCCACTGCGGCGGCGAGGTAGCGGGTGACGCCGTAGGCGGTGGCCGCATCGAGCCCCAGCGTGAGCGCGGCGCCGGGAGCCCATAGCAGGAGGCCGCCGGGCGGGTGGACGAAGATGAAGTCACGGTAGGGCAGGTCTCCGCGCAGCAGGAGTGACGCGGCGGAGAAGTAGACGCCCTCGTCGTAGTCCATGGGGTAGCCCATGGCGCCGGAGCGATGGAAGAACGCGAGCGCACGCAGCACCCAGGCACCCAGCGCCACGATGAGCAACGGCCAGAGGTCCAGACCCCTCGAAGCGCGAGGGAGGACGGAAGGGGACGGAGCAGCGAGCGGAGTGGGCGCGGGTTGCATCGGAAGTAAGCGCGGGAGGCTACTACCGGAGGGCCTGACCGCACGCGGGGTTCTTGCGTGGCGCGGTGGGCACGCGCACGACGGCCCCATGCCTCAACGAGACTTCCATTCACGTGCATGTGCCGCCCCGTGCCGGACCTGTAGGGATTCACGGGTGTAATGCACGGACGTGATTCGACCGATGGGCACCGCTCCGAGGGACGGGGGACTGCCCGGCTTCCTGGTGCTTTCCACCCGTCCCAGGCATGCGAGAGTCCTGCCCCGTGAGCACGAACGACCCCGCCGGGACGCTGGCCTCCAGGTCCCCCCAGCGTGACGAAGGGAACCTCTGGTTCGGGACCGTCATCGCGCATGGCGCGGCCGCGATGCTCTTCTGTGCGGTGGCCTTCACGGCGGGCTTCTACCGGCTGCGCGGCTTCTTTCCCCCCGCGTCCGCGCGCCCCGGAGTCCTCGTTCCCGCGCTCGCGGGCGGGCTCCTCGTCGTCGGGGCCGTGCTGCTGCACGCCGTGCTCAAGCGTGGCGCGGATCCGCGACGGATCCGACTTCCACTGCTGGGCGTGCTGGTCGCCGGGGCGGGATTCCTCGTGACGCAGGCGGCGTGGCTGCACGTGCTGTTCTGGTACCGCGACCTGCGCGTCCCCGACAGCGGTGTCTTCGGCTCCGCGCTGTATGGATTGTCGGCGGTGCAGGCCGTGCACCTGGCGGTCGTGCTCGTGGGCTTGCTGCGCGCGGGGCTTCGCGTCCTGAGCGGCCTGGAGGCACGGGCTCTGTTGCGGCGGGCCCTGCCCGGCTGGTGGTGTTCGACGGTGATGTACGGCGTCCTCTTCGCGGTGGTGTACCTCCCATGAAGCCTACTTCCTGCTTCTCGCTTCGCTTGCTCGCCGTGCTCGCGCTGGGGACGCTCGCCCCCGCGTGCCGCAAGGAGACGCCCACCTTCGAGCCGCTGAAGCTCGCGGACGGCACGGTCATCCCAGCCGCGACGCTGTCGCGCGGACATGACGTCTACACGCACTACTGCGCGTCCTGTCACGGCGAGAAGGGCGACGGCCAGGGCCCGGCGGGCTCCGGCATGCGTCCCCCTCCGCGCAACTTCCGTCAGGGCCTCTACAAGTTCGGCGGCGTGGCCGCGGGTGAGCTGCCCACGGACGACGCGCTGAAGCGCACCCTGCGCCGGGGCCTGCACGGCACGCCCATGTTCGCGTGGGACGTGCCCCCGGCGGACGTGGACGCAGTGGTGCAGTACCTCAAGACCCTCAGCCCGCGCTGGAAGCAGGAGTCACCCGGCGCGGCCATCGCCCTGTCCGAGGACCCGTGGAAGGGCCGTGAAGCCGAGGCCGTGGAGCGCGGCCGCACCGTCTACCACGTGGCCGGCAAGGGCAACGCGGGCTGCGCCAGCTGCCACGTCGCGTACCTGCCTCGCGCGGAGCTCGCCGCGCTCACCGAGAGCGTCACCGGCCGCAAGGTGAACCTGGCGAACGCGGATCCGTACACCGCGCTGCCTCGTGATTCGGACTACTCGCTCACCGTGGACGCGAAGGGCGAAGCCACGCAGCTGGCCAAGGTGCTGCCGCCCGACTTCCTCTTCCATCGCCTGCGCACCGTGTGGCCCCAGGGCACTCGAGTGGAGGGCCAGCCGTACACCGCGCAGGCGCAGCGCGAGGACCTCTACCGCGTCATGGCCGCGGGCGTCGGAGGCGCCGCCATGCCGTCGTGGAAGGGAGCCATCCCGGAGGAGAACCTCTGGGCGCTCACGTACTACGTGCAGAGCCTGGTCGTGATGCACGACACCTCCGCGGCCCGCGACCTTCAGCAACGGTTGCGTGACTCGAAGGTGCAGGAATAACGGATTGATGCAGCAACCTGAAAAGTAGGTCTTCCTGGGAAACTAATTCCCAGCCGTCGCGAAAATCCGGGCACTGATTCCCTCTTTTCCCGGAGTTTCATCCGTGACGACCTATTCCGTTCGCAGCGGCGACACGTTGAGCGGCCTCGCGCAGCGCTTCAACACGTCGGTGGGTTCGCTTCAGAAGACGAACCACATCGCCAACGCGAACCTCATCCGCGTGGGCCAGCGGCTGACGGTGCCGGATGGGTTCCAGGCGGCGCCGTCCAAGGCGGGCAGCTACACGGTGCGCAGCGGCGACACGCTGAGCGGCATCGCGGGGCGGCACGGCACGACGGCGGCGGCGTTGGCGAAGGCGAACCACATCGCCAACCCGAACAAGATCTACGTGGGCCAGAAGCTGACGATTCCTGGCGCGGGCGGAGGCTCGGCGCCGGTGACGTCGAAGCCGCCTGCTTCCGGGGGCGCTTCGTACACGGTGCGCAGCGGGGACACGCTGAGCGGCATCGCGGGCCGGTACGGCACGACGGTGGGGGCGTTGCAGCAGGCGAACCACATCTCGAACCCGAACAAGATCTACGTGGGGCAGAAGCTCACGATTCCGGGTCGCACCGGCGGAACGGGCGGGACGTCGAAGCCGCCTCCGTCCACGGGCGGTGTGAACGGGACGCCGGGCACGTCGGGTGGGAAGGGTGGAGTGACGGCGGCGCAGCTGCGGCGGATCATGCCGAACCTGTCGCAGGCGAAGGCGGAGCAGTACCTGCCGCACCTGAACAAGGCGATGGCGGAGGCGAACATCAACACGCCCCGGCGCAAGGAGATGTTCCTGGCACAGTTGGCGCATGAGAGCGGCGAGCTGCGCTACATGGAGGAGATCGCCTCCGGCGCGGCGTACGAGGGCCGCAAGGACCTGGGCAACACGCAGCCGGGCGACGGCAAGCGCTACAAGGGCCGGGGCCCCATCCAGCTCACGGGCCGCGCGAACTACCGTGCGGCGGGCAAGGCGCTGGGCATCGACCTGGAAGGGCACCCGGAGCGCGCGAAGGATCCGGACGTCGCGTTCCGCATCGCGGGTTGGTACTGGCAGTCGCGCAACCTGAACAGCTACGCGGACGCGGGCAACTTCCGCGAGGTCACCCGCCGCATCAACGGCGGCTACAACGGCCTCGCGAGCCGCGAGATGTACTACCGCCGCGCGCAGGACGTGCTGGGCTGAGACCCGTCTGGGACGTGGGACCCAGGTCCCACGCCCGGGCCCATGGATGCGAAAGGGGGCCTGTGATTCCAGGCACCTGACGCTGGTGCACCGGCTGCACAGCGGGCCGGCTCCTCCTTCCTTGGAGCGAGCCTGATGTCCCGAATCGATGCGCCCGGTAGCAGTCCCCTGTCCCCCGACCCCACGCTTCCTGAACCCGATGCCCCCGCGCCCCAGCTTCGCGTGGGCACGACCGCGTCCCGCAGGACCTCCGTCAGTGAGAGCAGTGCCTCCGCGCCGGGTCGCAACGAGCTGCGCGCCTATGACGGCCCCTCCGTTGCCCCCTCAGCGCCCCGTGCCTCCACGAACGCGGAAGGGCCCGCCGTGTCCGCGCGCGAGCTCGCGGCCATGGGCGGACGGCTGCGTTCCCCCTCCGCTCCCGTCCCCGAGGACGTCTATGCCTCGGTCCGCTCGCACCTGACGCGCAGCCTGTCCAACCCCTTCCTCACCGGCAGCGACGTGAAGGCCACGCACGATGCGCTGGGCTCCGTGCCTCGTGACGCCTACCGCGCCACGCTGGAGCGCATGGACCGTGACGGCCTGCTCGCCTCCTACGTGTCCCGGATGGATGCTCCGTCGCGCCAGTCCTTCCTCGAACAGGCCGCGTCGAAGGGCGTCCTCTCACTCCGTGCGGGCAGTGCACCCGGACCGCTCGGCATGCCCGGACGGCCGGAGATGTTCGTCAATGATCCGAAGCTGCCTGGAGCGCTGCGGGACGCGGTGAATGCCCATGCCACCGATACCGGCCGCGCCGCCGTCGTCGCCTACGACGCGTACCTGCAACGCCATGGCGACGCCGTGGCCCAGGCTGGCAGTCTCCCTGCACTTCGCGCGCTCGGGCCTCCGCAGGCGCTGGACCTTCGCGAGACGTCGCTCGGACTCTCCTGGTCCGACCCGCGACGTGAGCGCTACGAGGCCGAATGGAAGGCCGGGCTGGGACGTCCTCAACACTCGCTCGTCCAGGCCTACGCGGCCGTCAGCGCCCGCGCGCAGGTCCTCTCCGGTGAGCGGCCCGCCGGCGCCTTCGTGTCCGCCGAAGTGAGCGCGTCCCACGACCTGCTCCACTTCAAGAGCGAGGCTCATGCCTCCGCTCGCGGCACCACCGACGTCCAGACGCAGGCGGGCGTCGCCGCGAAGGCCGGGCCCGTGGGCCTCGAAGTGATGACGGACGCGCACGGCAAGACGGAGGCGCAGCTCCAGGTGGACCTGGGCATCGCCAGCGTGAGCCGGGACTCGGAGGGCAAGGTGGAGCTGTCCCTGGGCGCGGGTTCGCATGCCCGCGCCCACGCGACCCTCAACCCTCGCACCGCGGAGTTCGGCGGCGGCATCGCCTTCGAGACCTCCGACAAGGCGGGCCAGAGCCACGCCGGGCTCAAGCTGGGCTACGGCCTGCGCGGCCTTGCCCCCGAGCGCGCCGCCCAGGCCGTCCGTGGCGACATCCCCGGCCTCTTCAGCCGCCCCCGGGACCTGGACCCCGGCGTCGCCTGGGAGGCCCTGCCCGCGGAGCGCCGGGCCCTCTATGAACGGCAGGGCTGGACGCGCGAGGAGTGGGCCCAGGACGCGCGGCGCTGATTACTTCACGTTCGCCGGCAGCAGCTTCTCCACCACCACCACGTCGTGCCACACCCCGTCCAGCGGGGCGTGCTTCTCGTGCACGCCCACCTCCCGGAACCCCAGCCGCCCCAGCAGCGCGCGGCTGCGCACGTTGGTGGCGAAGACGCGCGAGGTGAGCTTGTGGAAGCCCGCGGCCTCCACCTCCTTCATCAGCGCCTGCATCAGGTGCCGGCCCACGTCGCGGCCCCGGGCCTCCGGCGCCACGTAGATGCTGAAGTCCGCGATGCCCGCGTAGCACTCGCGCGGGCTGTACGCGCTGGTGGAGGCGTACGCGATGACGCGCCCGTCCTCCTCCGCCACCAGCACCGGGTGGCGCTTGCCCAGCCACGCGTCGATGTCCTCGGGCGTGCGCGGGCGCGTCTCGAAGGTGGAGGCGCGCTCGGCGAGGGCCGCGTTGTAGATGGCCGCGATGGCGGCCCGGTCCTCACGCGTGGCGGCCCGGACGGTGGGCAGCGCGGTCATGGCGTGGGCCCGGGCGTGCTCGGAGCCAGCGGCTCCTCCGTGTCCCGCTCCGGGCGCAGGGAGAAGGCGGTCCACATCGCGAGGTGCCACGGGACGGTGAGCAGGGCGATGCCATTCGTGAACAGCGCGGACGGGAGGGCGACCAGGCTCCACGCCACCGCCGCCGCCCACAGCACCGTCGAGCTGATGACCTGCAGGTCCCGCGACCGTGAGTGGTGGCCCACCAGGGAGAGCAGGGTGAAGAGCCAGAGGACCGCGCCAATGCCTATCGTCACCTCGGTCGCCGCCGGCATCCGGAAGTAGTTGAGGAAGAACCCCACCCCCACCAGGCCCGCGGACTGGTACAGCAGGCTCGCCACCGCCAGGGTGACGTCGCCTGCGCTCAGCCCCGGCTCCCTCCCGTTGGCGCGCTTCGTCTCCAGCAGCTCGGGCGGCAGCTCCAGCGCGTAGGGATAGCCCAGGGCGAGCAGGGCCTCCTTCGCCGCGTGCCGCACCTTCATTCCGCCGGAGCCCGTGTAGTCCCCCACCGTGTTGTTCCGGTCCAGCAGCCCCAGCAGCAGATCCGCCCGCTCGCGCAGCGGTTCGTCCGGCGCGGGCGGGCGGCCCAGGCCCACGATGAGCGCGTCGATGTCCGAGCGCACCAGCCCCGGAGCGCGCACCTCCTCCAGCAGGAACGTCAGCGGCGGGTACGACTCCGCTGCGACGGGCGCGGGAAGGTCGGTGGGCGCCTCGTCGACGGTGGACGGCGGCGGGGCGGAACGGAGGGCTTGCTGGGACATGGGGGCTCCTGCTGCAACAGTCATCCTCCGGCGAAAGCCCGCGAGCAAGGGGGCCCCCGCTGTCCCTGGCGCCGATGAAGAGACAGTGTCCGCTGGGTCCGGGCCACCCGGGGGCAAGGGGGCAGCGCCGCCGTCCGGAGGACGAGGGAGCAGCCGCGGGAAGGAGGCCACCTTCCTCCCGCGTGCGCACCCTTCCCGGGCACACCCCTGACTTCCCTTTCGACGAACGAGGACTCCCGATGCCGATGGAACGAGCGCAGCGGTTCGTGGACGCACTGCTGAAACTGGAGGAGCACGGCGACATCGAGCCGATGGTCGCCCTCTTCACCGACGACGCGCAGGTGAGCAACGTCGCCTCGCCCAGCGTCTTCTCCGGCGTCGACGGCGCCCGCCGCTTCTGGACCGAGTACAAGGGCACCCTGGGCCAGGTGAAGTCCACCTTCCGCAACATGATTGAGTCCGGCGACCGCGTGGCCCTGGAGTGGGAGACGCAGGGCACCGCGCACAACGGCGCCGCCGTCGCCTACGAGGGCGTCTCCATCCTCGAGTGGGATGGCGACCGGGTCCGCCGCTTCTTCGCCTACTTCGACCCGCACGCCCTGGGGCAGGAGCTGTCCCACGGCAGCGCACCCCGTTCCGAGGTGCCTTCGACGACGCCAGCCTGACGCGGGCGAGACTTTCGGCGGCACCCGGGGTTCATGTTGGTGGCCATCCCGGGGTGCACCGCCATGCAAGGTTCACCGGCCCCGGTGTGCACTTCCGTGCACCGGGACCTTGAGCCGGGGTAGCCTGAGAGGACCTGGCCCGCTCTTTTTCGACGGGCTGCGTTGTCCCCCGGACCCCCATGATGAACCGCGTCATCGCCCCCCTCCTGGCCATCCTGCTCCTGGCGGCCTCCCCCGCTGGCGCGGCCCTCGCGCCGGACGCCCCCGTGCTGGTCGCCGCGGCCAAGCGCAAGCCCGTGAAGCGCAAGCCCGCCCGTCCGGTGTCTGGCTCCTCGCAGGAGACCGCGCCCGCGGCCACCCCCGCGACCTCGCCGCCGGTGACGCCGGACGTGACGCCGCCCGTGTCCGCCACGCAGGAGCCCGGCTCCCAGGGTTCGGCAGGCTCGGCGGGCTCCACGGGGACGCAGGACTCCACCGCCACGCAGGGCTCCCCGTCCGAGCCCAGCCTGGACTTCGACCTGCTCACGCCGGAGGCGGAGGCGTCCAAGGGCCTCCTGGATCCGGACCTCCAGAAGGACCTGGAGACGCGCCGCACCATGCTCAAGCTGCACCAGGGCCTGGGCCTGGCCATGGCGGGCGGGCTCACCGCGGCCACCGTGCTGGGACAGCTCCAGTTCAACGAGTCCTTCCGGGGCGGCGGGGATAACCGCACGCTGCTGGCCTGGCACCGGGGCGTCGTCATCGGCACGTCGGTGCTGTTCGCCACGGTGGGCACGCTGGGCCTGCTGGCGCCGGATCCGGTGGAGCGCCCGTTCCAGTGGGACACGGTGACGTTCCACAAGATCTTCATGAGCCTGGCCACCGCCGGGATGATCACCCAGGCCATCCTGGGCATCCTCGCCACCCACAGCTACGGCGAAATCACGGAGCCGAAGTACGCAACCGCGCACCAGGTGGTGGGCTATGCCACGTTGGGCTGCGTCGCCGCGGGCATCGTCACGCTCACCTTCTGACCTTCATCCCCCTGTCGTGAATGTCTCCGCGCGCCGACCGTTGTGCGGAGGCAAGCCGTATCCCCTCTGGAGGCCGCTGTGATTGCTCGACGACTCGTTCTGTCCGCTGCCCTGCTGCTCGCGCTGCCCGCCGCCGCGCAGAGCGCGAAGCTGTACTCGGTGAAGAAGGACGCCAGCTCCCTCACCTACAAGCTCATCCACAAGATGCACACCGTGTCCGGCAAGGCGCCCCCCAGCGAGGGCAAGGCCGTGCTGAAGCCGGACGGCACCCTCCAGGTGGCCGTGCGCGCGCAGGTGAAGGACTTCGACTCGCAGAACTCCAACCGCGACACGCACATGCTGGAGGTGACGGAGGCCTCCAAGTACCCGCTGGTGGAGGTCAAGGCCGTGGGCACCGGCGTGAAGACGCCCGCCGCCTTCCCTGCGTCCGTGCCCGTCACCCTCAAGGGCAAGCTCACCTTCCACGGCGTGACGAAGGACGTGGAGATCCCCATGACGGTGAAGTTCGACTCCGCCACCCAGGTGACGGCGGACGGGTCCTTCAAGATCAGCCTGGAGGGCTACAACATCGAACGCCCCACGCTGCTGCTCGTGAAGGTGGAAGACGAGCTGGTGCTGGAGCCGCACCTCGTCTTCTCGGAGGGCACGTGAGCTCGTCGCGTCGCGACTTCTTCAAGAAGGTCCTGGGGACGGGCGCCGTGGTGGCGGGGCTGCCGGCGTGCGCGCCGGACATCGACCCCGCGCCGGTGCTGGACGTGCAGATGCCGGGGGACGACGGCATCGTGGCGCTGGTGGTGCAGCGCTACCCGGACCTGTCCCGCACGGGCGGCGCGGTGACGCTGCGCTTCCCGGGTGGCTCCGGGCAGGAGAACCTGCTGGTGATGCACCCGTCCGCGGACACCTACTCGGTGCTGTCCGCCACGTGCACCCACGTGGGCTGCCCCATGGGCTTCGACGGGACGGAGGCCGTGTGCCCCTGCCACCTGTCGAAGTTCAACGCCACGACGGGCGCGGTGACGCACGAGCCCGCCACGGTGCCGCTCAAGACGTACGTGTGCACGTACAACGCGGGCACGCAGGTGCTGAGCATCAACATCAAGGCCGGTGACACCGCCTTCCCGTCGGTGGAGAACGGCAAGGTGACGTTGACCTTCGCCCAGTTCCCGGACCTCCAGAACACGGGCGGCATGGTGAGCGGCCGGCCCACCGGCTACGGAAAGACCATCTTCGTCTTCAAGCTGGAGGACGGGACCTATTCGGCGGTGGACTCCATCTGCCCGCATCAGCAGTGCGAGGTGGGCTTCGAGTCCAGCATCGATGGACTGCTCTGCCCCTGCCACGCGTCCACGTTCACCAAGACGGGCACCGTCACGCAGGGCCCCGCCACCAGCGACCTGAAGAAGTTCACGGCGGCGGCGGACGCGTCCGGCGTGGTCGTCACCATCGCCTGAGCCCTGGACGGCTCGGGGACGACGGGAGGCCCCTCCGGCCTCCCGTCCCTTCAAGCAGGTCTCAGCGCAGCCGGCTCCAGAATGACCGCCGGGACGAGATGCGCTCCAGCGCCTCCTGCAGCTCCTCGTCCTGATCCGCTCGGCTGGCGATGTCCCCCATCGCGATGATGCCCACCAGCCGGTCGTCGGGCTCCACCACGGGGATGCGGCGCACCTGCTTGCGGCCCATCAGCTCGATGACGCCGTGCAGGTCCTCCTCCGGCAGCACCGCCTCCAGCTCCTCCGTCATCACGTCCCCGGCGCGCAGGCCGTCCACGGCGCGCTGGCCGGTGAAGGCGCGCAGCGCGAGGTCGCGGTCCGTGACCAGCCCCAGCAGCCGCCCCTCCGCGTCCACGATGGGCACCACGCCGCAGTCCTCGTCGCGCATGAGCTGCGCCACCTCGCGCAACGTGCTGTCGCGGCGGGCGGTGCGCACCTGGCGGGTCATGATGTCGCGCGCGGTGAGCGGCTCGCGACGCCAGCGGCCTCGGGAGGAACCGGACCCGTCGCGGGACTCCCGGAGCCGGGGGTCCAACGGGAAGGTCTCCTCCCGACGGGGGGCCATCCGGTCGCGCAGGCGCAGGTCCTCGCGCGATGCCGGTGAGCCGCGGCCCTGCCGGTCGCGCAGCAGGGGCTCCGGGCCGCCGTAGCCGGTGCGGTCCCACTCGCGGTAGCTGGCGCGCTCCGGGAGCATCTCCTGGACGGTGTCGTCGCCCTGGGTGCGCACGGGGCCCGCGCCGTTGGCGTAGCGCGTGTCCCGGCTGTCGCGGCCGTAGGGCCCGGTGGTGCCGCCGTCGCGCTCCCCCTCGCGGTCCTCGCGCCAGGCGCCGGTGTCGTCCACGTCCGTGCGCACGCGGCCCATGCGCCACGCGGCGGCGCGGTGGAAGCGTCCCTGGCGGTCGGAGGGCAGCTCGTCGCGCCCGGGGCTCCAACCGCTGACGTCCGACTCCGAGCGCTCGCGCGAGCCCGGCGGCGCCACGTCCGGCGAGCGGTGCGTGGCCATCGCGTCGGTGGGAGGCGTGGAGATGTCCGCGCGCCCCAGGTCATGCCTGCCGTTTCCGTTGCTGTAGTCCTTGGTGCCCATGTGCGTCGCAAGCCTCCTCGACTTGCGAACATGGGAAGCGGGCCCGGACGCGCAAAGCTCCAGCCGTGCAGGTGCGGCGCCGCTCGCCCGTCCGCTCTGGGCCCTCCAAGGTCCCAGGCCCTTGGCGTCAGGCGACGGTGAGCGCGTCGCCCAGGTGCACCAGTCCCCGGAAGTCCTCCAGGTCCGCGCCCGCGTCCGGCGCGGCGATGGCCAGCGCGCCCCGGGGCAGCCCTTCGGCCAGCCGGGCCAGCAGCGAGCGGTGGGCCTTCGCGCGCGCGTCCTCCACGCCCGCCAGGCGCTCCAGCCCGATGACGGCGTCCGTGTCCGCGGCGTTGCTGGCGTGCGGCTTCAGGTTGGCGGCGGGGGCCAGGCTGTCCTCGCGCGCCCAGCTGCGGTTGAGCACGTAGCCCGCGAAGGGCAGCCCCTTCGCCTGGAGCGTCTCCTGGAAGAAGGTGGCCTCGCGCAGGGCGGCGGCCTCCGGCGAGGTGACGAGCAGGAAGGCCGCGTCCTTCGACGACAGGTGCTCCCGCAGCCGGTCCGAGTGCAGGCGGATGCCGGCGAACAGCCCTCCGAAGGCGGCGACGAAGGAGCGCATCTCCTGCGCGAAGCCGCCGCCGAAGATGCCGTCCAGCACGCGGCCCACCAGCGCCTGCGCGCCCTGCCACAGCCGGCCGGTGCGGCCGGAGTCCGGCCCGAAGAGGGAGATGACCCGGTCGTCCAGGAAGCGCGACAGCCGGCCCGGGGCCTCCAGGAAGTCCAGCGCGTGGCGGCTGGGCGGGGTGTCCAGGAGGATGAGGTCGTAGTGGCCCTCCGCCAGGAAGCCGTCCAGCGCCTCCGCGGCGGCGTACTCCTGCACGCCCGCGACCAGCTCCGACAGGAAGCGGTACAGCCGGTGCTCCAGGATGGCGCGCGCGGCGCTCTCCGTGGCGGACAGCCGGCGCACCATGCGCTCGAAGACGACGCGCGGCTCCAGCATCCACACGTCCAGCCGGCCCGTGCCGCGCGGGCCATCCGCGTACAGGCGCTCCGGCGGCACGGTGGTGGGCTCCGCGCCGTTCTCCTTCAGCCCCATGGCCTCCGCCAGCCGCCGGGCCGGGTCGATGGTGAGCACCAGCACGTGGCGCCCCGCGCGGGCCGCGGCCACGCCCAGCGCCGCCGCCGTCGTCGTCTTGCCCACGCCGCCCGCGCCGCACAGCACGATGATCCGCTTGTCGCGCAGCAGTCCGTCCAGGTTCATGGCGTGGCCTCCCGGCCGCCATGTGACGCGGCCCCTTCGAGTGTGGACCCCAAGAGCTCCGCCAACCGCTCCACCAGCGCCATGCCCGTCAGCGCCAGCTCCGGCATGCCCCAGTGGGGCACGGACAGGCCCGCGGCCAGCCGCTGCCGCGCCTCCCGCGCGCGCTCCAGCCGCTCCAGCGCGCGCTGCCCCCGGTGCGGCCCGTGCGTCTCCAGCAGCCGCTCCAGCGCCGCGCGCGACTCCGGCGTGAAGGGGTCCTCCGGCATGCGGTTGAGCACCGCCGCGGACAGGGGCAGGCCCACGTCCTTCAGCTCTCCCACCAGCGCCAGCGTCTCGCTCACCGGCAGGGGCTCCGGCAGGGTGGTGACCACCACGCCCGTGCGCGCGGGGTCCTGGAGCAGGTCCAGCCCCTCCCGCACCGCCCTTCCCACGGGCCCGCCCGGCATCAGCGACAGGATGCTGCGGGGCAGCGTGGCCAGCGCCAGCGCGTGGCCGGTGGCGGGCAGGTCCACCACCGTGAGCGGGTACGCCATGCGGCCGTCGGGGTGCGTGCGGCGCAGGAGCGACAGCAGCTGGAACATCAGCCCCATCTCCTTGAGCGCGGGCCCCGCCTCCAGGAAGCGCCGCAGGGCCCGCGAGCGCAGCGCGGCCTCCGCCAGCCACTTCACGGGCAGCGTCTCCTCCAGGAACAGCCGGTGCCCCTCCGGGGCCGACAGGCGCACGAAGGACAGGTTCGGCCCCGCCGTCACCACGCGGGGCCCGGCCTCCTTCACGCCCAGGAGCCCCGCGAGCGTGGACGGGCCGCCCTCGTCCGGGGACAGCTCCGCCAGGAGCACCGGCCGGCCCGCGCGCGCCGCCGCCACCGCCAGCGCCGCGGAGAGCGTCGTCTTGCCCACGCCGCCCTTGCCCGACACGAGCACGGCGCGTCTGCTCCACAAGGACTCCAGCACCACGCTCCCATCCTCCGCGCCATCGGCGCGACCCTTCACAGTGAGCAAGGAAGCGCGTCCCGACAACCGGCCGGAGATGCGCCCAGGAGCGGCCGTCCGCCTGGCCGCCCGCTGCAGAGCATAGCGGCTTTCCGTCCACTCCCCGGCGGGCCCCCGCGCCGCGCTGACCCGGGCGTGACACGGGCCGGGTCCGTGGCGCCCGCTCCGCCCGCGCGTGAGGTCATGACGCGGCGTGCGAGGAATGACCCGGCCCGGCAGGCCACGTGGGTCGCCGCCGGAGGGGGAACCCGGAGGGTTGTACGGGGGCACACCCTCTGGAAAGAGGGGTCACGGGCTGGTGACGCCCCCCGGGTTTTGAGTACCCTCTGGCCCTCTGCGTGGGAGAGGGCATGGCGGTGCTGCGGGAGTGGGTCTTCGGGACACAGCGTGTCTCGCTGGAGTCCTCCGACATCCTCTGGACGAAGGTCCGAGGCTCGTTTTCCGAAACGGACGTGCGGGAGCTGGTGGACGTGTTCCACGAGCTGGGGGCGGGCCCGGACAAGCCCCTGTACCTCGTCGTGGACCTGAGCAGCTCCGAGGGGCTGTCGGTCGCGCCGCGCAAGTACCTGGCGGAACACGTGCGCCCCACGTGGTTCCGCGGCGTCGTCTTCTTCGGCGCCAAGCGCACGCACCGCGAGGTGCTGCGCGCGTTGGTGGTGGCGCTCAACTTCACCGGCGACGCGAAGCTGGAGGCGGAGTTCGTGGACTCGGAGGCCCAGGCCCGCGCGTGGCTGGAGGCCCACCGGCGCCGTCAGGACGGAGCCCCGCCGGGCTGAAGCCTCAGTGGACGGCCCAGCGCTCGGCGATCTCCTCGCACGCGAGCACCACGTCCCCCAGCCGGCGGATGTGCGCGCGCGGCGCGACGAACAGCGAGCCCGCGAACACGTCCACCACCGTCATCAGCCGGTGGTCCGCCGGGCCCAGCCGGCACAGGTGCTGCTCCGCGAAGCGCTGCAGCAGCGTGCCGATGTACTGGCCGCTCCGCTCGTCCAGCGGGTGCGTCTTGGAGAAGTAGAGCTTCATCAGCCCCACGCGCGGGTTGCCCTGCTTGTCCAGCCGCTGCACCACCACCTCCGGGCGCACGCTGATGGTGACCCCGGCCATCTCCAGCACCGGAGGCTCCGCGCCCACCGCGCTGATGATGGCGTCGTCCAGGTCCAACCAGGGCACCAGGTCCGCGAAGCGCTCCAGCGCCTCCGAACACAGCTGCATGCGCTGCGCCTCGAACTCCGTCTGCGGCACCGCGCAGGCGAAGCGGCGCTGGGCCTCCCGCAGCACGTTCAAGTCCAGGCCCCGGCAGAGGAAGTCCGTGATGGCCTGGGACGCCTCCGGATAGCGCAGGTACTGGGCCTCCGGCGGGTGCTTCTGGTCGTGGATGATGCGCTTGCGGCGGGCGGGCGTGGCGACCAGGTACTCGCCCAGCTTGTTCACCGAAACACGAGGCAGTTCACGGGTTTCCGTCATGAGTTCCCCCTCTGGAAGGCTGTCGGAATGGGTACACAGTACAGAGGGGGTCTGACATCCAATGGACAGCGGAGCCTTGTCCAAAAGGGCAGGTTCGCGCCGGGGCGCTTCCCTGGGGTGGAGGGGGCGGGCGTAGGGTTCTCCCAGTGAAGCGGGGGGAGGACCGAATGGAAAACCAGACACGCGAGTGGACGTGTGGCGCGCACCGGATCCGGATGACGGCGCCGGACGTGTTGCACACGAAGTACACGGGCGTCGTGGGGCTGCAGGACGCGAAGTGGGCGCTGCGGGTGTACGAGGAGATGGCGGCGAACGGGCCGTTCTACTTGGTGGCGGAGGTGCCGGGGTCGGAGCTGCCCGCCGAGTCGCGCAAGTACCTGGCCAACAACGTGCGCGCGGAGTGGATGCGCTCGGTGGTGTACGTGGGCTCGGACCTGTCGCAGCGGGTGGTGGGCAAGGCCATGTCCGTGGCCATGCTGCTCACCGGCCACGCGGCCAGCTTCGACACGGTGTTCGTGGACACGATGGCGCAGGCCGAGGCGTGGGTGGAAGCGCACCGGCTGGATCACGCCCCGCGCCGCGTGGGCTGAGTGCGCCCCCCGGCGCCGCCGGACTCCGGACGTGACGAAGGGCCAGGATGGGGCGCGAAGCCCGGATCCTGGCCCTCGGTGTTTTCAGCGGCCCGCCGCGGTCCTCAGCGCTCGCGGTCCGGCATCCGGTCCGGGTGGCCGTAGCGGTAGACGTCGGACACCGGGTTGGTGCCCGCGTCGCTGCGAGGGCCGTCGCCGTCCGGCATGTCGTCCAGCGAGGACCCCGGCGCGCGCTCGCGCGGGTCGTACGGGTGCAGGCCGCTGGCGTCGCGGAGGCGCAGGTCGCGGTCGTCCTCGTCCTCCTCGGTGCGGGGGCGGACGCCCTTCTCGTCGGCCTCGGTCAGCTCGCGGCGGCGCTTGGGCGCGTCGTCCTCTTCCTCGTCGGAGCCGGAGCGCTTCGGCTCCTGGGGGGTGGAGGGCGTGGCGCCCTGGCCTTCTCGGCTGGGCTCTCCGCCTTGTCGAGGGTCCGTCGGACGCCCGTAGAAGTCCTCGGCGGGCTGCGTGGGTACGGGACGCTTGTCGTTGTCGGCCATGAAGGATTCCCTCCGTCGGAGGAGGTTCGTCATTCCCCCCCGCGTCCGGCAACCTGCTCCCGGAGCACGCGCATGGGCCTGGAGGGCAGGCAGCCAGGCACCAGGGCCCTCCCGTGCGCGGCGTCAGGGCGACGCGAGGAGGATGCCCCCGGCGAGCGCGGGTGCCTCGTCATCTCCGATGGCGCGCACGTGGCCGTAGCCGAGCTGCCCGGAGGTGTTGAAGCCCCAGCACAGCGCGCGGCCGGAGGAGAGCACGGCGCACGTGTGCTGGCCGCCCGCGGTGATGGCCGTGGCGGGGGCGCCGCCCACGTCGACGAAGGCGGTGCCGGGCGCGGACAGGGAGCGCGTATTGGCGTAGCCCAGGCGGCCCCGGGCGCCGTTGCCCCAGCACTGGACCTGGCCGGACTCCAGCAGCGCGCAGGTGTGCTGGGCCCCGGCGGCGACCTGCACGGCGCGGAGGCCGGAAGCCAGCGCCACGGCGGTCAGCGGCGTCGCGTAGTCCGGGTTGCCGCTGCCCACCTGGCCGTAGGCGTTGGCGCCCCAGCAGCGCAGGGCGCCGGTGTCCAGCAGGGCGCAGGTGTGCTGGGTGCCCAGGGCCAGCTGCACGGCGGTGCCGCCCACGTCCACGTCACCGGCTGACGAAGGCAACTCGGTGTCACCGACATCGTCGTCACGGTTGTAACCCAGTTGTCCGTAGGCGTTGGCGCCCCAGCAGCGCGGGCGGCCGGAGAAGAGCAGGGCGCAGGTGTGGTCGCCGCCCGCGACCAGGTCCTGCACGGGGGCGCCGACGGGGACGTCGGTGGTGGGGGGAGGCTCGTCGTCGCCGAGCGTGTCGGTGTGGCCCAGGCCCAGCTGGCCGTGGGTGTTGTCGCCCCAGCAGCGCACGTGTCCGGAGGTGAGGAGCGCGCAGGTGTGGCGGTCGCCCGCGGTGATGCGAAGGGCGCGGGCGCCGCCCAGGTCGACGGTGCCCACGCTGGCGATGGGCTCGTCGTCGCCGATGGCGCGCGTGTGGCCCAGCCCGAGCTGTCCGGAGGCATTGGCGCCCCAGCAGCGCACGCGACCCGTGGAGAGCAGGGCGCAGGTGTGGCCCAGGCCGGTGGCCAGCTGCACGGCCTTCTCCCCCGGGGCGAGCGGCACGGGGCCCTTCGACGCGGGCGTCTCGTCGTCGCCGATGTTGGCGGTGCCGGTGTAGCCGAGCCGGCCCTGCGCGCCGGCGCCGAAGCAGCGCACGGAGCCGTCGTTGAGCAGGGCGCAGGTGTGGCTGTCCCCGGCGCGGAGCTGGGCGGCATCGGTGGGCCCGCCGGTCTGTACGGGGGCATCGGGGAACTGCTGCGCGCCCAGGCGGTAGGTGGCGGTGGTGCGGGCCCCGGCGGCGTCGGTGACCTGGAGGGACAGGCGGCCCTGGAGCGAGGGGGCGTAGTGCTGGAGGACGGTGGGGTTGGCCTGGGTGGTGAAGCCCGGAGCGGGCGTCATGGGCGCGTCCGGGGTGAAGCTCCACGCGTAGTCGAGCGTGCGCGCGGGCTGATCATCCGACACGGTGGCGGACCACGCGACGTCGGAGGTGCCCGCGAGGCGGGACGCGGACAGGCCCTGGATGACGGGCGCGAAGAGGATGCGCACGGTGGTGCCCAGCGAGTCCGTGGACGTGTCCGCGGGGAGCACGCGCGTCACGAACGTGGTGCTGACCGAGTGCCCCGCCGGGTTCGTGACGGTGAGCGAGTGCGTGTAGTCGGTGGGGCTGGGGATGCCGAAGGGCGGCAGGTAGCGGGCGACGAAGGCGCCGGAGGTGCCGGTGAGGGTGAACGTCCCGCTGGAGGGGATGAAGGTGCCGCCGTTGTTCGCGGGGGTGAGCGTGAAGGTGAGGGCCTCGCCGGAGGTGGCCTCGACGAAGAAGGTGACGGTGGCGGGCTGGCCGAAGACGAGCTCACCGGGGAGCTGGATGCGGGGGATGCGGGGCAGGGTGATGGGCGCGCCGTCGTTGGTGGGCGCGAGAGTGATGGCCACGCTCTCCCGGTCCGCGACCAGTGTCTGCGTGGTGCTGCCCTGGAAGAGGAGGACGTCGCCGCCGCTGTAGGCCCGGGCGATGAACGTGAGCGAACGGTGGCGCGGCAGGGACGGCATCGTGCCGGACCACCCGGAGGGGGACGGCACCAGGTCGAAGTTGGAGAACAGCGCGCTGTGACTGACCGCGTCCTCCACGTCGACGCGGATCCGCGCCACGTCCGCGAAGGAGAAGCCCAGCGCGCGCCGTGTCTGGGATTGAGAGCTGGTGCTGTCCGTGGAGATGGTGAACGTGACGGAGGCCGTGGGCTCCGGCGTGGCCGGCTCCGTCGTCGGCGACGTGCACGCGACGGTGAGGCACAGGAGGAGGAACGCGAGGGCAGGCTTCGTCATGGCTCACACGGAAGGAACGCGAAGCGGGCGCCCGACGTGTGCCGGGCGCCCGCGGAGGTGTCAGCGATTACGGCGTCGGAGGCAGGAGCTGGATGTCGCCCGCGGCGGAGGGCTGCTCGTTGTCACCGATGTGATTGGTGTTGCCGTAGCCGAGCTGACCGGAGTTGCCCTGGCCCCAGCAGCGCGCCTTGCCCGTGGAGAGCAGCGCGCAGGTGTGGTTTCCGGAGGAGGAGGCCGAGACCTGGTACGCGGTGGCTCCGTCCAGGTTCACGGCCGGGCCCGGCGTATTGCGCGCCGCCGTGGTCCCGTAGCCCGTCTGGCCGAAGTTCGCCTGCCCCCAGCACCGCACGCTGCCCGTGGAGAGCAGGGCGCAGGTGTGGCTCACGCCCGCCGTGACCTGCAAGGCGCTGGTGCCCAGGTCGATGCTGCCGGAGTCCCTGAACAGGAAGTTGCCGCCGGACTGCCCGGTGCCCAGTTGGCCCAGGCCATTGGCGCCCCAGCACCGCACGGTGCCCGTCTTCAGCAGGGCGCAGGTGTGGTTGTTGCCCATGGCGATCTGCGCGACCGGACCGCTCGGCTCGAGCGCGACCTGGCTGCCCGGCACCTCGTTGTCTCCGATGTTGGAGGCGTGGGTGTAGCCGAGCTGGCCCTCCAGGTTGTAGCCCCAGCACAGCATCTTGCCGTTGGAGAGCAGGGCGCAGGTGTGGTTGCTGCCCGCGACGACGTCCGTCGCGGTGACACCGCCCAGGTCCACGTCGCCGGCCTGCCACGGCTGCTCGTTGTCGCCGATGTTGTTGGTGTGGCCATAGCCGAGCTGGCCGTACTGGTTGCGGCCCCAGCAGCGCACCTTGCCCGTGTCCATCAGCGCGCACGAGTGCGTCTCGCCCACGGCGATGCGGATGGCGGCGCCGCCCAGGTTCACGTAGCCGAAGTTGGCCACCGGCTCGCCGTCGCCCAGGTTGTCCGTGTTGTTGTAGCCGAGCTGACCGTAGTTGTTCAGGCCCCAGCAGCGCACCAGGCCCGTGTCCAGCAGCGCGCACGAGTGGTTGCCACCCATGGCGATCTTCGTGGCCTTGCCGAGCAGCTTCACCTCGCCCGCCGTGTAGGGCAGCTCGTTGTCACCGATGCTCTGGGTGTTCTCGTAGCCCAGCTGGCCGAAGGCCCCGTAGCCCCAGCACCGCACCGCGCCGTTGTTGAGGAGCGCGCACGTGTGGTCCCGGCCGTTGCGGATGCTGTTGATGCCGTCGAGCGGCCCCTGCGCCACGGGCTCGTCCGGGAACTGATCCGGGGTGAGCTTGTAGTTGAGCGTGGTGGTGCCGTTGTTCGTGTCGGTGACGGACATCTTCAGGTCGCCCTGAAGCGTGGTGGCGTAGTGCTGGAGGGTGGTGGGGTTGGTCTGGGTGGTGAACGCAGGCACCGGGTCGGGCGTGGTGCCGGCGGAGGGCGTGAAGGTCCACGCGTAGGTGAGGGCCTCCTCGGGCGTGTCATCCGCGACGGTGGCGGTGAACTTCACGTCGGTGCCGGTGCGCTGGGCGTTGAGGCCGTTGATGACGGGGTTGAACAACACGGCGACAGAGGTGTCGATGACGCCGCTGGAGGTCTCCGGGGGCATCACCTTCGTGGTGAAGGTGGTGGTGACGGAGTGGCCCGCGGGGTTGGTGACGGTGACGGTGTGGTTGAAGACCGTCTCGGTGGAGACGGTGGGAGGCGAATACTGGGAGACGAAGGCGCCCGCCGTGTTCAGCAGGGTGATGCCGCCGTTGGGAGGCGAGAAGGCGCCGCTGCCCGTCGCCGGGGTGGAGGCGATGGAGTAGGTGAGCGCCTCGCCGACGTTGGCCTCGACGAAGAAGGTGATGTTGCCCGACTGCGCGGAGGCGAAGGCGGACGGGATGCTGATCTTCTTGATGCGGGGGATGGAAATCTGCGCGCCGTTGGTGGCGGAGGCGAGGGGGATGGTGACGGTCTGGAAGTCGAGGTTGAGGGTGGCGTTGAGGGAGCCGGAGAAGAGGAGGGTGCCGGCGGCGTTGTAGGCGCGGGCCTCGAAGAGGAGGGCCTTGGCCTTGGGGAGGAAGGGCAGCTTGCCGGTCCAGACCTCGGCGGAGGTGAAGAGGTCGAAGTTCTTGAAGAGGGGGACGTTGGAGCCGGAGGAGGTGTCGTAGACATCGACGCGGATGCTCTTCACGTCGGCGTAGGAGAAGGCCTGGGCGGAGACGCGGCCCTTCGCGGCCTGGGCGTAGAGGTCCCGGGCGCCAATGGAGACGGTGACCTGGGCTTCGGTCTGCTCGGCGGGGGCGGAGGGCCCTGGCGCCTCGGTGCCCGAACTACAAGCAACCATCCACGGCGAGGACAGGGACAGCAGCAGCGCGCCGAGCATGCCGCGCGAACGGAACCAACGGGGGGACGTGTTCTTCAAGCAGGGACTCCTGAGGGCAGACAAGGGCCACCCGGGCGGACGCCGAGGGTGGAACAGTGAGAGGAAGGGAAGCGGGCGCTCCGGTCCTGCGAGCGCCCGCGAGGGCGTCAGTGATTACGGCGTGGGAGGCAGGAGCTTGATGTCGCCCGCCGCGCTCGGCAGCTCGTTGTCGCCGATGGCGTTGGTGTTGCCGTAGCCGAGCTGTCCGTAGGTGCCCCGGCCCCAGCAGCGCGCCTTGCCCGTGGAGAGCAGCGCGCAGGTGTGGTGTCCGGCGGAGGCGCTGATCTGGTAGGCCGTCGCGCCCTCGAGGTCCACGGCCGGGCCCGGCAGGGTGAGCGTGGTCTTGTTGCCGTAGCCGAGCTGGCCCTGGTCATTGCGTCCCCAGCAGCGCACGGTGCCGGTGGAGAGCAGGGCGCAGGCGTGCTCCGAGCCCACGGACACCTGCAGGGCGGTGACGCCGCCCAGGTTCACCTGGGTCGTGGCGTTCTGCACGCCCGCGCCGGGGAGCCGCCGGAACACACACCAGCCGGAGTAGTCAGCGCAGGAGGAGTAGTAGTCGTAGCCGCCATCCGTTCCCGTCTGCCCATTGTTGCCGTTGCCCCAGCAGATGACGGAGCCGGACCGCAGCAGCGCACAGGTGGAGTTGCGGCCCGCGCCGAGCTGGGCCACGGGGCCCGTGGGCTCCACGGGCGTCTGGCTGGAGGGCGTGTTGGTGACGCCGACGTTCAGGAGGTGCGAGTAGCCGAGCTGCCCGAAGTGGTTGCGTCCCCAGCACAGGATCTTGCCGGTGGAGAGCAGGGCGCAGGTGTGCTCCTCGCCCGCGACGACGTCGGTGGCGGTGTTGCTGCCCAGGTCCACGTCGCCGGCCTGCCACGGCTGTTCATTGTCTCCGATGGTGTTGGTGTTCCCGTAGCCCAGCTGGCCGTACTGGTTGCGGCCCCAGCAGCGGACCTTGCCGGTGGCCATCACCGCGCAGGAGTGGTCCTTGCCCGTGGCGATGCGGATGGCGGGCCCGCCCAGGTTGACGTAGCCGAACGCCGTCACGGCCTCGCCGTCGCCCAGGTTCTGCGTGGTGTTGTAGCCCAGCTGCCCGAAGTCATTGCGTCCCCAGCAGCGCACCAGGCCCGTGTCCAGGAGGACGCAGGAGTGGTCGCCGCCCGTGGCCAGCTTGGTGGCCTTGCCGAGGATGCCGACGGGGCCCGCCAGGTAGGGCAACCGCGCCTGGGTATCACCCCAGTTGTTGGTGCTCGCGTAGCCCAGCTGGCCGAAGTTGCCGTAGCCCCAGCACCGCACCGTGCCGTCGTTCAGCATGGCGCAGGTGTGCTCGGTGCCACCGCGGATGGAGTTGATGCCGTCGAGCGGCCCCTGCGCCACGGGCTCGTCCGGGAACTGATCCGGGGTGAGCTTGTAGCTGAGCGTGGTGGTGCCGTTGTTCGTGTCCGTCACGGACATCTTCAGGTCGCCCTGAAGCGTGGTGGCGTAGTGCTGGAGGGTGGTGGGGTTGGTCTGGGTGGTGAACGCAGGCACCGGGTCGGGCGTGGTGCCGGCGGAGGGCGTGAAGGTCCACGCGTAGGTGAGGGCCTCCTCGGGCGTGTCATCCGCGACGGTGGCGGTGAACTTCACGTCGGTGCCGGTGCGCTGGGCGTTGAGGCCGTTGATGACGGGGTTGAACAACACGGCGACAGAGGTGTCGATGACGCCGCTGGAGGTCTCCGGGGGCATCACCTTCGTGGTGAAGGTGGTGGTGACGGAGTGGCCCGCCGGGTTGGTGACGGTGACGGTGTGGTTGAAGACCGTCTCGGTGGAGACGGTGGGAGGCGAATACTGGGAGACGAAGGCGCCCGCCGTGTTCAGCAGGGTGATGCCACCGTTGGGAGGCGAGAAGGCGCCGCTGCCCGTCGCCGGAGTGGAGGCGATGGAGTAGGTGAGCGCCTCGCCGACGTTGGCCTCGACGAAGAAGGTGATGTTGCCCGACTGCGCGGAGGCGAAGGCAGAGGGGATGCTGATCTTCTTGATGCGGGGGATGGAAATCTGCGCGCCGTTGGTGGCGGAGGCGAGGGGGATGGTGACGGTCTGGAAGTCGAGGTTGAGGGTGGCGTTGAGGGAGCCGGAGAAGAGCAACGTCCCGGCGGCGTTGTAGGCGCGGGCCTCGAAGAGGAGGGCCTTGGCCTTGGGGAGGAAGGGCAGCTTGCCGGTCCAGACCTCGGCGGAGGTGAAGAGGTCGAAGTTCTTGAAGAGGGGGACGTTGGAGCCGGAGGAGGTGTCGTAGACGTCGACGCGGATGCTCTTCACGTCGGCGTAGGAGAAGGCCTGGGCGGAGACGCTGCCCTTCGCGGCTTGGGCGTAGAGGTCCCGGGCACCAATGGAGACGGTGACCTGGGACTGCGTCTGCTCGATGGGGGCGGAGGGGCCCGGCGCCTCGGTGCCGGAGCTACACGCGGCCATCCACGGCGAGGACAGGGACAGCAGCAGCGCGCCCAGCATGCCGCGCGAACGGAACCAACGGGGGGACGTTCTCTTCAAGCACGGACTCCTTGATGACAGACGGGATAGGTCAATGGCTCACATCGGGCACACGCCGGCCTCACGTGCCCGGGACGGAGCCCGGACACACGTCTCCCGTGCCGCGCTCCAGGGGAGCGCGGTCGCGGGACGTCACGGAAATGGAGAGGAGGAGGCGGGCGTTCGCCGACCCGGGGGGACCACCCGGCCCTCGGCGGATGTCTGCTCTACAGCCAGAAGCGCAAACAGCACTACCGGTGCTTCAAAATGCTGTCACGTCTTTTATTGGCTTCCGCGAAAGCGTGTCAATGTCTGGGTTTTCGCTGACTGGCGGGTGAAAGGCATGTCAGTCGCGGCGGACCCGCGCGGTGACAGGATTTGTCATTCCCCTCGGCGCCCCGCCTGGAGGAATGGGTGACGCACCGGGTTGATGAGTGGGAGGAAACAAGCAACTCACGGAAGCTTTGCCAAACACCCGGGTGCTTCGCGGAGCGCGCGAAATCTGGAAAAGACAGTCATGGCCGCCATCCGGTACCCCGCTGGTCCCGGAGGACTCGGGTGGGCCAAGTCCCAGGGACCCGGTGCCGGCGCGGTTTCACACCGGCTGGTGGCCGTCGTCGTCGTCGTCGAAGTCGTCTCCCTGCGCCTCTTCATCCGGCCCGGCCAGCTCGTCCAGGTCCTCGACCAGGTCCAGGTCCTGGAGGGGCAGGGGCTCGTCGTTCAGGTCCGGCGTCACGTCGTCGCCCCGGAGGAACGGCGGCGGGCCCTCCAGCCCGGCGGCCCCGGTCGCGCTGGCGCCCTCGGACGTCATCGCGGCCTCCTCGGCGGTCAGCTCCGCCGGGTGCAGCCCGCCCTCCAGCAGCTCCGCCTGATTGCGCCTCCCCGTGGCCTCCCTCGCCGCCGCCTCCACCTCCTCCGCGGCGGCCTGCCGTCCGTACGTGGGCGCGTGCTCGCGCAGCCACTCCCGCAGCGCGGAGGCCAGCTCCGCCGCCGTGCCGAAGCGGTCCGCCGGGGACTGGCGCAGCGCGCGGACCACCACCGCGCGCAGCCCCTCCGGCACGTCGCGCGCCAGGTGCTCCACCTGCGTGGGGCCCACCAGCGCCATGCGCGCCGCCACCTCCGTTAGGGGCATCCACGTGGGCCCCTGCGCCTGCACCAGCGGCAGGTCCGGCGGCGGCGGGAGCGCCACGTCCCCCTCCTGCGCCAGCGGGTGCGTGCCCGTCAGCACCTCCAGCAGCACCAGCCCCAGCGAGAACTGGTCGCTCCTCGCGTCCACGGGATCGCGCCGCAGCGCCTCCGGCGAGGCGTACGCCACGTCCCCCTTCACCAGCGGGCGGCTGGTGATCTCCCGGCCCGGCAGCGTGGAGAAGGCGGCGGTGAAGTTCGTGAGCTTCACCTCGCCGTGCACGCCCAGGCGCAGGTTCCGGGGGCTCACGTCCCGGTGCACGATGCCCAGCGGCCGGTTCCACTCGTCCCGCAGCGTGTGCGCGTGGTGCAGCGCCTCCGCCACCTCGGAGACGACCCACGCGCCGAAGGCAGGGGACATGGGCTTGCGCCGCATGGCCACCAGGTTGAGCACCGTGTCCAGCGACCGGCCCTCCACGTACTCCATCACCACGTGCGGGACGCCCCGGTACGCCTTCAGGTGGTAGACCTTCGCGATGCCCGGGTGGTTGAGCCGGAACGTCAGCTCCACCTCCTCCACCAGCCGGCGGCGCTCCACGAAGCCGGACGGGTTGCGCAGCCGCTTGATGACCACCGGGCCCCCCATCCCGCCCCGGTAGCGCCGCCGCGCCAGCATCAGCAGCTCCCCGGTGGCGCGCACCTCCAGCTTGCGCACGAACTCGAAGGCCGTGCCTCCCACCGTGAACAGCACACGCGGCCGGCGGGGCACGCCGGGGATCTCCTCCGTCGTCGTATCGGGCGTCTTCATGTCCTGCCTTTCAACCTGTCAGGTCGAGCGGAAATCGCTCGACCCCGCAGGTAGCACAAACCCTGTCGTGGGGAAAACCTCCAGGGTCGTGTGAAGTGCGCAGGACGCGTGGGGTTCATTCGCCCCGGCGCAATCCCAGACGCCGCAGCCACTGCTCCCACCGCCGCCGCCACGCCAGCCGCCGGGCCAGCCACCAGGGCATGGGCGGGGGCAGGGGCGCGGCCAGCCCCGGCGACGGTCCGGGCGGCGCCGGCACGGGCGGCGTGGGCGCGCTGGAGTGCGGCGGGGCCCCCGGGACGCGGCGCTCGTAGGCGCGGGCCCAGCGGCGCAGCTCCCGGGCCTCCTCGTTGCCGTCGAAGTACGCGTCGGACTCCTCCGTGACGGCCTCGTGGGGCGGCGGCGCGTTGAACAGCGGCCGGTCCCAGCTGGCCGGGGCGCGCTCCAGCGCGGCGCTCAGGTCGGTGTAGAGGTCCGACCCCATCTGGTAGCGCTGGCTGACGTCCTGGCGGAGCAGCCGCTCGCAGATGTCGTTGAGGGCGCGGGGCACGCGCGGGTTGAGCGAGCGCGCGGACCTCCCCTTGATGGTCTGGATTCCCCCCAGCAGCGCCGCGGCCGGCAGGTCCGGCGGATAGGGGAAGTCCCCGGTGAGCACCTGGAAGAGCGTGAGCCCCAGCGAATAGAGGTCGTCCGTGGGCTGGTAGACGTAGCGGGCCATGCCCTTGGGGTTGTTCAGCCAGTAGCGCAACAGCTCCGGGCTGCGGTAGCTGGGCGTGCCCGGCGGGGGCCGGCCGTCGGTGATGGCCGGGGCGCAGGCGTGGTCGCTGGAGCCGAAGTCCACCAGCACCGGCCGCGCGTCCGACGCGCGCACGATGATGTTGCTGCCCTTGATGTCGCGGTGGCGCACGCCCGCGCGGTGGATGAAGTCCAGCGTCAGCGCCAGCTCCGCGAACAGCCGCGCCACCTGCCGCGCCGTGGGCTTCGCCTCCACCGCCCAGTCCGACAGCGTGGGACCCTCCACGTAGTCCATGACCAGGAACAGGTAGCCCGTGCGCGGGTGCGGCCAGCGGTGGTAGCCGCGCAGCGCCACCACGTTGGGGTGGGTCATGCGGTGCAGCACGCTCACCTCCTTGAGCGTGCGGGCGTCCACCTGCGAGCCCTCCTCGGAGTCCTGCGGCCCCTGGAGCGCGAACTTCAGCGCCACGTGGAAGCCCCCGGTCTCCGCCAGGAACACGGTGCCGTAGCCCCCGGTGGCCAGGCGCTTCAGGAGCCGGAAGCTGCCCACCACCTCCTGCGGCTGGAGCAGCAGCGGATGTCCTCCCTCCAGGTTCATTGAGGGGCGCCTCCTTCGCCCGGGGCAGGCCGGGCTTCTTCTGGATGTGGAGGGTTCAATCGGAGAGAGAGGACGTGGCTGGGAGGATGCATGGGAGAAAGGCCGGATTGGACCTCTCAGGTCCATAGCATGGCGGATGCCCCTTGGGGTAGTGTTGGTGCCGTGTCAGGTAGGATGCCGGACACCTGACTTCATGGGAGACACGCTCCGGCCAGGGGTTGGTGAGCGGCAATGAACGAGGAGCTGGCCATCACGGTGGGCACCGCGGCGCGCGAGGCCCGCGAGCGGCAGGGCCTGACCCAGGGCGACGTCGCCAGCCAGGTGGGCATCGCCATGGAGGTCTACAGCCGGATGGAGCGAGGGCGGGTGCTGCCCAGCTCCACCACGCTGCGCAGGCTGTGCATGGTGTTGCGCATCCGCGCGGACACGCTCCTGGGGCTGGACGGGCCCACGCCTCCGCAAGAGGCGCGCACGCTGGCGCTCGCGGACCGCGAGGAGGATCCCCCCACCCTGCGCCGGCTGGTGCGCGCGCTCAGGCCCCTGGATGAAGAGGACTTGAAGGCCATGGGGCTCATCATCCAGGGCGCGCTCGCGCTGCGGGAGCGCTAGGCGTTCAAGCTCCGCGCAGGCCTACGCGTCGTGGGCGACCTGGCCCGTGGGATGGGCCGTCATGGGACGGCCCTGGGAGGTCATGCCGGGTTCGAGGAGGCGGGGCGCGCAATCAGGCCCCTACCCAACACGTCGCCCCGGGGCTGCTCAGGGCCAGCGGTCCACCACGGTCGCGGCACCCCGATTGGATCCCTTCACCCTGCCGTCCTTGAACGCCACGGCTTCGTTCTCCACCACGGCGCAAATGGGATACTCCTCCTGCCCCGGGAGCTTCACGCGGTCGTACCGGACGACGAGGGCCGGCCCATCCACACGCCCCATCTTGTCGGAGAGGTAGTAGGCCTTGCCGTAGAAGCGTGTCCCCACGGGGGCAAGAGCAAGCTGCCGGTCATCGGTGATGCCTTTGGGGACCACCCCCACCACCTCCGCGCCAGCGGTGAACCATACATTGTCAAAATTCGCCTGGCGGTCGTCGAGGATGAGGGAGAAAAAGTCTCCGTCCCTCCAGTGAAGTTGATCCCGCATGGCCTCCTCCGCTCCAGCCGGGCAGGTGAAGGACTCGGGCCGGATCTGGGCCCCCGGACAACCCGCCGCCAGCGCCGCGACGAGCGACAGCGACGCGCACTTGACGGCCGCAACGGACTTCTTTGGCGAGCGAGGCGCACGTCCTGCGAGTGAGGCTTCGGGTGCTGGCGTCTTCAATGCGGATCCTTCCTTCGGGGCAGCGGCGATGGCTGGCCCAGGGACTGTCACGGGCGAAGGGCCAGCAGGGGTCATAGCAGGAGGGGTTGTCCTGGGCGGCGCGGAATGGTGGGTGGCAGGAGGAGGTCGTGGGGCCGCGGCGTCGCGCGACCCTGCAGGCCCACCGGGTGCGCTCCCTGACGAGCGCCAGAGGGCCGCGGCCATGACGAGCGCGACGATACAAACAACGCCTGCGAGCCACCTTCCCGCGCGAAGCGGTCGCTCCATCAGGGCTACATGCCGCTTGAGGGATTGCGGCGTGGAGGGCATCGGCAGCGCCGCGGGTGGGTACCCTCCATGACGCTGTTCAGCGGGCGGATGGACCGGCACGTCATACCCGGCGGAGCGCTCGGCGCGGAGCTCCGCCAACTCGCGGCGCAGCGCTTCGGTATCGACCGGACGCGCCTTGGGGTCTCGGGCCAGGATGTCCTCGACGAGGTCGCTCAGTGCCGCTGGCACCCGCGCATTCGCCAGGCGGGGGGACGGCGGTGGGAGGGCAGGGCTGTTCAAGTCGAAGCGCGGACGAAACTCCGTCGGGCGTGGGTCCGTCAGCAGCTCATGGAGCATGACGCCGACCGCGAAGATTTCGTCGGCGACCTGGAAGGCGTAGCGGGCCCGGTGCTTGTCCTTGTGCTCGCGCAGGAACTTGAACTGCTCGGGCGCGCGATAGCGGTCTGTCCCCGGAGGCAGGCCCCCGTCCGTCAGGGCTTCGGCGAGGGTGTAGGTCGCGCAACTGAAGTCGATGATGACGGGCTCGCCATCGCTCTTGCGGATGAGCACGTTGGACAGCTTCAGGTCCCGATGCAGGATGCCCCGGCCGTGCATGTATGCCAGCGCACCGGCGAGCTTCTCGAAGACCCCGAGGACTTCGCGAACGGTCGGGTGCTTGCGCTCCGCCCACTCCGCGAGCGTCCAGCCGTCCACGTAGTCGAGCGCGAGGTAGAGGTTCCCACTCTCCGCGAGTCCATACCCTTGTGGCCGGACGATGTTCGGATGGTCCAGCATGAGCAGCGCCGTCAACTCCCGCAGCGTTCGCGCATGGGTCTGCTTGAGGTCGCCGCTGGACTCCCGGTGCTGGGCCACCTTGATGGCCCGGTGGCTGCCGTTCTTCTCGCCCAGGAAGACGAACGCGAAGCCTCCGTCACCGAGTGGTTTGGAAACCTTCCACCCATCAATCAACGAACCGGGCGGAACGCGGGGCAGCGTCGCGCTCATGGGGAGTCCTCCGCGGCGGACTTCGGGAAGCGCACGTCTGGAATCGTGAGCCGACGCCCCTCATCCCCACGCACCTCCAGGGTGAAGACGAGGTCGGCTTTCGTCTCGGGCACTTCCACGGCCGCGAGCACACGCCCATATCCCCCCGGAAGGATTGCCCCTGGCTTCTTGGCCACGAGCCGCGCCCGCAGGCGCATGCCGACGCGCCCCACGAACATCGCTTCCCGGGGTGTCCAGGCGGGGCGGTCAGGGCGGTTCACGATCGTCACGTCCGCCAGAATCCAGCCCGCGCCCCGAAAGGCGACGAGCTTGTCCAGATTGAACCCCTGCACGGCATCGAGCGTGCCTTTGCTGCTGGACGTCGTGACCCCCTTCTCGTCCACGTAGCCAAGGAGCACGAAGTCTTCCGGCTTCGGCGCCGGGGCTTGGGCCGTGGGCTGGCAGGCCGTGTCCGGCGGCTCCGGGCGTTGCACGTCGATCCGAGCGTCCACTTCGGACGGGTCGGTCACGAGCACGAACACGGCCCGTGTCGGCGCTCGGTTGTCAGCGAAGAAGACCCCGAGCTCCTGCCGCTCGCCCGCACCGAGATTGGCCACGGGCTGGACGATGACGGAGCGCTCGCCCGCGTCCAGGACGCGGATCCGCGACTCATCGAAGGTCAGCGTCTTCTTCTGGATCGGCGAGGGAAAGAACAGCAGCGTCAGGGTGTCCTGTGCAACGCGGACGACGGGCAGCGGTTCGGCGGCCGTGCTGGCGATGGCGACGGAACGTTCCCGCCTGACGCGTGCACCGGGTGCCGGCTCAGCCCTCGCAGCAGTTCCCCACACGAGCGCGAGCGCGAGAGCCAATCTGAACGGTTGGAGCAATGGTGCGCGACCTCCCGGATGGGAAGGCTACCATCGCGGATGCTCGCGCAGTGGGGCTCTTTCCCTCCGCCGGAGCCGCGTCCCAGGCCCTTGCTTGAGGTCAAGGCGCCGCGCGTCCGCCGATCTCCGGGAAGCGCTCGTAGGCCCGAAGGAGCGCGTCCAGGTGGGCGGGGTTGTCCAGGTCGAGCGGCGCGTCGGTGAGCTGCACGACCCAGCCGCCCGAAGCCGTGCGCCGCGACCGTGAAAGCAGCTCGGCGTCGCGGGCCGGGTCCGGGAACCCGATGGCCTGTGCGGCAGCGGCAGACCAGTAGTTCAGCCACCCGAGGTAATAGGGAATCTCGGGCGCGCGGATGTGCTCGAAGAGCTTCAGGGCGGGCAGGCCCCGGGGAGGGGACGGCGGCCCTTCCAGCGTGGGAGCTATCTGCTCCGCGATGTCCCCCGACGCGCCGTCCGGCGTCGCCTGCCCCCAGAACGCGTGTGCACCCTCTGCCACCGCTTCAAGCACGTCCGCCACTGCCGCGACAACCGCCGCATCTAGAGGCAACTTCGCATGGACTTGGAGTTGTGGCCGGCCGCCTGCACCTTCATCCGCGGAGCGTTGCATCCCGGAAATCATTACGGGGTAACGTTCATCGTTGTTACACACCATCGGAAACTCGCCGCGCGTGGCCTCCTCAGCCAACCAGGCATCGCGCTGTGGCAACGCGGCAAGCCGGTGCCTCTCGGTAACTCTCCACTCCAGACGCAAACCGGGCAGCGCTCGTTCCAAGCCATGGACAGCAGCGAGTGTGCGGTGGTCGTTACCCACAAGCGCAGGCGCATAGACGTTGATGATGAGGGGGCTTCGAGAGGTCATCTTTTGCACTTCGTTACGACGATCTTGAAGGTGGGATCCTGCTTGAGCAACGCGAGTCTGTGCGCGTCGGTGCTCACGCCAACAACGAAGTCATATCCACAGGTCCGCGCCGCCGCACGCTCCTTGAGCAACTGCTTGATTTCCCTCTCAATCTCCTGACCCTGGATATAGGCATTGTACGTATCAAATCGATGGGTCTTGATCTCCCACAGCACGCGCACGCCGACTTGCAGCGCGTCGAAGCGCACACCGCCCACGAGCACGTCCATCCCGGGATAGCGGTTGGGTGGGAAGTTGTCGGCACATTCATTGTGCGGGTCGTCCTCGCCCGCGTGGGGGACGGGAACAGGTTCGCAGCTCGCGCGTCCCGTCCGGTCCACGGGCACTGGCGGCACCGGGGGCTGCCGGCCCTGCCCGGCTGGCTCGGGCTCCGGCTCGGGCTTGCGTTGCGCTTCGGCTTCCCGGGAGGACACCTTCGCTCCTCGTGAGGTCCCAGCTTCCTCGGGGTAGGCATGCCGCAGCTCATACGCGTCCAACGCCTCCGCGATGGCGACGCCCACCACCACCACGCCAAGCACGATGACGGCCCCCACGGCAATCTCAGGAGCCGCCAGCACGCAGAACCCGAGTCCCACGGCCGCGGCCTCCGCTGAGGCGACCGAGCATCTTCCCGTGGTGTCGTGGAACTCGAGCCGGTCATGGTCGAGGGTCCGATAGCACTTCTCCACCAGCACGGGCCAAGGCCGGGACGCCTCACGGACGACACACCGTCCCCCGTCAGTCCACGGCAGCGTTGCTGCTCGCTGGAGGTTGGCGAGCCTCGGGTTCCGGGACGCGCGCTCTCCTGGACCCGGTGCCGGGGTGGCGCACGCCGAAAGCAAGAGCAGGAGTGCGGCGCAGGCGCGCAGTCGCATGGTCACGTCCTTTCATGCGAACCAGCGCGTCGCGGGTCGATGCTGGCCGCATTGGGAGTATGCCAACATCCTGGAATAAATAGAATATTAAGAATAATCCGACGCTTCCTAGGCTCCCCGAAAACTTGCGCGCCGGAGGAGAGGTGCAAGGTTTTGGGGGTGCCCGCCCCGGTGAATGAAGACCTGAACATGGTGTTTGGAGCCGCCGCCCGTGACGCGCGCTTGCGGTTGGGACTCACGCAGGCGGACGTGGCGGAGCGCGTGGGCATCGCCATGGAGGTCTACAGCCGCATGGAGCGCGGCCGCATGCTGCCCCGGGCGCGGAACCTGCGGCGGCTGTGCGAGGTGCTGTCCGTGTCCGCGGACACGCTGCTGGGCGTGGGGCCCGGCCCCTCACCGGCGCCGCCCCGGGCCACCCCGCGCCAGGAGGACTCGCTGGAGCTGCGGCGCCTGGTGCGCGCGCTGCGCGAGCTGGAACCCCGGCAGCTCAAGGCCGTGGCACGCGTGGTGCGCACCGTGGTGTCCGTCATGCCCCCCAAGGCGTCCCCCGGGTCCCCGCCGACGTCGCGCAAGAAGCCGCTGGCCCCGGCCCGGAAACGCCGCGCCGGCTAGCACGGCGCCAAGGGCAGACAAATCCCGCAGGACTGCAATCCGGTGTCTGCCTGCCCGGCCTCCCGACCCAGGGGGCGGGCAGTCGTGAGCGCCCCTCTTACCAATGGCAGACAGGTGGGGTAGCACCGGGCGCACGCCATGCTTCCTCCCCCGACGCCCGCGGACGAGCCGCGGCGCCTTCAGGCACTGCGTTCCCTGTGCCTGCTGGACACGCCCGCGCATGAACGCTTCGACCGCATCGTGCGCGCCGCGGCGCACCTGTTCCGCGTGCCCATCGCGCTCGTGTCGCTCATCGACGAGGACCGGCAGTGGTTCAAGGCCCGCCAGGGGCTGGACGCCCCCCAGACGCCGCGCGACGTGTCCTTCTGCGGCCACGCCATCCTCTCCTCCGCCACCTTCGTGGTGCCGGACGCGCTGAAGGACGCGCGCTTCCACGACAACCCGCTGGTGCTGGGCGCCCCCTTCGTCCGCTTCTACGCGGGCCACCCCCTGCGCGCGGCGGACGGCAGCCGCGTGGGCACGCTGTGCCTCATCGACTCCCAGCCCCGGGACTTCTCCGGCGCGGACCTGGCCGCGCTCGCGGACCTGGCCGGCTGGGCGGAGGTGGAGCTCAACGCCCTGCACGAGCGCGAGGCCCGCATCGCGCTGACGCAGCAGGAGCGCTTCTTCGAGGTCTCCATGGACATGCTCTGCATCGCCGCCATGGACGGCACCTTCCTGCGCCTGTCCCGGGCCTGGAGCCGCACCCTCGGCCTCTCCGAGGCGGAGCTCTACAGCACGTCCCTGGTGGACCTGGCCCTGGAGGAGGACCGCGCCGCCACCTCCCGGCACCTGGCCCGCGCGCGCGAGGGCGCCCCCGTCCTCCAGTTCGAGCACCGCGCCCGCTGCCATGACGGCTCCTGGCGCTGGCTCCAGTGGAACGCCGTGTCGGACCCGGAGGAGGGGCTGCTCTACGCCGTCGCCCGGGACGTCACCCAGGCCCGCCTCCTGGAAGAGGAGCGCCAGCGCGTGGAGCGGATGAAGAACGAGTTCATCTCCACCGTGAGCCACGAATTGCGCACGCCGCTCACCTCCATCCGCGGCTCGCTGGGCCTGCTGTGCGGCGGCGTGGCCGGCCCGCTGGACGCGCAGGTGGCCCAGATGGTGGGCATCGCCCACAAGAACAGCGAACGGCTGCTGCGCCTCATCAACGACATCCTGGACCTGGAGAAGATGGAGTCCGGCCGCCTGGACCTGCACCTGGCCCCCACGGAGGTGGCGCCGCTCCTGGCCCAGGCCCTCCAGGCCCACCAGGGCTACGCGGCCGAATACGGCGTGCGCCTGGAGGCCGTGGTGGACGCGCCCCACGCCCGCGCCCGCGTGGACGAGGACCGCTTCATCCAGGTGCTGGCGAACCTCCTCTCCAACGCCATCAAGTTCTCCCCCCAGGGCGAGCGCGTCACCCTGTCGCTCACCCGCGAGGCCGGCGCCCTTCGCGTGGACGTGCGGGATTACGGCCCCGGCATCCCGGAGGCCTTCCAGGCCCGCGTCTTCCAGAAGTTCGCCCAGGCGGACTCCTCGGACACCCGCAGGCGCCCCGGCACCGGCCTGGGCCTGAGCATCGCCCAGGGGCTGGTGGCCCGCATGGGCGGCACCCTGCGCTTCACCACCACCCCCGGGGCGGGCACCCGCTTCTCCTTCGACCTGCCGGAGTGCGAACCCGGGCCGGACGCGGCTTGAGATCCGCTCCCGCCCCGCTCCCGTAACCCCCCGATCCAAACCCCGCTTCCCGGAGCACTCCCTCCCATGGCGAAAATCGAGAAGGTCCTGCTCGTGGACGATGAGGACGACATCCGCACCATCGGACAGCTGAGCCTGAGCCGTGTGGGGGGATGGAAGACGGTGCTCGCGTCCTCCGGGGCGGAGGCCCTGGAGAAGGCGGGCCAGGAGGGCCCGGACCTCATCCTCCTGGACGTGATGATGCCCGGCATGGACGGGCCCACCACGTTCGGCCGGCTGCGCGCCCAGCCCGCCACCGCCAACACGCCCATCATCTTCATGACCGCCAAGGTCCAGAAGCAGGAGGTGGCGCGCTACCTGGAGCTGGGCGCGGTGGGCGTCATCGGCAAGCCGTTCGACCCCATGACGCTGCCGCAGGAAATCCGCCGCCTGGTGCCTTGATGGAACCCCGCCTGCCCAAACGCTCCGCCGCGCTGGCCGCTGGCGCCCTCATGGTCCTGTGCGCCCTGTTCGTCCTGGGGCGCCCGGGCTCCACCGCCGACCACGACCACTACCGCACCCAGCTGCGGCAGCTGCGCGTGGCCACGGCGGAGCTGGAGCAGGACGTGCTGCGCCAGCGCGTGGGCATGGCGGCGCTGCACGGCGCCTCCGACCGGGACTTCGACGCGCTGGCCGCCCGCGCCCGCATGCTGCGCACGGCCCCGGACTTCCTCCCGGCCGAGGGCATGCGGTCGCTCAACGCCTCCCTGGACGCGTACCTGCGCGTGCTGGAGGGCTCGCGCGGCCTGCTGGCGGCGGCCCGCGCGAAGGACCAGCAGCTGGCCGCCCTGCGCGAAGCCTTCCCCCGGCAGGTCGCCACCACCGCCGCCCTGCTGCCCCCGGGCGAGACGCGCGAACAGGTGGAGGCGCTGGTCGTGGACGTGCTCCTCGCCTCTCGCGCGCAGGGGGAGGCCCCTGGCGCTCGCGTGGAGGCCTCGCTCGCGCTCCTGACCCGGGCGCTCGAGGGGCAGCCTGCCCACGCCGTGCTGGAGGGCCTGGCGGCCCGCGTGCGCGAATTGCTGGCGCTCCAGCGCTCCGCGGACGCTTCCTTCCAGGCGCTGCTGGACCACGGTGCCACCGGCGAGGCCGAGCGCCTCATCACCACGTACCTCCAGCTCCAGGAGCAGTCCCAGGCCCGCGCCGAGCGCACGCGCATCGTCCTCTTCGGCGTGTCGCTGCTGCTCGTGGGCTACGTCATCGTCGTGCTGGTGCGGCTGGCCCAGGCGTCCGCGGCGCTGGGGGAGCTCAACCGCGGGCTGGAGGAGCGCGTGGCGGAGCGCACCCGGGCCCTGTCCGCCGCGAGCGCGGAGGCGCGGGCCAGCGACGCGCGCAAGGCCGCCATCCTGGAGGCGTCGCCGGACGGCATCGTGGTGCTGGACGAGTCCGCCCGCGTCGCGGAGTTCAACCCCGCCGCGGCGGCCCACTTCCGCCTGCCGTCCGCGCGGGCGGTGGGCGCGGACTTCCTGTCGCTGGCGCTGCCCGCGTCGCTGCCGGCGTCGCAGCGGGAGGCCGTGCACGCCGCGCTCCTGCAGGGCAGCGGCGCGGCGCGCGTGGAGACGCCGTGCCTGCGCGCGGACGGCGCCGTGTTCCCCGCGGAGCTCACCTTCGCGCGCGTGCACGCGGACGGCCCCCCGCGCACCACCGTCTTCGTGCGCGACCTCACGGAGCGCAAGGCCGTGGAGCGGATGAAGAACGAGTTCGTCTCCACCGTGAGCCACGAGCTGCGCACGCCGCTCACCTCCATCCGCGGCTCGCTGGGCCTCTTGGAGAACGGCATCGTGGGGGAGCTGCCCTCGCAGGCGCTGGACATGGTGCGCATCGCGCGCACCAACACCGAACGGCTCATCCGGCTCATCAACGACATCCTGGACCTGGAGAAGATGGAGTCGGGGATGCTGGAGCTGAAGCTCCAGCCGCAGACGGCGCAGGACCTGGTGGAGGCCACGCTCGCGGGCGTGCAGGGCATGGCGGAGGCCGCGCACGTCAGCCTGCGCTCGGACGTGGAGGGCGCGCCCCAGGTGAAGGGCGACCGCGACCGGCTCATCCAGGTGCTCACCAACCTGGTCTCCAACGCCATCAAGTTCTCCCCCCAGGGCGCCTCCGTGGTGGTGGCCGCCGGCCTCACGGCGGACGGCCGGGTGCGCTTCAGCGTCACGGACCAGGGCTCCGGCATCCCGGAGGAGAAGCTCCCCCGCCTCTTCGGCCGCTTCCAGCAACTGGACGCGTCCGACACCCGCAGCAAGGGCGGCACCGGCCTGGGGCTGGCCATCTCGCAGGCCATCGTGGAGCAGCACGGCGGCCGCATCGACGTGTCCAGCCCGCCCGGCCAGGGCGCCACCTTCCACTTCACCCTGGAGGCCCTGCGCGTCCCCGCGCCTGGCGCCGGCGTGACGCTGCCCGCGGACGACTCGCGCCACAACGTGCTCATCGTCACCGCGGACGCGGACCTGTCCGCGCTCTTGCGGGGCCTCTTGTCGCACGAAGGCTACCGGGTGGTGCGCGCCGCCACGCTCACGGAGGCCGCGCAGGCGGTGGAGCACGCGCCGCCGGACGCGCTGGTGGTGGACACGCAGATGCCGGACGGCCCCGTGCTGGACTGGGTGCGCCGCCTGCGGGAACAGCCGCGCACGCGCGAGCTGCCCGTGCTGGCCCTGGCCGGACGCTCCCAGGCGGGGACGAAGGACGCGGGCACCGCGCTGCTGGTGGACTGGCTGCCCACGCCGGTGGAGGAAACGCGGTTGCTGAAGACACTGCGTTACGCCATGCGCCAGCCGGGCCAGGCGCGCGTGCTGGTGGTGGACGACGACGCCACCACGCGCCGGGTGCTGTGCGCGCAGTTCGAACGGCTGGGCGCGCTGTGCATCGAAGCGGCGGACGGGGAGAGCGCGGTGGCGCTCGCGCGGGACACGCCCCCGGACCTCATCGTCCTGGACGTGGGGCTGCCCCGGCTGGACGGCTTCGAGGTGGTGGACATCCTGCGCCAGGGCAAGGGCCGCGCCACGCCGCTCATCGTCTTCACCGGCCGCGAGCTGTCGCGCACCGACCAGCGCCAGCTCACGCTGGGCATCACCCGGCACCTGACGAAGGCCCGCGCTTCCGAGGAGGAGCTGCTGGCCTCCGTGCGGGAGCTGCTCAACGGACTGCTGGCCCGCCGCGACGCCGCGGCCGAGCCCCGAAAGGCGATGCCATGAGCACCGCGCGCAACGACAAGACGCTGCTCTTCCTGGAGGACGACCGCGACCTGCAGGCGCTGGTCTGCGCCTACCTGCGGGAGAAGGGCTACCAGGTGACGCCCGCCCGCACCGCCGCGGAGGCGCGCGAGGTGCTCCAGTCCAGGCCGGTGGACGCCGCCATCGTGGACGGCCTCCTGCCGGGCATGACGGGCGCGGACTTCATCCGGGAGCTGCGCCAGACGAAGCCGGACCTGCCGGTGCTCTTCGCGTCCGCCTTCTGGAAGGACCTGAAGAGCCATGAGCTGCTCACGCGCCAACTGGGCGTGGCGCGCGTGGTGCACAAGCCCTACCGGCCGGAGGAGCTGGCGGTGTGGCTGGAGCAGCTCTTCGCGGTGGCGCAGCCGCCGCCTCCGCCCCCGGAGGCCCTCGGCTCGATGGACGAAGCGGAGGACGCTGAGCCCGTGGACGACTTCGCGGCGAGCCTGGCCCTCCTGAGCGCGGAGTACGGCGCGAAGCTGCCGGAGCGGCTGGCCACGCTCCAGGCGCTGCTGGGCAAGGGGCGCCACGGCGACGCGGCCGCCATGGATGAGGCCTACGGCGTCGTGCACAAGCTGCACGGCACCGCGGGCAGCTACGGCTTCCGCGACGTGAGCATCGCGGCGGGCGCGCTGGAGGACGTGCTCCGGCCGGTGAAGACCGGGGGAATGCTGGACTGGGCCCGGGTGGACGCGGGCTTCCGCGCGCTGGAGGACCGGGTGTCGCTGCCGGTCCTCGCCCCGGAGCCGGAGCCGGAGGAAGAGGTCGTCGCCGCCATGGGCACGCTGCTCGTCGTGGACGAGGACGCGGCCCTCCTCGCGGACGCGAAGCAGATGGGCGACCGGGAGGGCGTGCGGGTGGTGACGGCCCAGACGCCCCAGGAGGCCTGCGCCGCGGTGGAGCGGCAGTGGGTGGACGGGGCGCTGCTGCAGATGAGCGCGCGGGGGCTGGCCACCGCGAGCGCGCTGCGCGCGATGGAGGGGCACCAGTCCCTGCCGCTGGCCTTCACCAGCTCGGGCGGGGGTCTCCAGGAGCGCGTGCACGCGGCGCACGCGGGCGCGTCGCTGTTCCTGCCCCGGCCCTTCACCCAGCAGGACTTCGCCATCGCGGCGGAGCGGCTGGTGACGGCGCGAAGGCAGGAGCGCGCGAAGGTGATGGTGGTGGACGACGACCCGGAGGCGGTGCGCGCCCTCTCCCAGGCGCTGGTGAGCGACGCGGTGGAGGTGGTGGGGCTGGAGAACGCCTACGGCCTGCTGGACGCGCTCGCGCAGCACCGCCCGGACCTGCTGCTCCTGGACGTGCAGATGCCCGGGCCCAGCGGCTTTGATTTGTGCCGCATCCTGCGCCTGACGCCGGAGTGGCAGGAGCTGCCCATCCTGCTCATCACCGCGCAGGTGGGGCTGGAGTTCCGGCTGGCCGCGTTCCAGGCCGGCGCGGATGACTACCTGGCCAAGCCCGTGCTGAAGGAGGAGCTGCGCGCCCGCGTGCACGCCCGGCTGGAGCGGGCGCGGCTGTCGCGCGAGCGCACGGAGCGCGACGCGCTCACCGGCCTCATGCTGCGCCGGCCCTTCGTGGAGGCGGTGGCCACGCGGCTGTCGGAGGCGCGCCGGAGCGACAAGCCGCTGGCGCTGTGCTTCCTGGACGTGGACCACTTCAAGAAGGTGAACGACCAGCACGGCCACCTCGCGGGCGACCGCGTGCTGATGCGGCTGGGGCGGCTGCTGGGGGCGCGCTTCCGCCGCGAGGACCTGCGCGCCCGCTGGGGCGGCGAGGAGTTCGTCGTCGCGCTGCTGGGGGAGTCGCTGGAGAGCGCGAAGGAGATCCTCTCCCGCACGGCGGAGGAGCTGGCGGGGATGTCCTTCGAGAGCGACGCGGGCAAGCCCTTCCACGTCACCTTCAGCGCGGGGCTCGCGGTGGCGCCGCGGGACGGCACCACCCTGGACGAGCTGCTGCGTGTCGCCGACGCCCGGCTCTACCGGGCGAAGGAGAACGGCCGCAACCGCATCGAAACGGAGTGACGCCGGCGCGTCACGGCTCCGCCAGCACCAGCAGGCCGCGCGACAGGTCCACCGCGTAAACGTACCCGTCGCCCGGCACGCGGATGCCGATGGCCCCCTGGTAGAGGCTGCTGGTGCTGCGCGGGTGCGCTTCCTGGAACGAGTCGAAGGCGGCGATCTCCTTCGGCTGCTTGGGGTCCGCCACGTCGAAGACGCGCACGCCCTCGTGGTACCAGGCCACGTACAGCTTCGTGCCGTTCAGCACCATGTTGTGGATGGACGTCTGCGGGCGCTTCTTCACCTGCCCGATGAGCTGGATGTTCGCCGGGTCGGTGACGTCCAGCACGCGCAGGTGCGCGCCGAAGCGCTCGCCGCCCTCGAAGGCGATGGTGCGCCCGTTGAGGGTGCCCACCGCGTTCGCGTGGCTGTACTGGCCGTCAAAGGCATAGATGCCCAGCACGGGCGTCACGTCCGGGCGCTTCACGTCCACGACGACGTAGCCCGTGTTCGTGTGGTTGATGTAGAGCCGGTCCTGATAGGCGAACGCGTCGTGCGGGTAGCTGACCCCCGCCTCGCGCGGCACGGAGATGCGGCTGAGCAGCTGGGGCTCCAGCGGCGAGGCCACGTTGAACAGGAGCGTCTCCCCGTTGGGGGACGGGGACATGGCGTACAGCCGGTCGCCGTCCACGAACACCGTGTGCACGTTGAGGGCTTCACCGGGCAGCGCGCGCACGTACTGAGGCTTCGCCGGGTCGGTGATGTCGTAGACGATGACGCCGGAGTTGGCGCTGGCGACGTAGAGCGCGTCGCCCTTGGCCCAGACGCCGTTCCAGTAATTGTCGTTGGGCAGGCTCACGCTGGTGACGAGGGCCGGGTGGGCCGGGTCGCTCACGTTGAAGACGCTCAGGCCGCCGGGCTCCTTGCCCCGGGGCAGGGACACCACGTAGGCGTGGCCCTTGGTGACGTAGATGTCCACGGAGTCACCCACCGCGACGGGCGTCTCGGAGACCAGGCGCATCGCCTTGGCGCCGGTGGGCTTCTCCCGGTCCAGGTTCATCCGCTGGGCGTGGAAGGTGCCGGAGTAGTCCGGCACGCCGTCGGTGCAGCGCACGAAGCAGCCGGTGAGGTGGCCGGGCTCCGGCACGCGGCAGCCCGCGAGCGCGTACCGCTGCACCTTCTTCGCGGAGGTGGTCAGCTCTCCGGTGATGAAGAACCCCTGCGGGCCCTGCTCCTGGTGCACCAGGGGACGGCCCAGGAAGCTGGGGACGGTGTCCAGGCGGAAGCCCGCGCCGAACGCGCTGGTGGCGTTGTAGCGGAAGATGGCCTGGTAGACGCCGGAGGGCTCCATCGCGCCCACCGCCGCCAGGTCACAACCCGCCAGGGGGAAGCTGGACGAGTCCGAGCAGTTCGCACGCGGCTCCGCGTAGCTCGCGTCCATGCAGGGCTCGGTGGGGACCACGTCCACGTAGTCGGTGCGCTCGACCGCGTCCTGGGGCTCCACCGTGCCTGCGTCCGGCACGGGAGGGTCGTTGTCGCTACAGCCGGACAGGGACAGGGCGCAGGCGAACAGGCCCGTGCCCAGGAGGCGAAGGGAAGACGTCATGGATGGCTGGCTCCAGCTCGGGGCTTCGCGGTCCACGGCCGACGCGCGAAGCCCCGGGGAGTCTAGCTCACGGCTGCTCGGAGAGGATGAGTAGCCCCCGGGACGTGTCCACGGTGTAGATGAACCCGTCGCCCGGCACGCGGATGCCGATGGCGCCCTCGAACGTGCCGCCCGCGTGTCCCGGGTCCGTCTCCCGGTACGTGTTGAAGTACGCGACCTCGCGCGGCTTCGGCGGGTGGGACACGTCCAGCACCCGCACGCCCTCCTGGTAGTACGCGACGTACAGCTTCGTGCCCTGGAGGATCATGTTGTGGATGGAGATCTCCGGGCGCAGGCCGTACTCGCCAATGAGCTTCATGTTCGCGGGGTCGGTGACGTCCAGCACGCGCAGGTGCGAGCCGGGGGACTCACCGCCCTCGAAGGCCACGGTGCGGCCCGCGAAGGTGCCCACCGCGCTCGCGTGGGCGTACTGGCCGTCGAAGGAATACCCGCCCAGGGGCAGGACGTGCTCCGAGTCCGTCGCGTCGAAGGCCAGGTAGCCCAACTCCGTGTAGCTCACGTAGAGGCGGTCCTCGTACACGAAGGCGTCATGGGGGCCGCTGCCGCCCATGCTCAAGGACACCCGGTTGAGCTCCACGGGCGCGAGCGGCGAGGACACGTCGAGGATGAGCACCGCGTCGCCGGGAGACGGGGCCATGGCGTAGAGCCGGTCGCCCTTCACGTGCACGGTGTGCACGTCGAGCGGCTCGTTGGGCACGGCGCGCACGTACTGCGGATCCGCGGGGTTGGAGATGTCGTAGACGATGACGCCGGAGCTGGCGCTCGCGATGTAGAGCGCGTCGTCCTTCGCCCAGACGCCGTTCCAGTACGTGTCCCCGGCCAACTGCACGGTCTTCGTGAGCACCGGGTGCGCGGGGTCCCGCACGTCGAACACCGCCAAACCGCCAGGCTTGCTGACCGTCCCGACGGCCACCACGTACGCGTGGCCCTTCGTGACGTAGACGTCCACCGGCAGGCCCATGGGGACGGAGGACTCGGACACGAGGGAGAGTCCGGAGGACTCGGACTCTCCGCGCGTCCGGATGCCCGGGCGCGTCGCGGTGAAGGTGCCCACGATGCCGACCTTGCCCTGCGAGCACTGGACGTAGCAGCCGTTGATGCGGTCGGGCGTGGGCCGGGTGCAGCCCATGAACACCAGGTTCCGGGCCGGCGTGAAGCGCGTGGCAGGGAGGGTGGCCGCGGTGAAGAACGAACCCGCGCCCACCTCCTGTCGCGTCAGCGCCCGGCCGGAGAGGGTGCCCGGTGCACCATCGAGCGGAAGCCGGAGGATGTAGCCGGAGAAGTTGTTGACGTAGCCGGTGTTGGGACGGGCATCGAGGAAGTAGAAGCCCGTGGTGTCCAGGTCATCGAACGCGCCCGCCGTGCACGTGGAGCGGTTGAAGAGGGACACGTCGTCACACGCGGCGACCGCGTCACCGACGGCGAGGTTGAAGGCACAGTCCGAATAGGGCCCCAGGTCCACGTGGTCGGTGCGCTCGGGGAGCGCCTCCGCGCCGCCGTCCCAGGGAACGGTGTCCATGCCGGCATCCGGAGCACCCGCATCCGGCTCACCCGCATCCGGGTCGGACGAAGGACCCGAGTCCACGGGAGCATGCGGGCCCGCGTCCCCGGCGGGAGGGGACGATGAGGTAGAACAGCCGGTCAGGGCCAGGGTGATGGTGAGCAGCAGGAGTCGGCGGGAGAGCGGAGCCATGGAGTACGTCCTCGTCGGAAGTCGCCCCCCAGCAACGCCTCCCCCTCGGGGAGTGACGGAAGTCCCCTCCAGCAAGCAACCATCTTCCGGCGAGCGAAGAACACCCTTGCGCGCCGGACGCCCGCGAGCACACCGGGCCGGGTAGGCTTGAGCGCACGTCATGCCCCTCACGCGTCTGGACATCGCAGGCTACCGCTCCGTGCGTCAGCTCCACCTGGAGCTGGGGCCGGTGACCGTGGTGGTGGGGCCCAACGGCAGCGGCAAGACGAACCTGTACCGCGCGCTGTACCTGCTCGCGGCGGCGGCGGACGGGCGGCTCGCGCGCACGCTGGCGGAAGAGGGCGGCACCCCGAGCGTGCTGTGGGCCGGCCCGCGCGACCCGAAGAAGCCGGCGCGCGTGCGCGTGACGGTGGACCTGGACGACCTCACCTACGAGCTGCAATGCGGCGTGGTGCCCAGTGCGCCCGGGGAGCCGCGGCCGACGATGTTCACCCTGGATCCGGAGGTGAAGGAGGAGCACCTCTGGGCGCACTCCGGAGGCCGGCGGCTGGTGTTGATGGAGCGCAAGGACCGCACGGCCTTCATCCGCGACGCGGACGGCAAGCGCATCACGTTCCCCACGGAGCTGTGGGGCGCGGAGTCGGTGATGGATCAGCTCTCCGAACCGCACCGCTTCCCCCGGCTGTCGGAGGTACAACGCACGTTGAGCGCGTGGCGCTTCTACCACCACTTCCGCACGGATCCGGACGCGCTGCCCCGGCACCCGCAGGTGGGCGTGCGCACGCCGGTGCTCGCGTCCGACGGGCGCGACCTCGCGGCGGCGCTCCAGACGATCTGGGAGATTGGCGACGAGCGCGCCCTGGAGCAGGGCATCGACGACGCCTTCCCCGGAGCCAAGCTGGAGGTGCGAGCGGAGGACGGCCGCTTCAGCCTCTTCCTGCACATGCCCGGCCTGTCCCGGCCCATGGCGGCGGCGGAGCTGTCGGACGGGACGCTGCGCTACCTGTGCCTGCTGGCGGCGCTGCTCAGTCCCAGGCCGCCGCCGTTCCTCGCGCTGAACGAACCGGAGACCAGCCTGCACCCGGACCTGCTGGAGCCCCTGGGCCGGCTCATCGTGCGAGCGTCGGAGTACAGCCAGGTCTGGGTGACGACACACGCCGAACCCCTGGCGCGCGTCATCTCGGACCACTCCGGCAACGCGCCCGTGCACCTGGAGAAGCAGCAGGGCGCGACGACGGTGAAGAGGGACGGGAGCGGCGAATGACGCCCGGCCTCTACCTCACGCACAAGCCCGTGGGCGCCACGAGCTTCGCCACCGTGCGTGCCTTCCAGGAGGAAGCCCAGGCGACGCGGCCCGGCCGCCGCACGGCGCTGTGCCACGGCGGCACGTTGGATCCATTCGCGGAAGGCCTGCTGTTGATGCTGGTGGGCCCGGCCACGCACCTCTTCGAACACCTGCACGCCGCGCCCAAGGTCTACGAGGCCCGCGTGGAGTGGGGCACGGAGATGGACACCGGCGACCTGCACGGCCGCCCCGTGCATCAGGGAGCCGCGACCGCGCTCACGCCCGAGCGCCTCGACGAAGCGCTGAAACCGTTCCTCGGCTGGACGGAGCAGGTCCCGCCCGCCACCAGCGCGAAGAAGCTCGGAGGCGAGCCCGCCTACCGCAAGGCCCACCGGGGCGAGGCCGTGGACCTGCCCCCGTCGCGCGTGTACCTGCACGCCGCGCGCTGGCTCTCGCACGACCTGCCCCGGACCAGCGTGTTGGAGCTCACCTGCCGGGGCGGCTACTACGTCCGTTCCCTGGCCAGGGACCTGGGAAGGGCGCTCGGCTGCGGCGCGCACCTCTCCGCGCTGAAGCGCACGGCCATCGGCCCGTGGAAGGACCCCGGCCCCGGCCCGCGCATCGAGCTGCACGGCCGCGACCTGCTCCCCTGGACGTCCTCACGCGTCCTCACGGATCAGGACGTGGGAGCCCTGCGCCAGGGCCAGCCCATTCCCCTCGCGCCGCTCCAGCCTCCGGACTGGCGCCTGCCGCCGGGCTACCCGGAGCCACCCGGCCCGGTGCGAGGCTTCCACCAGGGGAAGTTGACCTTCCTGCTCACACCCGGGGACGGCGTGCTCACGCCCGAGACAGAGCTGCGCGGCGGCGTCTAAACCGCCTCGGGATGTCCCCTAAACACCAGGGCAGTTGAATGGGTGAGAGGGGGAGACGATGGGGTCTCAGCATCCGTTCAGGCTGACGCCCGGGCAACTGGAAGCGCGGCGGCTCTTGGCTGCCTCGCTTCTGGAGTCGGGCTGGCATCCAGTGGATGTCGCCGACGAGTTGGGGGTGACGCGTGGAGCCGTTTCCCAGTGGAGCAAGAGACTGCGCGAAGAGGGCCTGCAGGCACTCTGGCGCAAGCCCCACAAAGGGCGGCCCTCGTACCTGAAGCCGGCGCAATGGAGGCAGTTGGCGCGAGCGTTGGAAGCCGGTGCACTCAAGGCCGGTTTTCCCACCGAGCGCTGGACTCTTCCAAGGGTCGTTCAGTTCATCCAGCGAAGATGGGGCGTCGGGTACCACCCGGCTTCCCTCAGCGAGCCCCTGCACCGCCTGGGCTTTTCGGCCCATCGGCCTCGCTCCCAAGCCCGAGAGCGAGATGAGGCCCTCATCGAGGCCTGGCTGAAGCGGGATTGGCCACGCATCAAAAGGGGGCTCGAAGAAGCGGCAGGACGATTGCCTTCCTGGACGAGACGGGCAGCACGTTTCGAGCCCGCCTCGGCACCACATGGGCGCCCATCGGCACTGCGCCCACGCTCCACCGCCTGAGTAGACGCCGTGAGGTGTCGAGTATCGTCTTGCTGGTGGCGCCGACACAGTGGCGACAGCCCCAAGTTCTGGCGCGCCATTTCGAGGGGGCCATTCATGCGCAGCAGGTCCTCTTCGCGCTGCGCTACTTCCGCAAGCGCGTAGGGCACCCGCTGCTCATCATCTGGGACCACCTGGCGGCACACCGAGCAAGTCAGGTGAAGGACTGGCTCTCACTCCATCCCGACGACTTCCAGGTGGAGTGGCTGCCCTCCTATGCACCGGAATTGAATCCCGAAGAGGGCTGCAACAGCTGGGTGAAGGGAAGGCTCCTAAACGCCCTCCCTCTCGATGTCGCCGAGCTTCGTCACCTGACAAGGAGCGAGTTCCGCAGGCTGCAAAGCCGGCCGCAGGTTCTTCGCTCCTTGTTCAGGCACGCTCGCCTCCGCGTTTAGCGGACTACCCGAGGCGGTTTAGAACGGGCGCCTCCATGGCCCCTCCCGACCTGAAGACCGTCGAGCTCACTCCGGAGCTCTGGCCCGACCTCGAGAAGCTCTTCGGCCCCAACGGCGCCTGCGGCGGCTGCTGGTGCATGTACTGGCGCATCCCGGAAGGCGAGCGCTACGACGACGTGCGAGGCCCCGACGCGAAGCGCCGCTTCAAGGCCCTGGTCGCGAGCGGAGAAGCGAAGGGCGTCCTCGCCTACGCGGACGGCGAACCGGTGGGCTGGGCCACCTTCGGCCCGCGCCGCGACTTCCCACGCCTGGACCGCGCCCCCAGCTTCAAGTGCGACGACGCGGACGCCGTCTCCTCCGTGCCCTGCTTCTTCATCCACCGGAACTGGCGCAACCAGGGCGTGGCCACCGCGCTGCTCGCCGCCGTGGAGGCCGCGGTGCGGCGCGACGGCCCGCGCACCCTGGAGGGCTATCCGGTGAAGCCGCCCCGGGGCGAAGCGCGTATCAGCAACGGCATGGCCTACACGGGCACGCTCCCGTTCTTCCTCAAGCGGGGCTACGTCCACGTCGCGGACCGCCCCGCCGGCAAGCAGCGCGTGCGCAAGGCGCTCAGTCCCGCGCGCCGGAAGTGATGCTTCCGGTCACCACCCCGGGGCCGGGGGGCTGGTGACTGTCATCACCTCTGGTGACTGTTGTCACCACCCCGGCCTTCGCGTCGTCGCCGCGTAACCCCAGGGAATCCTTGAGGTATGTGGCCAGGCAGGGCTGGCACGACGCGTGCAATAGGTCCCGGCATGACCGCTTCCGCAAAGGAAGCCGCTCCTCCCGGAGATCAAAAATGTCCACCATCAAGTCCACCGTCACCACCTCCCTGAACAGCAAGTCGGCCCTGGGCCACAAGGAAGCCGCCCTCCTGAAGGGGTCGTCCTCCCCCGCGAAGCAGGCCGCGGAGGTGAAGGCCACGCTGAACAACATGAAGGCGCAGATGGAGGGCCTGAAGGCGCAGGTCGCGGACCTCAAGGCCCAGCAGCACGTCGGTGACCGCTTCACCCAGCACGGCCACGGCTGCTGGGGCACCCCGTCGCGCGACAACTGGCAGCCCAAGGACCTGGGCGCCATGGTGGAGATGAACAAGCTGAACCAGACCTCCGGCCCCATCAGCGCCGAGCAGTTCGCGGACAGCATCGAGGCCGCCGTCGGGGACCTGGACGGCCAGGCCGCCTCCGGTGAGTACCGCGCCGTCTCCGACTGGGCCGCCAACAACCGCGAGCGCCTCACCCCGGAGGCCCGCCAGGTGATGGACATCTACAGCAAGTACGCGGCGCTCTCCCAGGCGCGCGGCGAGTCCGGCATCCCGCAGGACGACTTCAAGAAGATGCTCTCGGAGATGCGCGACGTGGGTGACGCCAGCGCGAAGAAGTCGCTCGCCCACCTGGACAGCAAGACCCACGGCGGCACGGTGTCCGGCGAGGACATGGCCCGAGCCATCACCCGCGGCACCGCGGACCACGACGGCCAGGCGGCCGGCGCGGAGCTGAAGGAGTTCGAGAAGTGGGCCTCCAAGAACGAGAGCCGCCTGTCCCCGGAGGCCAAGGAGGTGCTGGACGTCTACCGCAAGCACGCCAAGGCCGCGCAGGCGGAAGGGCGCTCCGGCCTCACCGGCAGGGAGACCGCCGCCCTCAACAAGGAGCTGCGCAAGGTGGGCGCCGGTGACGTGAGCGCCCGCAAGGCCACGGAGGCGCTCGACAAGCAGAGCGGCCCCATCTCCGGCGAGGACCTCACCAAGGCCATCAAGGACGGCATCTCCGACACGGACGGCCACTCCTCCACCTCCGAGCTGAAGGAGTTCGAGAAGTGGGCCGCCAAGAACGAGAGCCGCCTCACGCCCGAGGCCCGCGACGTCCTGAAGACCTACCAGGAGGCCGCGAAGAAGGCCGGTCCGGGCGGCATCACGCAGAAGGATGCGGACGCCATGTTCAAGACGATGGAGGGCTTCAAGACCTTCAGCGACAACTCCATGCGTGACGCGCTGGAGGGTCTGGACGCCAAGCCGGGCAAGATCACCGGCAACGACCTGACCGCCGCCATCGAGAAGGGCGCGGGGGACCTGGACGGCCAGGCGGCCGGCAACGAGTTCATCGACACGATGAAGTGGGCCCGCCAGAACTACGACCGCCTCACGCCGGAGGCGAAGAAGGTGGTGGACACCTACGAGAAGTACGCCAACCGCGCGAACTTCCAGGGCTCCGTCGGCATCGACCAGAAGGACTTCAAGAAGATGATCAACGAGATGAAGTTCGTCAGCAACCCGCCCCGCACGCGCCCCATGTTCTACGCGGCCTGATGTGCAGCTGATGCAGGGGGGGATTTGAAGTTGGGGGGATTGGAAGCAGGGGGGACAGAGGTGCCCCGGACCTTCGGGGGAGGGTCCGGGGCCCTTTCATTTTCTACAGGGCCGTCAGTGCTTCTTCGCCTTGGCGATGGTGGCGTGCGCTTCCTTCACCACGTTCTCCACGGTGAAGCCGAACTTCTGCTGCAGCGCCTTGATGGGCGCGGAAGCACCGAAGCTGCGCATGCCGATGACGCTGCCCGTGTGCCCCACCCAGCGCTCCCAGCCGAACGCCGCGCCCTTCTCCACGGACACGCGAGCCTTCACGTTCGGGGGCAGCACGCTGTCCTGGTACTCCTGGGGCTGCTGCTCGAACAGCTCCCACGACGGCATGCTCACCACGCGCGCCTTGACGCCCTCGGCCTTGAGCTTCTCCGCGGCCTCCACCACCAGCGCCACCTCCGTGCCCGTGCCGATGAGGATGACGTCCGGCTTTCCGCCCTCCGCCTCCAGCAGCGTGTACGCGCCCTTGGCCACGCCGGACGCCGGCGCGAACTTCGCGCGGTCCAGCGTGGGCACCGGCTGCCGTGACAGCACGAGCACCACCGGGTGGTGCTGCTGCTGCGCGATGTAGCGCCACGCCTCCGTCACCTCGTTGGCGTCACCGGGGCGCAGCACGATGTTGCCCGGCACCGCGCGCAGGGACATCAGCTGCTCCACCGGCTGGTGCGTGGGGCCGTCCTCGCCCAGGCCAATGGAGTCGTGCGTGAAGATGTGGATGGACGGAATCTCCATCAGCGCCGACAGGCGCATGGCGGGGCGCTCGTAGTCACTGAAGATGAGGAACGTGGCGCTGTAGCCGCGCACGTGGCTCAGGTTGAGGCCGTTGACGATGGAGCCCATCGCGTGCTCGCGCACGCCGAAGTGGATGTTGCGCCCCGAGTACTCGCCCGGCTTCATGGACGTGGACGCGGAGATGTACGTCTTCGTGGACGGGTTCAGGTCCGCGGAGCCGCCGACGAGCCACGGGTAGTTCTTCGCCAGCGCGTTGAGCACCTTGCCGCCGGACTCACGGGTGGCCATGCCCTTCGCGTCCGCGGGGAACACGGGCAGCTCCTTGTCCCAGCCCTCCGGCAGCTCGCGCTTGAGCAGCGCGTCCAGCTCGCGCGCCAGCTCCGGGTGCTGCTTGCGGTAGTCCGCGAAGGACTTCGCCCACGCGTCGTGCAGCGCCTTGCCGCGCGCGCCCATGCGCTCCTGGAAGCGCTCGCGCACGCCGTCGGGCACCAGGAACTGCGCGTCCTCGGGCCAGCCGTAGGCCTTCTTGGTGGCCTTGATTTCGTCGGCGCCCAAGGGCTCGCCGTGGGCGCTGGCGGAGCCCTGCTTCTTGGGCGACCCGTAGCCGATGAACGAGTTGACGATGATGAGCGTGGGCTTGCCGCGCTCGTCCTTGAAGGACTTGTAGGCCTTGGACAGCGCGTCCAGGTCGTTGGCGTCGGTGACCTTGAGCACGCGCCAGCCGTAGCCCTCGAAGCGGCGGCCCACGTCCTCCGTGAAGGCCAGGTCGGTGCTGCCGTCGATGGAGATGTGGTTGCTGTCGTAGATCCAGCACAGGTTGGGCAGCTGGAGGTGGCCCGCGAGCGACGCGGCCTCGGACGCCACGCCCTCCATCATGTCGCCGTCGCCGCAGAGCGCGTAGACGTCATGGGTGAACAGGTCGAAGCCCGGCTTGTTGAAGTGGCTGCCCAGCCACTTGCTGGCGATGGCCATGCCCACGCTGTTGGAGACGCCCGCGCCCAGGGGGCCGGTGGTGGTCTCCACGCCGGTGGTCCAGTGGTACTCCGGGTGGCCCGGGGTGGCGGAGTCCAGCTGGCGGAAGTTGCGGATGTCGTCCAGGGACACGGCCGGCACGTCCGTGACCTTCGCGTCCTTCACGCGCTTCACGCCCGCCAGGTGCAGCAGGCTGTAGAGCAGCATGGAGGCGTGGCCGTTGGACAGGATGAAGCGGTCGCGGTCCGGCCAGTTCGGCGTGGCCGGGTCATAGCGCAGCTCCTGCTGCCACAGCTGATAGGCCACGGGAGCCAGCGCCATGGGCGCGCCCGGGTGGCCCGAGTGGGCCTTCTCCACCGCGTCCATCGACAGCGTGCGGATGGTGTTGATTGCCTGGGTATCGATCTTCTCGGTCGTCATGCGGCCTCCCGCGCTGAGCCTGCGTCGCGGGCGCACCATGCCGTAACCGGGGCCGGGACGCCGCACGAAACGCGCCCGTCCGTCGGCAGGCACACCGACGGTCGGGCAGGCTCACACCTTTCCGGGAATTACCGCCGCGCCGCCGCCCCGCGGGGCGTCTTCCCGCGCGTCAGGTGGTTCACCGCCTCACCCAGCCCCTCCACGGTGAGGGCGAACATGGGGAACACGTTGGCGATGATCGCGATGGAGCCCGTGCGCCACGACCCGCGAGGCTCCGGGTTGAGCCACACGTTGCGCTCGAAGTGCTGCGCCAGTTGCATCAGCCACGTGAGCCCCTCCAGCCCCTCCTGCCGGTACTGGCCATTGGCATCCGTGCGGATGCCCAGCTCATACGGGGCCATGGACGCGTCGCCCACCATCACCAGCTTGTGATGCCTTCCCACCTGCGCGGTGAGCTCCGGCACGGTGAGGCCGCCCGTCAGCTGCGGCGTGGCGTACAGCTTCCCGTAGACGCAGTTGTGGAAGTAGTAGGTCCGCAGCTCCTTGAAGTGCGAGGCCTGGCTGGCGACGCTGAACAGCCGGCTCACCAGGTGCGCGTACGGGTCCATGGAGCCGCCCACGTCCATGCACAGCACCACGCGCGTGTTGGGACGTCGCGGCGGACGCGTCACCACCTCCAGCTCGCCCGCGTTCTTCGCGGTGGCGGCGATGCTCTCCTCCACGTCCAGCTCCTCCGCCGCGCCCTCGCGCGCGAAGGCCCGCAGCTTGCGCAGCGCCACCGCCATCTGCCGCGTGTCCAGCACCACGTCGTCGCGGTAGCCCGCGTACTTGCGCGCGCCGGCCTGCCACAGCGCCTGGCCCTGCCGCCCGCCCGTGCCGCCAACGCGCACGCCCTGCCGGGCCACGCCGTTGTTGCCAAAGGCAGACGCGCCGCCCGTGCCCACCCAGCGGTTGCCGCCGTCATGGCGCTCGGTCTGCTCCTTCAGCCGCTGCTCCAGCTGCCGGCGCAGCTCTTCCGGGTCCCACTGCTCCAGCAGCGCCAGCTCCTCCGGGCTCAAGTCCGTGCGCTCCTTGGCCTCCTCCAGCCAGGACAGCAGCTCCTCGGTGAGCTTCAGCGCTTCGGAGGCGACGCCCTGGAAGTGGAACAGGAACGCCTGGTCAAAGGCATCCAGCTGCGTCTCCGAGTGCACCAGGAGCGCGCGAGCCACGTGGTAGAACCCATCCAGGCTGCTGTCATGCAGCCCGGCCTTCAGCGCCCCGGCCAGGGCGAGCGCCTCCTGCGCGCCCACCTTCACCCCGCGCTTTCGCAGCTCGTAGAAGAACGGCAGGAACATGGCGTGGTCCCCGTGCCGCCTTAAGCGCGCGTCCGCCGGCCGCGCCCGAAGGCCTCGGCCACCGCCACCAGGTCCTGCTCCTTCTTGAGCAGCGCGCCCAGGAACGGCAGCTGCTCCTCCAGCTTCAACTCCACCACGCCGTTGGCCTTGAGCACGGAGATCCAGTCGACCAGCTCGCTGGTGGAGGGCCGCTTGCGCAGCCGCGTCATCGCGCGCAGCTCGTAGAAGACCTTGAGCGCCTGGTCCGCCAGCGCCGGGTCCAGCCCCGGGTGGTGCACGTCCACGATGCGCTGCATGAGCTCGCGCTCCGGGAAGTCGATGAAGTGGAACACGCACCGGCGCAGGAACGCGTCGGGCAATTCCTTCTCGTTGTTGCTGGTGATGAGCACGACGGGGCGGTTCTTCGCCACGACCTCGTCGTTCGTCTCGGAGATGCGGAAGCGCATCCGATCCAGCTCGTGGAGCAGGTCGTTGGGGAACTCCAGGTCCGCCTTGTCCACCTCGTCAATGAGCAACACCACGCGCTCGGGGGACGCGAAGGCCTCGCCCAGCGGCCCCAGGCGGATGTATCGCCGGATGTCTCGCACGTCCCCGTCCCCGAAGCGCGAGTCATACAGCCGCTGCACGGTGTCGTAGACATACAAGCCGTCCTGCGCGCGCGTGGTGCTCTTCACGTGCCAGGTGAGCAGCTTCAATCCCAGTCCCTGGGCAATCGCTTCCGCCAGGAGTGTTTTGCCGGTGCCGGGCTCACCCTTGACCAGCAGGGGGCGCTGGAGCGTGAGGGCGCAGTTGACGGCGGCCTGCAGGCCCTCGCTCGTGAGGTAGGAGTCGGTGCCGCGGAAGCGGACGGGAGTGGGAACCGGAGTCATGGTTGGTTCCTTTAACATCCTGGGGAATGTTTCCATCCCCTACCCGGCGGATGGGTGTATATCCTGCCCCACATGGCCCCACTTTCACTTGAGACCGAACTCCGCGACATGGTCCGTCGCGAGTTGCAACTGCAACTGGCTCCCGTTCAGAAGGCCGTGGCCCGTATGGCCAAGGGGCTGGATGCGCTGGACGCGCTGCGCGCGGTGACGGACCGCCTGGCGCCGCTGTCCAGCCGCCTGGGTGCCGTGGCGGGCGTGCGCACGCCCACGCTGGCGCCGGAGCCGGCCGTCCGCCGCGGTCCGGGCCGTCCGCCGAAGTCCGCCGCGAAGGCCGCCCCGGCCGCGAAGGCCGCGCCTGCCGCGAAGGCCGCGCCCGCCGCGAAGATGCCGGCCGCGAAGGCCGCGCCCGCCGCGAAGATGCCGGCCGCGAAGTCCCCGGGCCGCCCGCCGAAGGCCGCCGCCGCGGAAGACAACCAGGCCTGCGCCGTCATCGGTTGCAAGCGCCAGAGCCGCTCCAAGGGCTACTGCTCGGCGCACTACCAGAAGCTGCGCCTGCTCATCCGCACCGACCGCCGCCCGGACGCGTGGGTGGATGGCGCCCGGCCGCAGTCGGTCCCGGACGTCACGCTGCCTCGCGGTCGCGCGGGCAGCCAGGCGCTGAAGGAAGCCGCGAAGCCGGCCGCGCCCGTCGCTCCGCCCAAGCCCAAGGCCTGGGTGCGCAAGAAGGGCTCCAGCGGCGGCATGGTGTCGCTGACCTGACGGAGGACGTCGTCCGCGCGCCTCCCCGCGTGGCGGGTCGCCCAGGGCGGCCCGCCGTGCGTGCCTCGGGCGCGACACGCGCTGCTTCCTTCGGGTTGACATGGAGGCCGTGGAGGTGTGAATCCCGGCCCCATGAGCGAGCAATATCCAGTCACCGTCGCGGTCCGCCGTCCCGACGGTCAGGTGGAGCAGGTCCGGGTGGGCACGGCGTACAGGAACGGCGAAGGTTTCACGCTGCAGCTGGGTGAGCTGTCCATGAGCGCCACGCCCGTCGCGGCGGCCCCGGCGGCCTACCGTCGCCCCGCGGCCTCGGGCGCCCCGTCCGGCGGTGGCGGAGGAGGGGGCGGCGACGGCACGCTCCTCCCCAACTACGGCCGCAGCAAGGGCGCCCCCGTCTACGGCGCCAGCCTCCAGGACCTGGAGTTCTACGCCAACGGCGCGCGCCGCTCCCTGGCGGACCCCAGCAAGTCCCGGTGGCACGACAAGGAGCGCCAGCTCCTGTCCGCCATCGAGACGGAGATCGCCCGGCAGCGCGGTGAGGGCGGCGGCGGCGGTGAACCGCCCGCGCGTGGCGGCGGTGGAGGCCGGGGCGGTGGCTACGGCGGCTACGGCGGCAACCCGCCGGACGACGGCGACATCCCGCCCCCCGGCGACGACGACAACATCCCGTTCTGAGGGAAACCCTCTGGCCCCGCGGCAATCGACAGCCGCGGGAGATCCAATCGGGCCCGCATTACGCAAGACAGGGGGCGCGGTGCTTTGCGGTACCGCGGGCCGTTGACTTTCTTGAAGAGATGAAAGACACCGTGAGCGCTTCCGGTGTTCACCAAAAGTGAATTGACACACCGCGTGTGGTTCATTCCGCTTCGGTTGCTTCACTTTTGAATCGTCCCCCATCCCACGGATTTTTCTCACTTCAGGGGCTGTTCTGTCATCGCGTGTACTTCACGCATGAAGCAGTCAAGTGAAGGAACTCCGTCTTTCCAAGGGTTTAGGAAGTGGCCTGGAACGTGCTCTATGCACGTGTGCCAGGGAATCCATCCCGTCCGGCGAGGCTGTGAAATCGCGAGGCCATGGAAATGACCGAACGGGTGTGTGTCGTGGGCGCCGGTTCCTTCGTCCCGACGAGGACCATCTCCAACGAGCGGATCGCCAAGGCCATCCCCGGTTGGTCGGCCGCCCGCATCGAAGAGAAGATTGGCATCAAGGAGCGCCGCTTCCTCTGGGACTTCGACGATGAGACGGGCCGCGCCATCCCCCCGCCGGACGACGTGCTGGGGCGCTTCTACCCGGCGACGAACACGGACATGTGCGAGGTGTCCCTGCGCCAGGCCCTGTCGCGCGGCGGCGTGGACCCCAAGGAGCTGGACGCGCTGTTCGTGGTGACGTGCACCCCGGACGCGCCGCACTTCAACCACGACGCCATGGCGCTGCACGAACGGCTGGGCCTGCGCGAGGACGCCTTCGCGCTGGTGGTGGACGACGGCTGCGGCGGCACGCCCTACGTGCTGGACCTGGTGCGCAAGATGATGGAGGGCGGCCGCTTCCGCACGGTGGCGGTGGTGGCCTCGGCGTTCACCTCGCCGCTGCTCAACCGGGAGGTCTACACGGACGAGCTGCCGCCCACGCCGGGCCGCCCCAAGGCGCTCAATGCCTACCTGTCCATGTATGTCTTCGGGGACGGCGCGGGCGCGGTGGTGCTGCGCACGCAGCAGGGGGAGGAGGACGGCCCGGGCATCCTCTCTTCCTTCTCAGGCAACGCGTACGCGGAGCTGGTGTCGCGCCGGGGCGGCGGCATGCTGAAGCTGCCCTACCAGCCGGGTCGCACGCGCCCGTCGGAGATGGCCTTCGTGGTGGACGGCTTCAAGGTCGCGCGCAGCTACCCGGAGTACATGCAGAAGTGCCTGGACGCGGTGCTCACCCCCGCCGTGCGCGAGCAGGTGAAGCGCTACTACTTCCACCAGCCCAACAAGCGGGTGATGGACTCGTTCGTGAACCGCGCGGGCCTGCCCAAGGAGGCCGTGGCCTGCAACGTGGACCGGATTGGCAACACGTCCGCGGCCGGGATGTTGATTCTCCTGGCGGAGGACCTGGAGCTGGGTCGTGTGGCACTCGGCAGTGGGGACCTGGTGGTGGTGGCGGCCGTGGGCGCCAACGTCCATTATGGGGCCCAGCTCGTGCGGCTGTAGTCCGCACGGGTGTTCATCTCCTCCCCCCCGGAGATTTCCCCCTCTATGAGTGAGCAGCGCAAGGAAGTATCCGGCTTGGATCCGGCCATCGCGCAGGACCTGGAGAAACGCCTGGTCCTGGCGACCCCCGACGACACGGCCCGAGGCATGTTCTTCAACGGCGCGCTGAACGCGGTGCGCATCCTCGGCGGCGACGCCGCGGTGGAGAAGTGCCTGGCGGTGGTGCCGGAGAAGAAGTTCGTGGATTTCTTCAACTACCCGGTGTCGGGCTTCCTGAAGCTGTCCTTCACGGGAGCGCAGCTGATGGGGCCGCAGCTGGGCGGCTTCGACGCGATGTTGCGCAAGATGGGCACGCAGGCCACCACGGACTTCCTGTCGTCGGCGGCGGGCAAGACGCTGCTGCTCCTCGCGGGAGACAGCCCCAAGCGGCTGGTGACGAACCTGCCCACGGGCTACCGCGCGGCGGTGAGCTACGGCGACCGCAGCGTGGAGTGGTCCAGCGACCGCGCGGGCAAGCTCCAGATGAAGCGGGACTTCATGCCGCCCGCGTACCATGAAGGCGTGCTCCAGGCGGTCATCGAGGCGCTGGGCGCCCGGGGCGTGCAGGTGAAGGGCCGGCAGACGGGGCCTGTGGATACGGAGTACGCGCTGTCCTGGCAGTGACCTGAGCACGAACCCCGCGGTCCTGAAGGATGGGTTTGAACATGACGCGGGAGCAGGCGGGAGCGACGGTGCGGCTGCAGTCCGGCACCGAGTGGGTGTATGCCTTTCGCTCGCAGGAGGACGCCGCAACGCCGCCGGATGAAGCGGTGTGCGCGGCGGCGCCCTTCGCCCCCACCGTGAAGCTGGGCGCGGGCCTCTACGTGCCCGCGGGCGATGGCAATTACGAACGGGTGGGCTCGGCGACGGCCTGCTTCCGGCTGACGGACCGGGCCTTCACCCCGGGCACGCAGGTGCCGTTCTACGCGCGCTTCCTCCTGCCCGTGGGCGCCTTCACCGCGGTGGGCGAGTGCACGCTCATGAGCAACGACCAGCCCCAGGCGGGCGTCGTGCTCGCGGGCGGCACGCTGAAGCTGGTGGAGGTGCCGCCGGGCTTCGCGGGCGGCATGCTGTCCAACCTCAGCGTGTTCAACCCGCTCAAGCTGCCCGGCTTCGCCACCGGCTCGTACTACACGCTCTACACCTTCCGGAAGGAAGGCCCGGGCACCCCCAGCCCCTGAGCGATGAGCCCCGTGCGCCGGTCCCCCTCCCGGCGCGTCCAGGTGAACAGGAATGTCGGGGATGCCTGGGAGAATGCGTCCCTGGGCATCCGACGCCATCTCGAGGGGGACACATGGAAAGCAGGTGGAAGCCGCTCTACGAATCGCTCGGCTACCGGCCGCCCGCGACAGGCCGGGACGCGCCGGAAGCCCCTCCGCCGGAGGACACGGACCTGCCCCTCCTGGGCCCGGAGGAGCTGGAGGCGCTCAAGTCCGCCTTCCTGCGTGAACCGGAGGACGTGCTGCGCTGGACGGAGAGCGGCCTGGGCGCGAGGGTCACGGTGGGCGCGTTCGTGGAGGTGCTGCGCGAGCTCGAGCTGCTCTTCACGGACCCGGGCCAGTTCCAGGAGCGCCTGGACGCGACGGAGCGCCACGCCCGGCAGGGGACGGGAGGGCTGCCCGCGGACTTCACCTTCCCGCTGAGGACGGAGGAGATCCCCATCGACCCCACGCGCACGCGCTTCGAGCCCCAGGCGGACCTGCGAGGCTGGCTGTTGTTCAGCGGCCCCGTCTGGCTGGAGCAGGGCGCGGCGGCGCGGCAGGCCCCGTTCCGCTGGCACTTCGGCGCCAGGAGCCGCTTCGTCTATCCCATGCGGGAGCCGGAGCCGGGACAGCCGGTGGAGGTCGCGCTCTTCGCGGACTTCGGCACGGGCGAATACCCCTCGCGGTACATCGCCCGGCAGTTGGTGATGCGCGGCGAGCGCCTGGACTGCGCGGTGCACCTGGGCGGCGTCTTCTACGCGGGCCGCCAGGGCGAGTTCGACGCGCACGTGGCGCAGCCGCTGGAGCCGCTGCTCGGGACGACGGCGCTGCTGACGCTGAACGCGCCGCCGGAGATGCGCTCGGGCGCGGGCGCCTACTTCCGCTACCTGGACGAGCGGCGGGGCGCCGGCCCCCGTCACCCGCAGGAGGGCAGCTACTTCTGCCTCGCCTCGGAGCGCTTCCAGCTCATCGGCCTGGACACCGCCTGGTTCGAAGCGGGCCGCCACCGCGAGCCCGCGCTGCTGCAATGGCTGGAGCAGCGCCTGTCGGAGGGGCGCCGGCGCGGAGCCATGAACATCCTGCTGAGCCACGCCGCGCCCTATGGGCCGGACGCGAAACAGCTGGCCCCCCTGGTGACGGAGGACCTGCGGGCCCTGGTCGTGGAGCGCGAATGGGTGGACCTCTGGTGCTGGGGAGATGCCCAGGCCGGAGCGCTGTACGACCGGGCACCCGGCCTGCCCTTCCTCGGCGCCAGCCTGGGCCACGGGGGCTTCCCCTCCGAGCGGAGGGATGCCCCGGAGTCCCCGGTGGCACCGGTCCACTTCTTCGAATCCCGGCCGCGCTTCCCGGAGTGGACGGGCGTGCGCCAGGACCGGGGCAACCATGGCCACGCGACGCTCTGGCTGCACGCGGACGGCACGGCGTCACTGCGCTTCACGGACTGGATGGGACAGGTGCGCTGCGAGGCGACCCTGTCGCGCCAGGGCCCCAGGGGGCCCGTGACGCTGAAGACGCTCGACGTGAAGGAGTGAGTCGGGGGCCCTCGGGAGCCGCCCTCAAGCCCCCTCGATGCCGCGCTCCTTCATGTACTTGCGCAGCCCCGCGGCGCCCTGGGAGCGCACCTTGTTGTGCAAGAGCGGCGTCCACCCGAGCGCCCAGCCCACGGGCCCCAGCGCCTGCCGCGACCAGGTCCAGAAGGGGAACCGGTCCGTGTGGCGGAGGATCTTCCCGTCCTTGAACTCGAAGGTCGCGTCGATGCGGTTGAGCACCTTCCGGCCCGTCTGGCTGAAGGTGTAGCGCGCATCCCAGTGGGCGCTGCCGGTGCGGTCATCGGCCTGGACCTGGCTGAAGACGAGCTCCAGGTCCTTGCCGCGCTCCAGCAGCATGCGCCACATGGAGGTGACGCCCGCGTAGCGCAGGTTCTGGAACACGGCGTCGTTGAACTCCACGTCGGGGTGGTAGCAGGCGGCCATTCCGTCCGCGTCGCGCCGCTGGAAGGCCGAATAGAAGTCGGTGATGAGCTGGGAGTGCGGGTGCATGTCGACGGTCTATCAGACCCGTCCGGCGGAGCGCTCGGGGCCGCCCGGAGGGTGCGCCGGCGCGCGGAAAGTGCCGAGCAATGGCGGAAACCGCATGGCAGAGTCGCGCGCATGGCTCGCGACATCGTCATCTGGCCCCACAAGGTTCTCACCACGTCCACGCAGCCCGTGACCGACTTCGGCCCGGCGCTCGAAACCCTCCTCCAGGAGATGTCGGAGGCCATGGCGGAAGCCAAGGGCATCGGCATCGCGGCCAACCAGGTGGGAGTCCCCCTGCGCGTGGCCATCGTCGGCCGGGAGGACGGCACCCAGTTCGAGATCGTGAACCCCCAGCTGCTGTCGAAGGAGGGGAGCGTGAAGCTGGAGGAGGGCTGCCTCTCCGTGCCGGACGTGTGGGAGAAGTGCCCCCGCGTCGAGCGGGTGAAGGTCCGCTACCAGGACAAGACGGCCCAGTGGCACGAACTGGAGGCGGAAGGCCGTCTCGCGCACGTGCTCCAGCACGAAATCGACCACCTGGACGGCCACGTCTTCGTGGACCACCTCTCCAGCCTGAAGCGGACCCTCATCCTGGACCGCATGAAGAAGCTGCAGAAGTCGCTCGCACGCCGGAAGGAAGAGCCCTCGGAAGGCAAGGGGACGAAGCGCTCCTAGCTGAACGGTAGAGACGGGGCGCGCTACGCTCGAGCGCATGGAAACGCGCCCCGTCCCCCGTCAGGTCCAGGCCTTCCGTGAGGAGTACCGGGCCCGGAGCATCGGGCCGGGCTACCGGGGCCAGGCCCACTTCGCCTTCACCAGCCTCGTCTGTCTGGGGGGAATCGCCCTGGCGCTGAGCCGGGTGGAGGCCCCCCGCCTCTGGGAGCTGCTCGGGGTCCCCGCGGTCATCGCCCTCGCGAACACGGTCGAGTTCCTCGGCCACCGGGGCCCGATGCACCACCGCACCAGGGGACTGGGGCTCGTCTTCGAACGGCACACCGCCCAGCACCACCGCTTCTTCACCCACGAGGCGATGACCTACGAGTCCCCCCGGGACTTCAAGATGGTGCTCTTCCCTCCGGTCCTGCTCCTCTTCTTCCTGGGAGCCATCGCCGCGCCGCTGGGAGCGCTCTGCTTCCTGCTGATTTCCCCCAACGCGGGCTGGCTCTTCATCGCCACGGCGCTCGGCTACTACCTCGCGTACGAGTGGGTGCACTTCGCCACGCACCTGCCGAGCAACCATTGGAGCGCCAGGCTGCCCGGCATCTCGTTTCTCCGAAGCCACCATCAGGTGCACCACGAGCCCAGCAAGATGGGGCGCCACAACTTCAACATCACCTTTCCCCTCGGAGACGGGCTCTTCGGGACACGCTGGCGCGCCCCGCTGGATGAGGAGCAGGGGAGGTGACGAGGAAAGAAGAAAGCTGGAGCCGGGGGTTCACACCTTGGAACGGCGTACCCATATCCCCGGCGGTTGGGGACGAATGATCAGGCCCGGATCAACAAGGGTTTGACGTCGCCGAATCGAAGCGTTAGACACTGGACCTCCGCGCAGCGAGCCGACGGCCTCAGGTCCCTCGGGACGCCAGCACGGGGAAGAAAAGGATCGACGAAGGTTGTTGATCCCGAACGCGGCGAAGAGGTAGAAGCCGCGCCCCGCCCGAACGGCTCCGAACGAAGCAGCTCGGAACACTGGGCAGACAGCAGCAGACGGTCGCCACCAAAATGGTTGATCGCGGATGCGGTGGTGGTACAAGCCGCGCCCCTCGCTTCGAAGCCCGCGCACTGGCGCGGAAGGCACTTCGGAGAGAGCGCAGGACCGACAAGGAAATAGGGCAGTCAACGAGCGGGTTGACAGCGAACGCGGCGAAGAGATAGAAGCCGCGCCCCCACCGAAGAGAAGCAGTCCGGCAGGCAACACACGGACGGCAAGCGGTGAAGGAAGCTGACAGCAA